>JBDTUA010000306.1:0-6914 GCA_040007995.1 Gemmatimonadota bacterium | reverse complement strand
GGCGGTGGCGAGGTGACAGTCGCGGTCAGCGCCGAGACGCGCGAGGGGCTCGACGAGCTCCTCCGCGAAATTCACGCGGCGCTGGAGCGCTCGGTGGGGAACGTGAACCCCGAAAGCCCGATCGTCACGCGCGTGCGACATCGGCAGGCGCTCGAATACGCGGCGGGGGAACTTGACGAGTTCCTGCAAACGTGGCAGTCACACGCGGCGCCGGCGTCGGTGGCCGCGGTGCACATTCGCAGCGCGACGCACCAGCTCGATGAGCTGATCGGTAGCGTCGACGTGGAAGATGTGCTGGACCGGGTCTTCGCGTCCTTCTGCGTCGGCAAGTGACGCGTACGACGCGGGACGTTCGTTAGGCAGTCGCGGCGGTGTTCCGGGTGGCGAGGTCGAGCAGGTCTTCGGCGCTGGCGCGGATGGCCCACGTGGCACCGCGCTGCTCCATGGCCGCCTCCACCATGCGGGCGCCGATGTAGTAGCCCGCGCGTTCGGGGATGATCGTGCGGTCGACCGTTCGGGCATCGTCGCTGGTCCCACCCATCAGGTAGCGCAGCCGGAGCCCCAGGGCCCGATGGTCGAATTCCTGCGAGACGGCGCGCGCGATGTGCGACTCCAGTTCGCGCACCCGGGCATACTGGCGCCGCCCGTACCCATAGTACTCCCAGGCGGCATGCCCCGGGCTCACGAGCCGCGAGACGGCGACGGCGAGCCCCTCGTTGGCAAGCAGCTCTCGCATGGACGCGCGCTTTCCGGTCTCCCAGTACGAGTAGTAGCCGTCAGCCTCGTCGATCAGGTGCCGGAGTTCGCTGTGACTCGTTGGGGACGTATAGCGGACCGCGTGGGCGATCTCGTGAGCCAGCCAGAGCGGGAGCAGTTCCGGATCGAGTCCGAGTCCCTGGGTCTCGGGATTGGCGATGCCGGTGAAATGCTCGAGGCACACGAACGCCATGCCGCGTCCGGCCACGACCAGTTCACCCGCATTCGCACCTCCGACGCCGACCATCAGCACCACGTCGAGGTCCACGTCGGTGCCTAACAACTCGGTACAACGTGCCTCGGTGTCGCGCGCGAGCGAGACCACGTCGGTACGTTCCAGCATGGCACGCAGGTCTGATCGCTCGGCTTGTGTGGTCATCCGGACGACGTCGAGAAAGTGCTCGCTGTCCGGATCGAAGACGTAATTATGCCAGTAGGCCGACAGGCGGGCGCGGTGCGACTCGAAGTATTGTTGGTAGGCGGCGACTCGATCGGAGCTGTTGAGGACTGCGAAAAAGTCCGGCAACAAATTGATGAGCATCAACGACCAAGGCGCAGGTGATCGGCGCAGCAGATCCCGGAATCGGGCGGAATGTAGTTATGCTCGTGTTTGCGAACAAGAGACGATTTCCTCAGTAGTCGTCAGCTGCTGTGATCCGAAGCAAGTGAATCATACGTCCATTGTGCCCTCGTGGGCTCCACCAGCCGCACCGCGCGAGCCACACTCAGCGCGTGCCAAAGAGTCGATCGCCCGCATCGCCGAGCCCGGGCAGGATATACCCATGCTCGTTGAGTTGGCGATCGAGCGAGGCGCAGTAGATCGGGACATCAGGATGCGCGTCATGGACGCGACGCACACCCTCCGGGGCGGCCACCAAGCACAGAAAGCGGATGCGCGTGGCACCGGTGCGCTTGAGTGAGTCGATGGCCGACACGGCGCTCCCTCCGGTGGCGAGCATCGGATCGAGGAGAAAGAAGTCGCGCTCCGCCGCATCACCGGGGACCTTGAAGTAGTAGTCGACTGGTTCGAGTGTGTCGTGATCGCGATAGAGCCCGATGTGGCCGACACGTGCCGATGGAACCAGTCGCAGGATCCCCTCGACCATGCCCAGTCCCGCACGGAGTATCGGGACGAGGGTCAACTTCTTTCCACTCACCTTCCATCCGATGGCCTGTTCCAGCGGCGTCTGCACGGCGATCTCGTCGAGCGACAGCGATGCGGTCGCTTCGTACGCCATCAGCATCGCGATCTCATCGACGAGTTCCTTGAAGATCTTCTTTGGGGTTCGACGATCGCGCAGGAGCGTCAGCTTGTGCTGAATCAGGGGGTGACGAACGACCGTCAGTGCGCGCGAAACAGGGGTGGTGTCCATAGCGGCCAAAGTACTAAGTTCGCTCCCTCGGCAGAATAGCGAAGACCCGGACACCGTTCACGCCCCATGGCGGGGTACGAGGAGGGCGAGCGCGCTCACGTGGAAATCGAATTCGCAGGTGCAGCGCGTGAGGTTACGGGATCGTGTCACCTCCTGCGGACCAACGGACGAACGATTGCGCTGGACTTCGGGCTCTTTCAGGGAAGGCGCTCCGAATCCGAGGCCAAGAATCGCCAGCTCCCCTTCGATGTCGCAGAGCTCGACGCTGTGGTCCTGTCGCACGCTCACATCGATCACGCGGGGCGCCTTCCCTACCTCATGCGGGAGGGCTTCCACAACAACATCTGGTGCACGGCGGCGACCCGTGACCTGTGCGCGATCATGCTCGCGGACTCCGCACACATCCAGGAAAAGGACGCCGAATACCTAAGTCGCAGGAACAAGAGCCACGCGGAGCCGCTGTACACGATGCGCGATGCGACGGCCGCGATCGAAACCATGATCGCGCTTCCGTTCAAGAAGCAGGTCGAGATCCTGCCGGGAATCCAGCTGACGTTCGTCGAGGCAGGACACATCCTCGGTTCGGCCTCGGTGGTGCTCGACTTCACCGAGGACGGCGTTCCACGGCGTCTCGTCTTCTCCGGCGACATTGGCCGCTCAGGGCTACCAATCATCCGCGATCCCGATCCCCCAGTGGGAGCGGACGTCGTGATCATGGAGTCGACGTACGGGAACCGCGACCATCCGCCGTTGGAAGACGCCCAGTCCCGTCTGGCGAAGATCGTCAGCGAGACGGCGGCACGCGGCGGAAAGGTGCTAATCCCTGCCTTTGCGGTGGGGAGGACACAGGAACTCGTCTACGACCTGCACGCGTTGGTGCGGGCCGGGCGCATTCCGGCGATTCCGATCTTTATCGATTCCCCGCTCGCCATCGACGCGACGTCCGTCTTTGAACTGCACCCCGACACCTTCGATCAGTCCGAGGACCTGGTGCGTCAGGTGTCGGCGCTGTTCCGCTTCGACCTCGTGCGATACACGCGCGATGTGCGTGAGTCGAAGCAGCTCAACGCGATGCACGGGCCAATGGTGATCATCGCTGCATCCGGGATGGCGGAGTCCGGGCGTATCCTGCATCACCTTGCCAACGGTGCCGGCGATCCGCGCAACACCATCCTCATTGTCGGTTTCATGGCGCAGCACACCCTCGGCCGCCGAATCCTGGAGCGCGCCCCCGTGCTTCGCGTCTTCGGCGACGACGTCCCTCTGCGAGCGTCAGTCGAAGTGCTGAACGGCTACAGCGCGCACGGCGACCGACGCGATCTCCTCGAATGGATCATGCACGTGCGAGGAACCGAGCGCCCCGCCCCTGAGGTCTGTCTCGTGCACGGAGAAGTCGAGTCGCAGGATGCCTTCGCCGCCACGCTGCGCGAGCATGGGTTCTCCGTCACGGTGCCCTCGCGGGGCGACCGGGTGACGGCATGACCAGCTGACGCGCATGCCCACCAGCCGTCGAAGTCCCGCGCGGGCGCTCGAGGCTCGGGAGCGGCTCCTGGCCGCTACGCTGCGCTGCGCGCTGCGAGATGGCGGCAGTTCGGTCTCGTTGCAAGCGATTGCCACCGAGGCGGCGGTCTCGAAGGCACTGGTCCTCTATCACTATCGCGACAAGGAAGCGCTGCTCGCGATGACCATCCGATGGCTCACGGATCGCCTCGTGGCCCGCGAAGTGGCGGCGCTGGAGAAGAGCACGTCGAGCTCGGTGCTCGAGGAGTACTGGCGATGGTTGGACGGAGAGATCGCGACCGGTGAACTTCGCGTCCTCCTCGAACTCTCGCAGGAACGAGGGGAGGCGACACGAATCGCGATGGTCGATTCGGCCGGACAGCGACAGGCGGCGGCGGAGCGGACGGTCTCGCTGGTCTTCACGCTGCTGGATCTTGCGCCTCGATTGTCGCCGGCGATGCTGGCCTCATGCGAGTTGGCCTTTCGCGAGGGGCTCGTCATCTGGTCGTCTCAGCGGTCGGATCGCACCGCGCGGGTGGCATTCGACGTCTTCTGGCTCTCGCTCCTCAGTCTGGCGCGCTGAGCCGTTGCACTGCTGCGGCTGCCGCGATCCTAAGCCCTATTCACTCGGGTGAGTCCGGCCTTATTCTTGGAGCGATGGAGCCTTCCTCTCGGTCGGTGCGGCGGCTGGTATTCGGCGGCATCCGGCTGCTGGTGGCGGCGTGGCTGCTCTCGCTGACTGGCGTCCTTGTGTGGGGGACGCGCGAAGGAGCGCGTCCCTCCGATGCGATCGTCGTACTCGGCGCGGCGCAATACGACGGGCGTCCGTCGCCCGTGCTCAAGGCCCGACTGGACCATGCGCTCGAACTCTGGAATCGCGGGCTCGCCCCTCACGTCATCCTCACGGGTGGACGAGGCGCCGGAGACACGACCACTGAAGCCGCGGTCGGACGTGCCTATCTGCTTCGCCGCGGCGTCCCCGACAAGGCCATGCTCCTCGAAAATGCGGGGCGCAGCACCGACGAGTCGCTGGGTAGCGTCGCAAAGCTGATGTCCGCGCAGCGGCTGCACGAGGCGATCCTTGTGAGCGATCCCTTTCACATGATGCGACTGCAGATCCTGGCTTGGCGTTATCGTCTCACGACAGTGCCATCGCCAACGAAGACGAGTCCTATCTCCGCCAACCGCGTGGAGTCGATCGGCTACATCCTGTCGGAGTCCGTGAAGGTTCCGCTCACGGCGCTTCTCGCCCTGCTGCCGCGCTCGTCGACGTAGCCGATGCCGCCCCTGCCACTGCCGACCGACCTTCGGTGCAACTCCGCATTTGTCCCGACGGCACCCTCGGGTGTCGCGTGGGTCATGCGTCTCGCGCGGGCATGGCTGATTCTGATCATCGTCATCGTTAGCCTGGCGCCGCGAGCCGAGGCACAGGAATCCGGGCCGGTTCTCCTGCTGCAGCCAGGAATGCTGAGCGCTGACTTCATCTCGGCGAAGGAAGGATTCCCTGCCACGAGTGGCTTCAACCTGCGCTTCGCGACGATCATCCCATCGTCGTCGAAGTGGTGGACGCTGATCGTGGGGGCGAGCGTGACACCCTATGGTACCTCGGGGATCACTCCGCGGAGCACAAACACTCCCCTGCTTTTCATCGGTAACGTATTTCCCGGCCTGGCCGCGCGCCGTACCGGGGGATGGTTCGACCTGCAGTTTCCCGTCTACCTGACCTATGCGTACGGCGGCGGCGGTCCGCACAACAGCGCGATCTACGGACGGGATTTCGTCGGCGAAGCCGCGCTGCAATGGTTCGTTGGTCAGAAGGTGCTGCGCGACCTGGGGCCGACCTTCGCCCGCCTTCGTGTCTACCTCATGGTGAACCAGGTGCTGACGCCTAACGCCGACGTGATCTCCGGCCGGGTCGATCGCTTCAACCCAGTAGCCTTATACGGGGTGACGATCCCGATTGGCGGCCGCAGTCCCGCCCACTGACCCTGACTACGCACTCGCCATGCCACTGCCCATCGATTCCTTCGAGCTGCCCAATGGACTACGGGTGACCCTCTCCGAGGATCACACCGCTCCCATTGTGGCGGTCAACCTCTGGTATCATGTCGGGAGCGCGAACGAACGCCTCGACCGCACCGGATTTGCGCACTTGTTCGAGCATATGCTGTTCCAGGGGTCGGAGCATGTCGCGGCCAACGAACACTTCGAACTGGTGCAGCGAGCCGGCGGGACTCTCAATGGGTCGACGTGGCTCGAGCGCACGAACTACTACGAGACGGTCCCATCGAACCAGTTGGCGCTGGCACTCTGGCTCGAGGCCGATCGCATGGCACGACTCGTCCCGGCGATGACGCAGGAAAAGCTCGATACACAACGCGACGTCGTGAAGAACGAACGGCGTTGGTCCGTGGATAACCAACCGTATGGATCGTGGTGGGAGAAGGTCCCGGCACTCTGCTTCCCTGCCGATCACCCCTTTCATCATTCCCTGATGGGATCGATGGAACACCTGAGCGACGCCACGCTCGAGGATGTCGCGGCGTTCTTTCACACGTACTACACGCCGGATAACGCGGTCCTTTCCATCGTCGGCGACGTGGGCGCGGAGGAGGCGCGACGGCTCGTAGACGAACACTTCGGCGCGATCCCCCGGGGCAACGGCCGCCCACCGCTCGCCGATATGACGGTGACTCCGACGTTTGGCGAATGGCGACGCGAAGTCGTGGCCGACGACGTGATGGTCCCGCGACTCTTCCTGTCGATGCGCGCTCCCATTCTCGGGAGCGACGACTACTACCCGGCCTCTGTGGCGGGGGCGATTCTCGGGATGGGCCGCGGGAGTCGTCTGCACCGGCAACTGGTGCGGGAACAGCAGTTGGCCTCCTCGGTCGTGGCGTTCACGTTCGATCTGGCCAAGGGTAGCGACCTCCTCATTCTGGACGCTACGGCGAGACCTGACGTGTCTGGTGAAGCGCTGGAAGCGGGGGTCGCCGGCGTGCTCGACGCCATGCACCAGGACGGCGCGACCGACGACGAAGTCGCGCGCGCAATCGCAGTAATTACTACGGAACTCATCACGTCGCTCCAATCCGCGCAATCGCGCGCCGACAAATTGTCTCAGTTCGCTACTTACTTCGGTGACCCCTCGCTCGTGAATCGACAGGTCGAGGCCTTCGAGCGCGTCACCGCTGCCGCCGTCAACCGGATCTCGCGCGAGTTCCTAGGGCCGAACAACCGCGCCTCCCTGCTGTACGTGCCGCGTGAGCTGCCTGACGATCTGCC
>JBDTUA010000305.1:0-6971 GCA_040007995.1 Gemmatimonadota bacterium | reverse complement strand
CGCATGGGCGCCCCATGGTTTGGGTGCCGCACTGGGGCACGCTCTGTCGCGCCCCGGGCGAATGTGGTCGGCGCCGGCGATCGCGGGCCTCATGGCCGCGGAGCGCTCCCTGCGCCTTGTCCCCCGGGTGACGCGCCGCGCGCTCACCGACTCCCCACGACGACGCGGAGACACCGATGTCGCACGACCACGCCGGTACCGCGCGCAAGGTTCGGATCCCTGGGATCCGCTGCCCCCCCCATGCGGTACGACCGTCGGACGCGGAAATGTAATGCATTCGGTGGCAAACGGTTAGCACATCCTTCGCACAGGCCCCTACACGCCCATCGCCTTGAGGATCACGCGCTTGGCGCGACGACCGTCCCATTCGCCGTAAAAGACCCGTTGCCACGGGCCGAGATCCAGTCGCCCGTCGGTCACCGGAACGATGACCTCGTGACCCACCGTGAGCGACCGCAGGTGGGCCGCCGCGTTGTCTTCCCCGGTCCCGGCGTTGTGCCGATATGCCCCAGGCTCCCACGGCGCGATGCGCGCCTCGAGCCAATCGAGGATATCCTGCCAGAGCCCAGACTCGTGATCGTTCACGAAAACGCTGGCCGAGATGTGCATCGCCGACACCAGCACAAAGCCCTCGCTGATGGCCGCGACGGCCCGGCAGGACTCCACGTCATCGGTGATGTCGATGATCTCCTGTCGCTTCCGGGTCGAAAAGGTGAGATAGGACGTGTGGCTTTTCATGGGTTTCTCGGGGACAGACAGCGGGTGAAGGGTCGCGGCCGGCTCGCTCGTCCCGCGGGCGTCCGGGCGAGGACGCGGCCCTGTCGACAAGTTCGCGCTCGTCGCTCCGATGCTCCATGCCCGTGCTCCATGCCCGTGCTCCATGCCCGTGCTCCGTGCCCTCGCCGCGGACTGCCCGGGTCATACCTTATCCCGAAACCCCATCCAGTCCCTGTCGTACGTGAAATCACCCGGCTTTCGTACCCGGCTCTTTACGATCCTCTCGCTCTTTGCGCTTGTGCCGGCGCTGGCGCTCACCCTTGTCTGGGGGATCGTGGCGTCGCGGACGCTGCCGCTGATCTCAGCGAGCGCCGCGTGGGAGCGCTTGGCCGAATCCGGGCGCCAAGCGGTGGGAGCCGCCCGGCAGGGTCCGCTCACACAGGCGCAGCGCGCGGCGCTGGACGCCCACGAACTCGAACTCGAAGAATCGGTGACCCAGGCTCGTCGTTTTCGCTTTCTCGCAGCGCGACTGGTGCCGGTCGTGATCGTCAGCGCGCTGCTGGCGGTCGCGCTCTTGTGGATCGCTGCGTCGCGAGTGGCGGGCCACCTGTCGAGACAGATGAGCCGGCCGCTCGACGAACTGGTCGGCTGGACCGGGATGATCGAGCGCGGGGAGGTACTTCCCGTCGGCGCCGGGGCGCGGGGTGCTCCGGAGTTTGCCGTCCTGCGGGAGCGGATGCGTGCGATGGCGCGCGAGTTGTCGCTCGGTCGTGAGCGGGCCGTCGAGGCGGAGCGGTTGCGTGCCTATCGCGAGACCGCGCAGCGCGTCGCCCACGAAATCAAGAACCCGCTCACGCCGATCCACTTCGCCATCGCCCGCCTGCGCCGCGACGCGTCGGAAGGACAGCGCGACGCCCTGGAGGTACTCGAGACCGAGACGAAGCGTCTCGATGGGCTGGCGCGGAGTTTTTCGCAGTTTGGCCGACTGCCCTCGGGACCGCCGTCCGACGTCGACGTCGTGGAGTTGGCGCGGTACACGGCGCAGGCCTCCGTCCCCCCTGAGGTAACGCTGGCGCTCGACCTCGAGGCCGGCCTGCCGATGATTCTCGGACATCACGATGCGCTGCAGCGCGCGCTGGCCAACGTCCTGCTCAACGCCGTTGACGCGTGCAACGGAGCGGGCACGGTGCGTGTCGAGGTCGCAGGGGCGACGCTCGCGGGGAACTCCGCTATTCGAATCGCGGTAACCGACGCCGGTCGCGGTATCGCGCCCGAGCTCCTTCCGACGATATGGGAGCCGTACGTCACCCACAAGGCGGGTGGCACCGGACTCGGCCTCGCTATCGCGCGTCAGACGATCTTGTCGCATCATGGGAGCGTGGACGCCACGAGCGCGCCAGGACGAGGGACTACGATCTCGTTCCTGCTGCCGATCACTCCACTCACACCCGAGGTTGCATAAATGGAATGGGGAATCCTGGTTCCACTCGGCGCCTTCGCCATGGTCACGACGATCGTGCAGTCTGCCCTGCGCTATAAGGAGCGAATGCGCGCCGCCGATCGCGAGGTCTTCAGCCCAGGGGGTGGTGATACGTCGATGCGCCTCGAACGCATCGAGATGGCGATCGAGGCGATGTCCGTCGAGGTCGAGCGCATTTCCGAGGGGCAGCGCTTCGTGACCAAGCTGCTGGCGGAGCGTCCGAAGGAGCCTTCCGCGCTCGGCGACGGAGCTCGGTCCACGTCATGAGGAGGAAAGCACGATGATGACGTCGGGAGCGGACGTCGGGCTGGCCGCGGTCGTACTCGGCTCGGTCAGCGGTACGATCATCACGGTGGTCCGGGTGCTGGCAGCCCGTAGCGCATCGCGTGAACGAGGGCGGGTGACGGATACCCCGGATGTCGACGTCCGACTGGGGCGCATGGAGCAAGCCATCGACGCCATCGCCGTCGAGGTGCAGCGACTGTCGGAGTCACCACAGTATGCGGGCGCGCTGCCGCCCGATCGAAGACCGGCGGCAGAAAAGGCGCTCCCGAACATCCACACGAGCTGACAGGGGACGAGGACATGTACCACAGCACGATTGTCACGACTGCGGGTGCCGCCAGCACGATGTTGCAGCAGGCGGGCGCGCGCGACGTTCAGACCGAAGTGCGCAAGGCGGTCCAGGACGCGATGCAGGGCGCACGAGACGGCTTGCGCGAGGCGCAACTCGCGCAAGGAGGCGTCGCGGCAAGCGCGGCGACCATCAATGCACTGCAGGGGCAGATCACCGCGGAACGCACCACGATCGACAAGCTCACGAGCCAGCTGACGAGCGGGACGACCGACGCGAGAGAAAACGCGATCACGCATCAGATCGAGCAGGCACAGGAGCGGCTCTCGTCGCTGCAGCGCCAGATGGATCAGGCGTTAGGCATGCCGGCCGAGTCCCAGGTGTTGGTCCCACCCCCTCTACCGAGGGAAGACGTGATTCCGCGTGAGGCGGTGGAGATCACCCAGATGTTCTTTGTCACTATAGCCGTCATCGCGATCGGGATTCCGCTGGCCCGCGCCTTCGGGCGCTGGCTCGATCGCCGCGGCACGGCGCAGTCGGTCAGCAGGTCCGGCGAGTTCGACCCGCGGTTCGACCGCATCGAGCATGCGATCGAGGCGATTGCCATTGAGGTCGAGCGGGTGTCGGAAGGACAGCGTTTCACCAACAAGCTGATGAGCGAGGCGCGCGGGCTGCCGGCCCCAAACGCCATGGAGCAATGGCCAAGGTCCGGCGCCAAGGAACCGGTCCCGCTCGAGCGACAGGGGGACCGCTGATCCGTCGCGCAGCGGATGCGTCGCCGGCGCTGTCCGCTCTTCCCTGACCCGATCCGTCGCGCATGCCCACCATCCTCCTCATTGACGACGAAGCCAACATCCGGCGGATGGTGGGGGCGCTGCTCGCCTCGGAGGGTTACGAGGTCCGGCAAGCACCGACCGGCGCAGAAGGAGTCGCGCTCGCCGCCGAGGCCGAACCGGACGTGGCGCTCGTGGACCTGATGATGCCGGGGACGATGGATGGCATCGCGGTGCTGGCAGCGCTGCGGGAGCGGCACCCCGACCTCCCGGTAGTCATGATGAGCGGCAAGGCCGGGTTGGCCGACGCCGTGCGAGCCACGAAGCTCGGCGCCTTCAACTTCCTCGAGAAGCCGCTCACACCCGAGGGCGTCCTGCTCTCGCTCAGCTCCGCGCTCGAGTTGCGGCTGGCGAAGCGCGAGGCGCAGGTCCTGCGGGCCGACCTCGGACTCGACGATGAAATGGTCGGGATGAGTGCGGCGATGCAGTCGCTGCGAACGCTCATCGCCCGGATTGCCCCCACCGATGCGCGCGTCCTCGTATCGGGGGAGTCAGGGACGGGGAAGGAGTTGGTGGCCGCCGCGATTCACCTCGGGAGCGCGCGGCGCGACCGCCCGTTCGTGCGCGTGAACTGTGCGGCCATTCCGCGTGACCTGGTGGAGAGCGAGATGTTCGGCCACGAGCGGGGAGCCTTCACGGGCGCGACGGAGCGACGGATCGGCCGATTCGAACTCGCCCATCGCGGCACGCTTTTTCTCGACGAGGTGGGGGACCTCGGCGCGGAGGCGCAAGCGAAGTTGCTGCGCGCAATCGAGGCCGGAGAGATCGAGCGTGTGGGAGGGGGAAAGCCGATCGCCGTCAACGTGCGCATCGTTGCCGCGACCAACAAGGATCTCGCCCGCGCCGTGCGGGAGCGAGAGTTCCGCGAGGACTTGTTCTTCCGGCTGAACGTCATCCCGGTCACGTTGGTCCCACTGCGCGAACGCCCCGACGACATCGCCCGTCTGGTGCAGCACTTCGCTGCGCTCACACGGCTGCGTACCGGACGACGCCTTCCCGAGTGGAGCGACGAGGCGATGCGACTGCTGGTGCGCTACCGGTGGCCCGGGAACGTGCGCGAGTTGGGCAACATCGTCGAGCGGTTGATCATCCTGCATCCGGGCCAGCACATTCACGAGGACGATGTGCGTCGCGTCATCGCGATCGACGAGACGACGGTGCGTCCATCACGACCCGTCGAACTGCCGGACCCGGCCGGACTCGATGGACCACTGAGCGCGATGCTCGACGAGTACGAGCGTCTGCTCATCACGCGCGCCCTCGCAGCGTCGGGCGGCAACATCGCCGAGGCAGCGCGCCGCCTTCAGACGGACCGCCCGAATCTCTATCGCCGGATGAAACGGCTCGAGATCGTGCAAGAGGGCAATCTGACGCACCCTGCCTGACGACTCAGCGGGACAGTCGACCGCCGTCTCGAGTCATCGATCGCGGTCAAGTCGTTGTGTCCCAGCGTACCGGCGGAGATCGTTCGGAACGGAACGCGTCCTGCCTGCACCGCGGATCGAGGATACCGACAGGGAGCTCTTATGCGTATTCGCTGGTTGTGGGTCGGCTTGGGCATCGTGGCGGTTTCGGCGCGATTGCAGGGGCAACTGCCGATTGACACGCGGGTGCTGCCGCGCGAGGTCGCCGATGAGGTACTGCACGTCTGGAATGCGCCAGCGACCCTGCGGGTGGCCGGCCCCTACCTCGTGGAAGCGTCTCGCGAAGTGGAGGGTGACATCGGCGTGTCGGGCGGGAGCCTGACTGTCTCCGGTCACGTAACCGGACGCATCGTCGCGATCAACGCGACCGTGCGCTTGACGAGCGGAGCGCGGGTGGACGGGGAGATCCTGGTAGTCGGCGGGACGGTCGATGGACGAGACTTGGCGACCATCGGCGGTCAGATTCGCGTCTATCGTGCCCGGCTCGACGTGGCACGCGTTGGGGATCGGTTCGAACTTCCGCCGGACGACGAGTCGGGGCGCTGGTGGCAGCGGAACGAACGCTGGCGGGACCGCGGCTGGAGCAGCCTGCGCCTCGTCTCGGCGCACACGTACAATCGGGTGGAGGGGCTGCCGGTCATCTTCGGCCCGAACTTCGGTCGCGACCTGGGATGGGGGCGACTTTCCGGGGAAGCGTCGGGGATTTGGCGAACCTCGCAGGGATTCAAATGGAATTCTGATGTCGTCGGGCACTCGGTGAAGGCCGAGCTGCAATTCGGCGTGAGGCGTGGGGTGCGCCTCGGCGGGCGGCAGCTCGATCTGGTCGAACCTGTCGAGTCGTGGCAGCTCTCCGATGAGGAGGTCGGGCTGGCCTCTGTGCTCCTGCACCGCGACTTTCGCGACTACTTCAACCGGCACGGCGGAACAGTCTACGCCTCCCTCTTTCGTGGCGCCGCCTTTGACGCCACGCTCGGCTACTCCGACCAGCGATGGGCCGACCGGCGCACGCGCGATCCGTGGACGCTCTTCCGCAACAGTGAGACGTGGCGAGAGAATCCCGTTCTCGACGAGGGGAACTTTCATCTCCTGAATGGCACGCTGCGATACGACACGCGCAACGACGAAGGAAACCCGTGGTCGGGATGGTACATCCTCGGCGACTACGAGTACGGCACCGGGGCGATCTCCCGGTACGGCACCGCCTCGCCCGGGGCGCGCACCGAAACGATCGACGGGCTGACCACATACGATCGGCTGTTTGTCGACGTCCGCCGCTACAACCGCATCGCCCCCGGTGCCCAGCTCAACATGCGCCTTGCGGCTGGCGGCTGGCTCTCGGGCGACGACCTGCCGCTGCAGCGTCGCTTCTCGCTCGGCGGTCCCGGCACCATGCCCGGCTTCGACTTCCGACGCACCGCCGGTGAGCCGGACGTCTTTCAGTGCTCCACCTCGACGCTGCCGGGCTCCGGCTTCCCGCCAGGAAGGCCGGCACAGTGCGAACGATTCGCCCTCGCCCAGGTGGAATATCGCGGCGACATGCACTTCGACCTGTTCGGCGTCCTGGACGAGGAGCGGGACCGACGCCGGGCCGGGTGGGGACGCGGCACGGAATGGGTCGTCTTCGCCGACGCGGGGCGCGGCTGGCTGGTCGGCGCGCCCGACGGAGGGCTCTCGTATCCCCAGGGTTCGCTCCCCGCGCTGTCGACCTTTCGCGCCGACATCGGCCTCGGGATCGTGCTCGACAACGTGGGGGTGTACCTCGCCAAGTCGCTCTCGAACGGCTCGGAGCCGATCAACATCTTCGTCCGGCTTCGGCCGCGTTTCTAGCGCGTGATTCGTCGTCGCCTGCTCCTCCTGATCCGAGGCCTTCTTCATCACCGCCCCCGACACGACGAGCGACGTCCCGAGCCGGCCGACGGTCAGGCGCCCCGAGGTCGCGTGGC
>JBDTUA010000304.1:0-6983 GCA_040007995.1 Gemmatimonadota bacterium | reverse complement strand
ACGTGCCAGCGGACGTGCAGGCGATGCTCGACGCCGTTGATTCTGGCGAAGGCCCTTGACACGGGGCTGCTTTTTTGACTCTTACACTAGGAGGGGGTTGTCACCGAACTTTCTGGCGGCCCCCCCCGCTCGCATGCGAATCGCACGCAGACCGGGGTCGAGCACCGCCTGAAAGTCGCTCCTCGCCCGACACTTGGCCCGTTCAGTTGCCCGCGGTCCGCCAACGCGAGCGCCTGCGGCCAGACGCCGCCCCCACGAAGCGGCACAGCGAATCGTCGCATTGGCGCACGTCGCAGAATCGTTCGGACAGCGAGCGGCCGCACTCACGCACTTCGCACAATCGTCCGGAGCGCGAGCGCCCGCGCCCGCGCACGCGACACCGTCGACCGCGACGTCGAATCCGGCGGCGGCACACGTCACGACGGCCCGCACGACAGCGGATTGTAGGCGCCGATCGACGGCACCGTCACGCGATGCGTCGGCTGCCGCAGCACGCACCTTGGCGACTCGCAGCAAACACGTCACCTCACCGCGTCCGACGGCGGCTTGTCGGACGATTTCCTCGCGACCGTCGCTCCGGACGTCGTGCTGTTCGCACGCAGCGCCACGTTGTTCGCGGGCGCCCGGCCCGCCGTCGATGCGCCACTCCGGCTGTTCGCGGTGGGTCGCGATCCGTTCACGTTGCACTGTCGCATGAGGACGACGCGCGCCACGCCGTTCGGCGCATCTGCCGTCACGTTCGCGAAATACGCCGCCTGATTTCGCGGTAGTGCATCCCGCTCGCTGCGGCGACCATCCGCTCGTCTGCGTCGAAGACAGCGCCTCGGACGCCGTCCGCTACGGGTGGGCCAGCCGCAACCGCTCGTCGTGACAACTCATCGCACCATCTGGACGCCGAGCCGCGGACGCAGGGCTCGGCGTCGTCATTCCCCTGCGTCCAACCCCCCAAAGAGGAGAACGCCCGATGCGCCGCATCGACAAGAACCGCCTGCAGATGTTCCGTCGGGTCCGGGACATCCTGCGCGCCCAGCCGGCGGCACCCGAACTCGAACTCAACCTTTCACGTCTGGAGGGACTGATCGACCAACTGACGGAGGAGGCAACGCGGCAGCAGCATCACACGCGCCTCGCGCGGGCCGGTACGACCCGCATGCAGACGCTTGCGCGAACACTTCGCATGGAGCTGATGCGTCCGGTCGCGCGGGTCGGTGCCGTCTTCCTCCCGTCGAGCGGGCCGGATGGCGCGACGCTCCAGCGCACGCTCAAGGCGCCGCGCGTCGAGGACTACGAAGGCGTGATCACCACGGCCGAAACGCTCGCCCGCGTCGTCTCGGCGCACGAAGCGGAATTTGAACGTGAAGGGCTCACCAGGGGACACGCGGCAAAGTTGCTCGAAGGAGGACGAGCGCTTCGTGCGGCGGTGGATGCGCGTGGTCAGGAGTTGGCCAAGCGAGTGGCCGCGACCATGGCCGCGCGCGAGGTGACACGCGACGGGGCGCGGCAGGTGCGCATTCTCGAGGCGTTGATGGAGCCGGCGTTCCGCGAGGACGCCTCGCTTCGCTCGGCGTGGCGCAGCGCGACGTTGGTGGCCGGGCCGCGGGGGGGGCGTCACGTGGATGATGGGTCCGCGTCAGCTGGGACTCCCGTTGCGAAGGAGGGCGGGGAGGTGCTGGCGGCGTAGGATCGCCGCCTGAGCGTCGGGCGACCGGGAGCGTCGTCGATGTGCTGCACGCTTTCGCCTTCATCGTCGAGTCGAAGGATGCCCGAACAATCCAGCACCGCGAGGGCGTCATCGATCCGCGTCCCGCCGACGATCAATGACGGCGCGATTTCGGCGAGTGGAACGAGCACGAAGCTGCGTTGCAGCATCTGCGGGTGCGGAAGTGCGAGTTGCTCGCTCTCGATCTCCTGCCCTTCGTAGACGAGCAGGTCGATGTCAATCACGCGAGGTCCCCATCGTATGTGTCGCACACGACCGAGGCGATGCTCGACCTCGTGGCACCGCGCCAGCAATTCAGGGGGAGTGCACGTCGTGCAGACGATCGCGCAGGCATTGATGAACGGTGGCTGGTCAGTCTTGCCCCACGGGGGCGTGCGGTAGTCGGCCGAGCGTGCCACGACGTGGACTTCGACGCTCTCGAGTGCGGCGAGCGCGTGGCGAATCGACGCACGCACGTCGCCGACGTTGCCTCCCAGTCCGAGATACGCACGCGACGAATGGCGATCGACTCCCCCCGCGTCGGTCTGGGTGCGCATCACGTGTGGGAGTTGCCCGTCGCGGGCCGGGTCCGCTCGACTTCGACCGAGACCCCATCCAGGATGGCGGGAACTGGTGCCGACGGTTTGTCAACACGCACCACGATCGAGATGATGCGTGGAAAGCGGTGCAGCAGCGCCTCCGCGACCGCCTCGGCGAGCGCCTCGAGGAGGTTGAACCGGCGTGTGGTCGCGATCTCGACGGCAATCGCGGACATCTCCACGTAGGACACCGTGTCGGCGTACCGGTCGCTGCGCCCCGCCTCGCGCGTGTCGACCCGCGCCTCGAGCCAGAGGTGAAAGCGTTGACCGAGCTCCGCCTCGGCGTCGTGCACACCGTGGTGGGCGAAGACGGAGAGGTTGCGCACGAGAATTCGGTCGGTCATGGTGGAGGCGGACGAGTGGTGGTCGAAGTGAGCGGGTGGCGTGCCCGCATGATTGCATCGGTCACGCGCATTGCCTCTACATGCGCGCGTACATCGTGCACGCGTATGACGTCGGCGCCGATCATCACGGCGGCGACGTTGGACCCGATCGTACCGAAGAGACGCGCATTCGGGTCGTGCGTCGTCTCCGTCAGCTGGCCGATGAAGCTCTTGCGCGACGTGCCCATCACGATCGGATATCCGAACGACCGGAGCTGGTCGACGCGCGCAATGGCGTCGAGGTTCTGCTGCAGCGACTTGCCGAAGCCGATCCCTGGATCGAGGAGGATGTGCGTGTCGGCGATTCCGGCCATGTGCGCGAGTTCGATCGATCGCGCGAACCAGCGCCGCATGTCCTCCACGATGTCGATGGCGGGGTCGATCGACTCGCGATTGTGCATGATGACGACCATCGCGCCGTGCGCCGCCACGACGCGCGCCATCTCCGGGTCGCGCTGGAGTCCCCAGACGTCATTGACGAGACGCGCCCCGGCCGCGAGCGCCCGGTCCGCAGTCTGCGCCTTGTAGGTGTCGATCGAGACGGGGATCGTGTGCCCGGCGGCGACCCGTTCGATGACCGGCAGGACGCGACGCATCTCCTCTTCGGCGTCGACTGGCATGGCGCCAGGACGTGTCGACTCCCCACCGATGTCGACGATATCGGCTCCCTCGCGGATCATCGTCGCGGCGCGCGCGATCGCGGTCTTGCACGCATCGAAGCGCCCGCCGTCGGAAAACGAGTCCGGAGTCGCGTTCAGGATCCCCATCACCAGGGTCCTGTGTCGCAAGGCGGGAAGGATCGATTCGGAGGCTGGCGTCACGAGGAATCGCACGGCGTGGTTAGGGGGACGGACCAGGACTCCGTTCGAGGCCTACCGCCTACGCGGCGCCCCGTCGCCCCGGCGGCACCGGACCTCGATACAACCTACGCGCCGTGAGGCTCGACTGCAGCGTGCCCGTCGTGCGGTCGACACGATCGCGCCGACAGCGCAGATTGCGAGCGTCGCGTGAGGTCAGGCGTGTCCGAGGGCCATCGGGTAGTCGCTCGGACGAGGGCGATGACCGATCCCGACAATATTCTCGACTTGTTTCCGCGACCGGGCGCAGGCGTCGTAGTCCGCGACGACGGCGCGCAACTCGCACGCGGGCGTCGCGTCGGCAGCTTATCGACTGTTTCTCGTGACCGCCTCGTCGCGCCTCCGTATCAGCGCCTCGCGGTCGACCGGGAATGGCCGGCACCCGAATTCACGAGCTTAGCGGAAATTAGTGAACTCCGAGCGGGCGGAACGGCAGTACATTTGTACCCGTCTGGATCCGCGTCGCGCGTTGCCTTAGCAACTCCCGGCCGACAGAACCGTGAACGTCGACCGACGGGAGCGTCGGCCGTGGACTATGGCACGGTCCCGATGTTCGAGCCGGGTGTGTCCATTCAACGCGGCATGTCACCGTGGTAGTTCATGGTGCGCGTCTGTCACGATCGTCCGGGAATCGCGCCTAACGTCCGCCCTCGCCTCGCAACTCAGGATGCGGCGTTCGCTCGGCGCGCCTTGTGCCACAGCGTGCCAGTCCAGAATCCGCATCGTCCCTCCTCAGGTGCAACTCGCGCGTTGCGCGGGCTATCCTGAGCGAGTGCGGGGTGAGTCGAGGTGTTCCGTCCGCCCCGCCCCTCTGCATGCGGTGCCGCTGCGTTGCGTTGAACGCAGGGGCTCCCGTGCGAGTGGACGCGAAACATGGTGCAGAGGGGTGCCGAGGTGGCTCGCCGTCAACGGTTCCGGCAGTCCTTGCGTAGCGCTTTCGACGCGTCATGCCGGGGAAGTCGGGTGCACGGGCACGCCCGTCGCATCGACCCACGTGCGGAATCGGCCGACGCGCGCCGGAACGTCTCGCGACGTGGCGCGTGCGCCGCGGTCGCGACGGCCCGCCTTCCCCCCCTTGACGCCGCGTGAATTTGTATACACTTGTGTGGACGTACTCGGCAACCGCCCCACTCCCCGCTCCTGGTCGGAGAATGCCCATGATTCACAGCCAGTCGAAGTCCCCTCAGTCCCGACGTGTCGCCAGGCACGCAGACCGCCTAGCGCGCAGTCAACCGCTGCCACGGCGGATGGGACGCACTCGAACCTCCCTCGCACGCCGGGCGCTCGCGCTCGGCGCTCGCGGCCTAGCGCTCCTCGCGCTCCTCGCGCTCGCCGCGCCGATCGCCTCGGCGCAGGACGGAACCATCGCGGGCACCGTCCAGATCGAGCGTGCCCTCCGCCCCCTCACCGGCGCCCAGGTCACGGTCGATGGTCAGGCGGGAAAGGTAGCCGTCACGGACGCCTCCGGCCGATTCCGAATCACGGGTCTCACCGGTACCACGGTGACGATCAACGTGCGTGCCCTCGGCTACCGTCCGGCGACCCAGAGCGTCTCAGTCGGCGCGACGAACATCCGCGTCCTCATGGCCGAACGCGCGATCGAGCTCAATCAGGTCGTCGTCACCGGAACTGCCGGTGGCGAACAGCTGCGCTCGCTCGGCACGTCGGTGGCCAGGGTGTCGGTCGCTGAGGTCACGGCGCAGACCGCGGTTCCTTCCATGGACGCCCTCCTGAACGGGCGGACGCCCGGCGTCGTCGTCCTTCCAGGGACTGGACAGATCGGGTCGGGCGCGAACATCAAGATCCGCGGCATCGGGACCTTCTCGCTCTCCAGCCAGCCACTCGTGTACGTGGACGGTATCCGCGTGAACAACGCGACGGGAAGCGGCCTCTCGGCGCAGGCGTTCGGCTCCGGCGTGATTTCCCGCCTGAACGACTTCGACCCGAGTGAAATCGAGAGTATCGAGGTGCTCAAGGGGCCGGCCGCCGCCACGCTGTATGGAACCGAGGCTGCGCGCGGGGTCATCAACATCATCACCAAGAAGGGAGCCGCTGGCGGTACGAAGTACTCGTTTCAGGCACAGGGTGGCAGCAACTGGTTCCAGAACTCCGTCGAGCGCATTCCGACGAACTACTGCGTCCTGCTGTCGCCGACGAACTGTGTCAACTCGAACGCGACGGCGGGCACGCTGCTCGGTCTCAATGCCGCGCAGCAGGAAGTCGATCGTGGTACGCCGCTCTTCCGCACCGGTGACGTCCGCAATTACGCGGCGAACGTCAGCGGCGGTACCTCGCTCTTCCGCTTCTTCGCGAGCGGCGAAATGCAGAACGCGGAAGGCGCCGAGCGCTTTAACAGCCGGCGGCAGACGAGTTTTCGGACGAACCTGAACATCACGCCCAACTCCAAGGTCGACATCGCGACGAGCATGGGCTACATCAACAGCCGCACCCGGTTGAGCTGTGAGGGTGGCTGCGGCGGGATCATGTGGGAGTCGATGTACTCGAATCCCGCCAATCTTCCGCAGTTCTGCGGGGGCGACGTCGGCTGCACGTATGTGCGCGGCTTTCAGAGCACGCCGCCCGAGGCGTACGACCCGCTGCGCCTGGAGCAGGGGCTCAACCGCCTCACGGCCAGCGTGACGATGCAGTACCGCCCGTTCGAGTGGATGTCGCATCGTTTAGCGATCGGGACCGACCTCAACTACGAGGACAACCCGGAAGACCTGCGGTACATCACCAACGACACGATCGCCTACTTCTGGGGCGCGAGCGCCAAGGGGTACCGCTACCACAACCAGCACCAGGCGACGTTCAACACCTACGACTATACGGGCAGCTTGAACTTCCAGCCCACGTCGTCGCTGTCGTCGAAGACCTCCTTCGGCCTCCAGTACTACACCAAGAAGGAACAGTTTCTCCAGGGCGAGGGCGACTACTTCCCGGCGCCGGGCCTTCGCACGATCACGTCCGCCGGTCAGAAGGTCGGCCTGCAGGACGGCTGGTCGGGAAACAACACGCTGGGGTACTACGCGCAGGAGCAGTTCGGATGGAAGGACCGCTTGTTCCTGACGGGTGCGGCCCGGGTCGACAACAACAGTTCGTTCGGCAAGGACGTTTCGTGGGTCGTCTATCCCAAGGCGAGCCTCTCGTACGTCGCGAGCGAGGATCCGCGGGTGCGCTCGTTCCTTCCGGACGCCATTAACAGCCTGCGCTTGCGCGCAGCGTTTGGCGCCTCGGGGCAGCAGCCGGCGCTTAACACCGCGCTCCGGACGCTCAGCCCCGTCGCCGGCCCGAACGGACAGGGTATCCTGACGCCGAACTCGCTGGGGAACCTGAACCTCAAGCCCGAGCGCGTGGAAGGACTGGAGGTTGGCTTCGAGTCGGGGATGTTCAACGATCGGGTCGGCATCGACTTCACGTACTTTCACGACCGTTCGCGCGATGC
>JBDTUA010000303.1:0-7047 GCA_040007995.1 Gemmatimonadota bacterium | reverse complement strand
GACCTTTGATGGCTATCGCGCCGCGTCGAGTTCGCGCCGCGGGTTGCTCAACCTCGGCTACACCGCGACGCTGGGTGACGGCACCGACTTGGGCGTCTTCGCGATGGGGTCCAATAATTTCTTCAACGTGCCGGGACCGCTGACGCGAGCGGAGGCCGAAGCGGACCCGGAGCAGGCCAATGCGACGTACGCGGCGCGTCGCGAGCGTCGCTTCAACCGGCTTGGCCGACTTGGCGCGTCGATCGCGCATCGCTTCGGGACCGCGAACGAGATCGGCGGCATGCTCTACGTGAACCCCAAGTATCTGCAGCGTTCGGAGCGTGGGACGTTCCGCGATTTCACGCGCTACCACACCGGCGGGAACGTCACCTTCCAGAATAGCGCGACGCTCGCGCCGGGGGTGCGGAGCCGGCTGCTGGCTGGGACAGATGTCGCCTATCAGGACGGGGCGATCCTCTTCTACAGCTTGACGGCAAGCGGCGAGCGCGGGACGACGCTTCGCGACAACAAGCGGGAAGGCGCGGCGAACTTCGGCGCCTTCGTGACCGGAGAGCTGGACCTCGGCGAGCAATGGACAGCGTCGTTAGGCGGCCGCTACGACGACATCCGATACATTGCCCGTTCGTTCATTACCCCCGCGCTCAACGACCAGCGAAGCTTCCACCAGGTGACGCCGAAGCTGGGTGTCACCTTCCGGGCCTCGCCGATGCATACCTTCTACGCCAACCTCGGCGGGGGGGTCGAGGCGCCGGCCGGGAACGAGACCGATCCCGTCGGGACGTTCGGGCAGGACACGCTCTATGGCATCAATCCGCTCCTCGACCCCATACGTTCGATGACGGTGGAGGTCGGGACCAAGCAGATCGTGCTGAGCGGCAGCGGCCTGCTGCGCCAGCTCTCGTATGACGTCGCGGCGTACCAGACCAACGTGCAGAATGAGATCGTTCCGTATCGCGGGGGGCGTTTCTACCTCACGGCCGGTGAGGCGCGTCGGCGTGGTCTCGAGTTGGGAGTCGATGCGCGTGCGGCCGGCGGCTTCCTGGTCGAGACCGCGCTCACCTTCTCGAACAACACCTACCAGAAGTACCTCGTGGATTCGGTACACTACAACCCGGCGAAGGCCGGAGTCTTCGCGGACTACTCCGGGAACAAGATCGTCGGCATCCCGGACGTGTTCGGATCGCTGACGGTGGGGATCGCGCCGGCGGCGCTGCGCGGCGTGGCGCTGCGGGTGGTCACGCAGGGCTTCGGCAAGTACTACGCCGACGACGCCAACCAGGTGGCGGTGCCGGGCTACGCGATCGTCGGGACGACGCTTTCGCTCGACCGGCCGATTTCGTTAGGCGGCGGTGTCGGGGTGCGGGGCTTCCTGGCGATCAACAACCTCGGCGACCGCCGGTACCTCGCCTCGGCATTCCTCAACCCCGACCTCGTGAACGGCGTCCCGGTGGCGTTCGAACCGGGGCTGCGGCGCAGCGTGGTGCTGTCGCTGTCGCTCGCCCGGATCAACTGACGCGCTCCGCGTGCGAGGGACATGGCGACCGTGCACCTCCGCGCGGTCGCCATGGCGGGGCGCTACCAGAAGAATCGCCTGAGTCCCGTCGCGTCGCGTCGGCGCATGCGCCAGTAGATCAGGAGTCCGCTGATGGTGAGCAGGGCGAGGCAGAGCCCCCACATCATCGCCACGACGAGTCCGCCGTCGCCGAAGAACTCGCCGCTGTGCAGGCGGTACAGCAGCGGCTTGTCCGCGTAGTCGCCCGAGGAGATGACCGTCCCCGTCTTCGCACTCACCACGAACTTGCGATCCTCTCCGCCGGTCGGCTTTCCGGTGAAGATCGTGACGGTGGGCTCGTCGCCCTTGAACTGCAGCTCGATCTTGTCCACCGGCGCGCTCCCGCCCTGCGCCGTGACGGCGGCGAGCGCCTTCTGCAGCGGGGCGCTCCAGTCCGTCGAGGGCGACGACGTCGTGACGGGACTGATCAGATCGCGCGTGCGTTCACGCAATGCCTCGTCGGCGCCGAAGAACTCCGTCCCGGCCACCAGCATTCCCGTAATCGACGCGAAGAGAAGGAAGAGCGAGGCGGGGAAGCCGATCCAACGATGCCAGCGGCGCCAGAATGCAGGGGTCATCTCGAACGAATGCGCAGGGTGGACGGAAGGGTCGGCAGGCGTCGCGGCGCTCAGACCCGCAGCGTGTCAGGGCGCCAGGTGGTGATCGCCCGCTTGATTTCCTTGGGGTTGGCAAACTCGCCATTGCGCACGCGACGATAGAGCGCGGGGAGCTCGTCGTCCGAGGCAAACCGGAGCGCGATCAGCTGACGGCGATCGAGTGCTGCTATGCCCGACTGGTCTTCGGGCGGCAGGAGCCGTTGCAGCCGGAGTCTCTCCTCCAGCCGGATGAGACGATCCTGCACGGTCACGGCCTGCGACCGCCCCAAGGCGATGCCCAGCCAGATCGCGAAGGCCAGCGCTGTCCCCCAGGCGGTGGACGCCGACGGCACGCGCACCAGGTCGCGGGCGTGCAGGTACACGTTGGCCAGCAGCAACGGCGACGCGATGAAGTGGAACGGGATGTTCCAGCGCGTGTGGCTCTCGAAGCTCTGTGACATGGGGATCTCCGGGGATGGGGCGCGCGAACGATGACGGAAACGACGTGCGAAACGTTGACGCACCGCGAGCAGGGTGCGAGCGGGCCACGTTAGGCAGTGGGAGGAGCCGCCTCGCGCGCCGGGGCGCCGGCGAGGTCGGGCGAATTGTCGTCGGCGGTACCGGCGTAGCGCTTGAGTCGCGCCACGATCGCCTCGAGCCCGACCTCCCGAGTCCCGAGTCCCAGGCTCTGCATCACCACCCGCACGAAATCGGGAGGGATGGCCAGCGTGGTCGCCGCCGGCTCGCCGTTCACGGCCTGGAAGACGATGCTGAGGAACGCTGCGACGGTGGGCGACTGCCGGACGTCGATGTCCGCGTGGAAGCGAATGCGACCGTTCTCGACCTCGGAAAAAAGGCGGACGGGTGTCTGGCACTCCGGTACGGAGAAGGCGTCGTCCTGCACGTCGCGATATCGTGCCGGCAGCGGATCGAGCTTTCGTGCGTACGAGACGAGCGCGGCCATCTTCTCCTCGCGGCCCAGCGACCGGAACCGCTTGAGCACGGCCTCGAGCCGAGGAGGTATGGATGGGGACGGTGCAGTCATGCCGGAAGCCTAACCACGCCACCGCGAGTCGCCAGTGGCGCCCTGGGACTGGCACCGCTGCGTGCGCGTGGAGATTGTACGAGGATAGTCCAACGACCGCAGCGTATTCCCTCACCCCATCTCCATCATGCCCACTCGTCACGCCTCGGCCACTTGGGAAGGCGGCCTCCGCGCCGGCAAGGGAAGCTTCGCCGGCGAGTCCGGCACCATCGCCGGTAATTTCTCCTTCGTGACTCGCTTCGGCGACGAGAAGGGTTCGAACCCGGAAGAACTGCTCGC
The DNA here is from genome assembly GCA_040007995.1 of Gemmatimonadota bacterium. Taxonomy (GTDB): domain Bacteria; phylum Gemmatimonadota; class Gemmatimonadetes; order Gemmatimonadales; family Gemmatimonadaceae; genus SCN-70-22. The sequence goes on along the minus strand of JBDTUA010000303.1, from coordinate 3,575 downwards.
AGCCGCCGAGGCGGCGTGTTTCAGCATGGCACTGAGTGCCGGTCTCGAAGGAAAGGGGACGCCGGCTACCCGCGTCGAGACCAGCGCCGCCTGCACCGTCGAGAAGATCGGCGACGGCTTCACCGTGACCCGGATGAAGCTGACGGTCCGAGCGACGGTTCCGGGGGTATCCAACGAAGACTTTCAGGCGGTCGCGGCGGCGACGAAGGAAGGGTGCCCGATCTCCAAGGCGATCAAGGGGAACGTCGCCCTGGAGCTGGACGCCCAGCTGGTGTGATCATCGGGGTGCGAGCTCGCCGAACAGCGCGGCGAGCCCGACGTGCACGCTCGTCCGGCCGACGTCCTGAGAGAGGACCCGCCGAACCTCGACGAGCAGTGCGCGCCTTCCGCTGGAGCCCAGCCGCAGGCGCGCACCGCCCCCGAGGAGGATTCCGAAGTTGTTCGTGTTGTATCTCCTGTCGACGGCCAGCGTGCCGAAGCTACTCGAGAGGATGTGAATCCCGAGCCCCGTCTCGGCATACGGCGAGAAGCGGGAGGAGGGGGCGTTGGGATGCAGGGACAGAGCGAGCGTCCCCGTCAGGTCACGAAAGACGTCGCGGTAGGAACGGTTTTCGGACTGGACGAACTCCGTCTTGGGGAAGGTGTGCAGGTAGCCGACGTCGGCGAGGAGGCGGATTCGGGACGACATGAGGTGCCCGAAGTCGACGGTCGTTCCAATCGCGAGACCGTGATAGCCACGCTGGATGCTCGCGAAGCCGACGTTTACCGACACGGCGCTGACGGCGGCGAGTCCGAGCCGGGTGCGCGGCGGCAGCGAGTCGCCCTGGGCCTGCACGATCCCGGGGAGGGTGAGCGGCGCGGCGACGAGGAGGGCGACGGTGAGACGACGAAGCATCCGGTGGATGCGAATGCGAGGGAACTCGGAACTCGGGGGCGACGGTAAGGTAGCGGATGCTACCGGGTGTCGCCCCGTGACGCCGCTGTCTCGTCGACGGTCCAGTGCGAGGGGGGATGTCTCGCGTTGCGCGGACGCACGCGCGAGAGTCGACCGTCGATGCGGGTGAATGCAGGTAACCGAAGGAGCGGTTGAGTCGGATGGGAGTGTCCTGGCTTCACGGGAGATCTCGCGCCAGATGGCTGGTGGCGGCTACGGCGGTCGCGCTCGGCGCGGGCGCGGTCGCCGTGGTGCGCGCTCCGATGGCGCCGCGACCGCCGGAAGTCGCGCGCGAGTTGTCGCTAGGCTCCCGTTGGGCCGACTCGCTCGAGCGCACCCTATCGGCGCAATCCGCGCGGGAGATGGCGCCGGGCACCGTGATGGCGGCGCTCTACCTCGAGCGGCTGCGTCTCGGCGTGGGGAGCCCTTTCCGCCTCGTCGACTACGTCTTGCGCGATCCCCTGATCCCCGAAGGTTCGCGTCGACTGCTGGCGGAGGCGATCCTGGCCCGCACCCAGTCCGGTGACTCCTACGAGACCCCTCCCGAGGCGCTCTCGTTGATCACGATTCGCCCGGTCGACGGAGGCGGGTTGATGCACCGGGAGTTCATGGATTCGGTGACGGCGTCGAACCGGTCGCCGCGGGTCGCCGAGTTGGCGCTCCGCCTTGCGTACACGGTGGGGACGGCGTCGGGTGCGGTGTCGCATCGCGCGCCGGCCGTGGCGCTCGCGGCGATCGCCCAGTCGCGCGATCGGGCGCTGGCCATGCGGGATGTGAACGCCCTGGTCGCCGAATCGCGCCGGCAGCGGATGGAGCCGGTCGATCTCGTCCCGCTCTGGCGCGCGGCGCGGCGCTTCGCGGTGGAACGGCCGCTGGTGGATCCGCCGCTCCCGAGCGACGAGGCGGAGGCGGTGCGCCTCCTCCCCGCGCTGGTGGCAGGACTCGACTCGCTCGTTGATGCCCCGCTCGCACCGGCCGACACGGCGTCGGACGTCCGGCGTTCGTTAGGCGGGGTAGCCGGCGCCGTCTCGGCCGCGCTCGTCGCTCAGCGCGCGGCTCCCCCGCAGGCGCCGATCACCGTGACGATCGGAGGTTACGCGTCGTTTGTCGTGAACGCGCCAGGGTCACCGGCGCTCCGTCGCGCCCGCAGCGAGTTCGTCGCCCGCGCCCGCACCGAGGAGTCGCTGGTCGCCGAGCTGGCGCGCCTGCGCGGTGCTTGGGGCGGCGCTTCCGGCGGCGCGTCGAGCGAAGCGTCGCTCGCCCTGCTCACGGCGAGCGTCGCCATGCGCGCGTATGGGCAGGAGCGTGCCTGGCTGCCCGGGGATGACGGCCCGTCGACGCTCGAGCTGCAGAGCCGCCTCGGGCTCGCGTCGCTCACCTTCGACGATCGCGTCCCGAACAGCTGGCGGCCGTACTTCACCCGGATGCTGGCCGAAGTCGTCACCGACCTCACGACGGTCTTCCCCGAGCTGAGCCTGCGTGGCCTCAATGTGCGATTCGGGGACTCGCCGCTCGCCGACCGCGCGCTGGCGCTGCACGATCCCGGAACGCGCACGGTCTACTTCCCGCTCGCCACCAGCGCGGGTGCGATGGCCCACGAGCTGGCGCACGATCTCGATTGGCAAGCCGCGCGACGGAAATACGGCTCGCGCGGCGGGTATCGCACCGACCGCTCCGTAAAGCAGTTCAGTGACGAGTTCTCGGCGACGGTTCGTCGCCTCGCGAGCGCGTCGCGGCCGCGGCGCGAGAGCCTCTCGTCGCCGGTCCAGGCGGATCGGCCGACCGAGGCCTTCGCGCGTGGCGTCGACTGGTTCGTCGCCACCGCGCTGGCCCGCAGTGGCCGGATGAACGGCTATCTCAGTTCGGTCCAGGATGCGATGATCACCGGCTACGCGTCGGCGACGCCGCCGCGGACCGGCGTGATCGAGAGCGATGCCACGCTCGACGCGCTGCGCGAGATCACCTCGGTGGAGCCGTCGATCGTCTCGTGGTACTCGGCGGCATTCGGAAGCGAGCGGCCCTTCGGCGTCGCCGATGCGGTACGACGCACGCTGGTCGCGCCGCTCTCACGCCTGAATGTGCGCAGTGTGCCGTCGGCCGGCTTCGACGCCATTGCCGACGACGTCCTGCTGCTGCGCACGGCGAGCGAATCGGCGTCGGGATGGAGCTGCTTGCTCGAGTCACCCTCGATGAAGGGGGGCGACGCGGAGGCATTGCGCGACGCCATGTACTTCGCGGCGGACGCGCGCGCACGAGGGCTGACGCGTCGCTGGGGCGAGTATGCCCGCGGAGTGCCGACGGCCGCCTGGCGTTTCCGGGCGCTGGGAGGCGCGCCGTGGCAGCCGGCGACGCGCGACTCGGTGGTGGATGAAGTGCGCGACGCCATCCTGTGGCGCGCCGCTCGTCCCGATAATGGTCGCGCGGGTGTCGACTTCGCCGAGCGCGCCGAGCGACGTGCGGCGTGGGAGTTCTGCGCCTCAGGGCGCTGAGGATCGTTCGTCCCGCTGCGTCGGCGCGCCGGGTGTGGGCGGCGCTTCGCCGGGTGTGGGCGGCGCTTCGCCGGGTGTGGGCGGCGCTTCGCCGGGTGTAGGCGGCGCTTCGCCGGGTCCGGGCTCCACCGATTGCTGGATGATGGTGCGCG
>JBDTUA010000302.1:0-7061 GCA_040007995.1 Gemmatimonadota bacterium | reverse complement strand
GCGACGAGGTCGTCGACATCCTCGATCCCGACCGAGTAGCGGATCAGCCCCTCGGGAATCCCCATCGCCGCGCGCTCGTCGGCGGTGCACTCCACGTGGCTGGTCGTCGCCGGCGGCCCACCGACGGTCTCCACCGCCCCGAGGTTGGCGGCGCGGTGCATGAGGCGGAGCTTCGGGAGCACGCGCTTCACCTCCTCGAAGCCGCCGTGCAGCGCGAAGCTCAGCATCCCGCCGAAGCCGCGCATCTGCTCCGCGGCCACCACATGCTGCGGGTGGGACTCGAGGCCGGGGTAGTTGACCTGCGACACCCGCGGATGGCGCTCGAGCCAGCGCGCGACGGTCAGGGCGCTCGCGTTCTGGCGTTCGATGCGCAAGCCCAGCGTCTTCATCCCGCGCAGCAGGAGGTAGGCGCTCATCGCGTCGAGCGCGGCGCCGTTGATCTCGCGGTGGTGATAGACGGCGCGGACCAGGTCGCGCCGCCCGCAGAGGGCACCGCCCATGGCATCCGCGTGGCCACCGAGATACTTGGTGGCGCTGTGGATCACCAGGTCGGCGCCGAGGGCGAGCGGGCTCTGGTTGAGTGGAGTTGCGAAGGTGTTGTCGACGACGACCGTCGCACCGGCGCGTCGTCCCGCAGCGGCGAGTCGCGCGATCGGCGTGACCTTGAGCGTCGGATTGGTCGGTGTCTCGAGATAGACGAGCGCGCACCCCACGTCGATGGCCCGCTCGATCGCGTCAGCGTCGGCGGTGTCGCAGAGCGCGACGTCCACGCCCCAGCGCGGGAGCGTGTCCAGGAAGAGTTGGCTGGTGCCGCCATAGGTGTCCTTCACGCTGACGACCCGGTCGCCCGGCTTGAGGAGCGCGAAAAAGGTGTTGCTGATCGCGGCCATCCCGGTCGAGAAGCTGGTGGCATCTTCTGCGTGCTCGAGGGCGCGAATCTTTCCCTCGAACGCCTCGACCGTCGGGTTGGTATTGCGAGCATAGATGTGCCCGGGGACTCGGCCGAGTGCGACATCGAGCCACGCGTCGACGTCGGGATAGCCGTGGGCCACCCCGAACGATACCGGGACGACGGTCGCCCCCGTCAGGAGCAACTCCGCTTCCCCCGCCCACACGGCATCAGTTCCCCCGGTCGACCCAGTTTCATCGTCCCGTACAGTCATGTGCAGAAACTCCTCGTCACGTTGGTAAGAATCCGCTCGAAGTCCTCGAGCCCGGGCAGCTCCACCCACTCGTCCGCGGCGTGAATGCCGCCGCCGGGCGGGCCGAATATCACACTGGGAATGCCAGCCGCCTGGACCAGCGCCGCATCGGTCCACCACGGCGCCGCGCCGACTCCGGGTGGGTGTCCGAGTACGGCGCGCGCCGCAGCCGGCACGGCGCGCGCGAGCGCGCCGCGTGCGTCGCCGATCATCGGCTCGCGCCACGTCCGCCACGCGAGCGTTGCGTCGAAGCGCGGATCGCGTGCGCGCAGCATGGAAAAGATCGCGTGGAGCGCCGCCGTGAGGGAGTCCCGGTCCTCACCGGGGAGCATGCGCCAGACGAAGTGCGCCTCGCACTCCGCCGGGTAGGTGAACAGTTCGCTCCCCCCACGCACCAGCGACGCCACCACCGCGCTGTGCCCGAGCAGGGGGTGCCCGGCCTCCGTTTGCAGCCGCGCGTCGAGTTCTTCGAGCGCCACGAGGCAGCGCGCCATCATCGCGATCGCATCGATCCCCTCGTCGCGCCGGGCGGTGTGCGCCGCGCGCCCGCGGGTGACGATCGTCCCGGTCGCGAATCCGCGAGGCCCGAGCATCAGATTGTGGTCACTGGGCTCGGCGACTAGGCAGCCGTCGGGACGGACGCCGCGACGCGCGAGCTCTCGAAGCACCGCCTCGGTCCCCCGGCTCCCGCTCTCTTCGTCGGCCACGATCATCAGCCAGAGGTCGCCGGCACACGGGCGCGCCGCGACGCCGGCGGCAACCCGCATGATGGCGGCAAGGCTCCCCTTCATGTCCCACGCGCCGCGACCGTGGAGGGCGCCGTCGCGCACGATGCCGTCGAAGGGGTGCGTCATGCCTGTCACGCCCACGGTGTCGGTGTGCGCGTACAGCATGAGGCTCTTCCCGCCACCAGTTCCGGCGACGTGACAGACGAGACTGGGACGGTCCTCATCGGCCGGCTCGGACGGCACCTCGCTGACGGCAACGCCACGCGCGGCCAGCCACCGGGCGACGAAGTCGGTGATGGCGCGTTCGCCAGGCGCGCCGGGGACGAGCGTCGGATTCACGGAGTCGATGGCGACGAGCGCTCCAAGGAGCGAAGCGACGGACGTTCCAACGACAGCAGCGTCGGGGTCGGTTGGCGTTCGCGAGGGCTCACTCATCGCCGATGGCCTGCATGACCAAGCGGCGGTACGCCGAGTCGGTCAACGTCCTCTCGATCGCGAGGTCCGCTGGATGCAGCAGTCATCTACCCACGGGATCGCACACGCGACGTGCCTCTCCGACGCGGGCTATGTCGCGCGCGGTCTTTGGATCGAGCGCGCGGCGACACCTCGCACCGCGGTGGCACCAAAACTCGGCGAGATTTTCGAGGACGGAGGCCATGGTGCAGAATATCACCCTCTGAAGTTCACGAATCCATGATTGACGGATAGTTGCGATCGGTCGGACAACGACGGGCGAGGGCCGCATGCTGCGTGCGCCGCCGGGAGTCGCGGCGGCGCGGCGGCGCGGTGGTGACTTCGGTGCACGCGATGACATCGCTCCCGGTCCCGCCCATTCCCGGCTCCACCGATCGGCTTGGGCAACGGCCGTTTTCGCCGGCGCGCGCGTTCCTTCCGAGGCATCGCGTCTCCACGATGCATCAGCGACGCTGGTCGGATCCTGACGATCGCCCACTCCTCGATGCCGCGGAAGCCGAGTTCGACGTGCTCGTCACGATCGCAGGCTAACACGCGCGGCAGCAGTCAGCGGAGTTGATGTGCGCTCGCTCATGTCGCTCTATTTCCTTCTACTGCAGGTGAGCCCTTACGTTGGCCGGTCGCATACTCCTGTGCTCCTCCACGCCCGACTGCTAAACCTCGCGAAACGATGTTGATGCCGCTATCTCGTCTGTCGATTGTCGCGCTGCTCATGGTGAGCTGGGGATGCGCCAGCACAACGCCGGCGCACGACGACCTTCCGCGGTGGTCGATCAATGAGCGCCCGATTCTGGATATCGGGGATGACGCCGCAGGCATCGTGGAGTCTGCAGGCGATGTCAACGGGGCGACGCGATTGCCTGACGGCCGAATCATTGTCGCCGATCGCCAATCATCATCGCTGACATTCTTTGCCGCGAATGGCACGCTGGAGAAGCGCGTCGGTCGTGCGGGACGTGGTCCGGGCGAGTTTGTCCACTTATCGCACTTGATGCGCTGCGGTGACTCTCTCCTTGTCTACGATAGCGGGAAGTACAGCGTCTATTCCCTTGATGGGGTCCTGCACCGGCAGTTTACATTGGCCGGACCGTCACCTGGTGAACGCGCATACCGCACTGCGTGCAACTCGACCGGCGTTCTGCTCAGCTACGGCTGGGATCTTCTCAAGAATCTGCCCCGGCAATCGAGTGTCGTCCGCACGACAGTTCCGTATTGGCTTTCCCGATCCGATGGTACACTGCTGGCCACGCTCGGTCGATTCTGGTCTTCAGAACGCTGGGCATCGATCGGGGACAAAGTGAGCGGAACTGGCCCCCTCCCGCTCGGGAAGCAACCAGTCGTCGCCGTTGGCCGCTCACGCGCATACGTTGGATTTGCCGATAGTCTTGCGGTCGAAGTCTTCACCCTTGATGGCGTGCGAGCGAGCACCATTCGGCGCGATGGCCCAGTCCGCAAATCGACGTCGGCGGACATCGAGCGGTTCAAGCTGCTGGATACGCTAGGAAGAAGTCAGGTCGACAATGAGCGAACGGTAGCGGAGTGGCGCGAGATGCAGTTTCCTCAAACGCTCCCTGCGTACTCGTCGATGGTTGTCGACAGCGATGACAATCTCTGGATACGACTCTATCCAGAGGCGAGTGAAACGCGCGCGACATGGATCGGTTTCACGTCAGATGGAGCGGGGCTTGCGCAGGTCGCGCTCCCGCTCGCGCTCATCGTAACGGAAATCGGACGCGACTACGTACTCGGCACGGAAGCGGAACTCCAAACGGGCATCAAACGCGTCAAGGTATTCGCGCTGATCCGCGGCGCACCGGCGCCATCAACACCCTGACGTACTGTGAGCGGAGCGAGCCCTGACTCGCGCGCTTTCCTTCGGCTGCAGTTCAACGGTGACGTCGGGCGCCAACTCAGTCAAACGACGCTACGCGACTTTGTCGTAGTGCTCGAGATCGGCCGAACGGTCGCGCGCAGGACGCTATCCGGCAGGCGCAACGATGCGTGCAGAGCGGCCGACACCGGGTGGCGGATGTGGACTGGGAGTGGAACGATGCAATCACTGTGTGGTCTGCCACGCGGATAATTGCAGCGCGTATGTGCGGTGGGAGCGAAACGAGAACAGTCGCGGGGCAATATCACTTCACGGGACACACCAGCGCCGTAGCCGGCGTCTGGCCGGCCACGTTCAGGCGCTGCGGCGGCACCAGTCCGACGAGCCGAGCCAGATCTGCTCGACAGAGGTCGCCCTTGCCAGCCGTTCGCTCCGCGTCGAGCAGCTTGGCGAACGCGCTGCGATACAGGAGGCCAAAGCCGCGCGTATCGTTCTCGACGCGCACGGACGGATCCGCGAATCCGCGATAGGTGACGCTGTCGAGCAGATTGCGACGTAGACGATCGATGCTGGAGAGGGGCGGACGATCGCGGGTGGGCACGATCGTCGAAAACAGGCCGTCCGCGCGCGCGAGTGGCTGGAGCCACCCGATGTCTCCCGCTGTGGCTGAAAAGGTGATCGGACGGCGCCAGCGATTGCTGCGGAGTATGTCCAGCAGCACGATGTCGCTCGGAATCACACGGTCTCCGTAGGTGGGCGGGGTGTCGAGCCAGATGGTGTCGGGCGCTACCTCGCCGGGCGAGAGGTCGAACTCAGCGGGTGCACCTCGCACCGCAATGGCACTCCGCGAGCTGGTCCATACGTGCCGGCTCAGGGAGTCGCGCTCGGCCTGCGACATAGCGATCGGGAACGAGGGATCGCGACGGATCAAGTCGGCGACGTACGCTGGCAGATTGGTCATGCTGATGTTGACCACGCTCACGTCGCGTCGAACGCCTTCGACGTCCTGGAGATAGAGCAACGGGTAGGTGTCGTTGTCTCCGACGGTGAAGAAGATCGCATCGGGGGGTAGGTTACGAAGCGCGTTCTCGGCGAAGTCGCGGGTAAAGTATCGACGCGACGCGTCGTGATCGCGCCAGTTGGACACGAGGCGCGATCCGGGAACAACGAGGACAAGCAGGGCCGCGAGCGCACCCGCTGTCGGCCTGATGCCATGCCGATGTGTCCCCTCGACCATCGCCCGCACCACAACGCCCAGACCGCACGCGATCGCGATGGAAAAGGTGACACAGATCGGGAGGTAGTGGCGATCGAAGGGCCTGAAGAAATTGGCGGGAATGTTGAAATACGCGACGGTCGTCGTCGCGTGCAGGGCCAGGAGCACCACGAACGCCACCGCGAAGCGACGCTCGCGCTTCCAGAGCGCGACGATTCCGACTATGCCCGCGATGGCGGGGAGGGCACCGAGCACAGTGCCGTCGAAGAAATTGTCGCGAAAGACGTGAAGAAAGTCGGCGATCTGCACCGACCAGAGGTCGGAGTTGCGAGGAACGAACTGGACGAGAAAACCACCTCCCATGCGGGCGACGGACAGATAGTCCCACAGGCTTGCCCAGTTCGTGGGGGCATCCGCACGCCAGAGCGAGGACGTGTGCCTTCCAATCGGAATTAACAACAGTTGCACCGCGAGCCCCGCGATCACGGCGCCCACGGCGCTGAACACCGCGCGCGGCTCGACAAGCGTCCGTGGCCGACGCATCGCGATCCACGCCAGCGCGCCGGGCATGAGCATCGCATTGGTGCGATGGACGCTGAAGTCGAGCCCGAACAGCAGTGCGAGGAGCGCAATCCAGCGCCACGCATGCGGCTGATCCGCGGCGTCCCACCACTGTATCAGGGTCCAGAGAATGCACACGGTAACCAACGCCGTGAGCACGTACGGGGTGAACTTGATCGCGTGCTCCCACAGGGTGTCGGCGAAGGCAAGCGTCAGCGCCCCCAGCGCCGCGCCCAGCATGGTCGCGATGCTCGGCACCTTGCCATCGCGATCGGCAGTCGTCGTCCCGCGTTGCAAGGCGTGGAAAGAGACCACGAACACCAACGCCACTGTTATCGCCGCAAGTGCTCCGGCGAGCAGATTGAGCATGTGCGCGGGCGAGAGACCGAACGTGATCCTGGTGAATGGCCACCCGAGCATCGTGAGCAGCACGGACCCGGGAGGCGAGGCGACACCAAGGGTCGCTGCGGCCAGCGAGTATCCGCTCGAGTCAAACCACGTGATCGTCGGGTACGCTGTCCGCCAGTACACGGCAGCCGCGACCACGAAGACGGCGAGCATCAATCGCCGTCGGGCCGGCACTGGTTCGGCTAGTGCGTTAGGCACGGTCACAGTGCACCGTCAGGGACTCATGGCACTGATATGGCTCGTCGCGGTGCGCCGAAAGCGGGTCGGTTCCAGCCTTTCGACCTCTCGCCCTATCTCGTCGCGCGCGGCGCGGACATCAACGCGGCCCATTCGTCCAGCGGCGAGCAAGGAGTCGGGCACGCATGCGCTCTGACCGTGGCCGAAGTTCATTGCAGCTGAACGTCGCGGGCGAGCCATGTCTCGGGGGTTGGAGGTGTAGCGCAAAGGTGGTGCGCTCCCGACCTGAGTGTCAACGCGCCGATGGAATCCCAGGGAGAGCATTACGCCGCCACGAACATCACCGGTTTCAGCTTGGCGGGCATACGTTGATTGCGCGTCGCTCCTGTCTCGCAGTTCCAGTCGTGCGACTCATCCCGCCTTCGCTTTCTCCCCGCTCGCCATCGTCGCACGGCTGCACTCGG
>JBDTUA010000301.1:0-7086 GCA_040007995.1 Gemmatimonadota bacterium | reverse complement strand
CTCCCGTCTCCCGTCTCCCGTCCCCCGTCCCCCGTCTTCCGTGCCCTCCCCGTCCGACGACCTCGCTCTCCTGCGCGAACTCCGCCACGACGGCAAGCTCATCCCCTTCGTGGGCTCGGGGCTCTCGCGACCGCTCGGGCTCCCGACCTGGTCGGAGTTGATCGATCTGGTCGCCGAGCAGCTCGGCTACGATCCTGAGGTCTTCAAGGTCAACGGCAACGAGTTGCAGCTGGCCGAGTATTATGTGGCGGCCAAGGGGAGCATCGGGCCGTTGCGGAGCGTCATGGACAAGGCCTTCAACCCGCGCGACGAGGACATCGCGCGGTCGCGCTCTCACTCGGCGCTGGTGGCGATGTCGCTCCCGACGATCTACACGACCAACTACGACGAGATCATCGAGCGCGCCTTCGAGCTGCAAGGGCGGCCGTGCCACGCGATCTCGAACATCGACGACATCGGGCGCGCGCCGCAGCACGTCCCGCAGGTCGTGAAGTTCCACGGGACCTTCAGCGACGACGCCAGTCTCGTGCTCACCGAGTCGTCCTACTTCGAACGCCTGGAGTTCGAGTCCGCGCTCGACATCAAGCTGCGCGCCGACACGCTCGGCCACTCGCTCCTCTTCGTCGGTTACAGCCTGACCGACGTGAACATCCGCTACCTCCTCTACAAGCTCCACAAGCTGCGCCTGGCCGTGAAGCGGACCGGAAGGCTGATCCCCAGCGCCTTCCTCACTTCGTTCGGCGCCGGCGAGATCCAGCGTACGCTGCTCGACCAGTGGGGGGTGTCGATCATCGAGCTCGACCCGATCGACAAGACGCGCAGCATCGACGAATTCCTGGAGGCGCTTGTATGAAGCTCTACTTCGTGACGTCGAGCGAGAACAAGATCAGCGAGATCTCGGCGTACTTCGCGGCGATGGGCGAGGCGGCCGGCGAGCAGCTGCAATTCTGCCCGGTGCGTCACGACGTGCAGGAGATCATGCACCCCGACCTCGAGGTCGTCGTGCGCTACAAGGCACTGGAAGCGTACAAGTACCTGCGCCAGCCCTGCCTCGTGGAGCACGGCGGACTCTTCTTCGACGGATTGCGCGACCTTCCCGGGCCGCTGGGCAAGATCATCTGGAGCGCGGTGGGTGAGCGCATGTGCAGCTTCCTGCGCGCCGAGGACTCGCGGCGCGCGACGGCCCGCGCCTTCCTCGGCTACTGCGATGGGAAGCAGATTCGCCTCTACCGGGGCGAAACCGTCGGCGAGGTGGCCTCGCAGGCGCGGGGCGACTACAACCGCCACAACTGGGATCCGATCTTCATCCCTGAGGGGACGAACGAGACCTATGGCGAGATGGGAGCGGATCGCAAGCGCGACACCTCGCCGATGATGCGCGCATGGGGGGAGTTCCTCGCGGCGGAGGTGCCCCCCAGCTTGTCGGCGCTCCGAGGTCCAACGTGAGGTGCTTCGCATGAGAGTTTCTCGCACGCCTGAACCGAGCGGTGTACGCTCGATCGTTCGCGCATTCCGAGCGTCGCGCTTGCGTTCGCTAGTCGCTGCACCGCTGGTCGCCGCACCGCTCGCCGTCGTGCTCCTGCTCATTGCGCCGCTCGTCGACGCGTCTTTGTTCGTATCGGCGTTGCACGCCCAAGCGAGCCAATCGGCCCCCGCCGCCGAGCGCGAGATCAGGCGTCTGCGCGAATCATCGAACGAGGCGATCGCGAAGCACGACACGGCGGGGATCGCGGCGATCTTTGCGCCGAACGTGGTGGTCGTCGCCTCTATATCGTCGAAGACCGTGGGTCGTGACGCCAATGCGCGGAGCTTCGCCGAGATCTTCTCGGCGCGCCCGGGTGTGACGTATAGACGAGTGCCCGAGGAGGTGCAGGTCTGGCTGCCTTGGCGCATGGCAAGCGAGCGCGGGCGGTGGACCGGAACGTGGACCGATTCCGACGGGCGGATTTCGATCGGTGGCGTCTACTTCGCCAAGTGGCGGCAGCTGGATGGAGCCTGGAAGGTCGAGAGCGAGACGTACGTGCCGGATCGTTGCCAGGGAGGGAAGTACTGCGCGGCGGTTCCGTGAGTGGAGGGAGGGCACTGCTTGCTTGACGTAGCGCCGGACGATTGACCCTGTCGCGACATCGCACGACATTGTGGCCGTTCGTCTTGGTTCGCTCCGTGCGGGCGGGCGTCCGAGCAGGTGACTAAGGAACGATCGATCAACCAATGGAGAAGGGAATGCGCGCTGCGAACGGGTGGAGGATGGCGCTGATCGCGGCGCTGGCGATGGCGAGTGCGCAGCCGGCTCATGCGGCGGGCTGGGTCCACCTCCCCAATGGCAAGATCGCGTACCAGACCGACTACACCTCGTCGGCGATGTTCACCTGCAGTCGCTGGATCATCGTGGGGTCGTGCAGTGCGGTGGCAAACTCGGTCACGCTCACGAACGGCGGATCGCAGCTGACGCTCTCGTGGCAGCCCAGCACGTCGCCGCTCAATCTCGGATTCTATAGCGCCCCACCGTTCGTGATGGGAACGATCCAGAAGACGGTAACTGGCACGGGACCGTTTGTCCTTCCGACGCTTGCCAATCCCAAGGGGCCGCTCTTCGACATGAAGTTCGACATCACCACGGAGGCGTTTCCTCCCTCGGGGTCGCAGGCGATCTTCTTCTCGTTCGTCATTCAGTCGCCCACGATGCTCCGTGTCGGGGGAAACAGCACTTGGCACCAGCTGGGGTGGTTGCGAGCGTCGCCCTCGCTCAGCGGGTCGGCGTGGATTCACGCGCGCACTCCCTCCTTCGATACCACGGAAGGGGAGGTGCAGGTACTCGCCACCTCTGGCATTTCGACGCCCGAGCCCGCCTCGCTCTTCCTGCTCGGTAGCGGAATGCTGGGAGTCGCGGGAATCGTGCGACGGCGTCGAAAGACGAGCGTCGGCGGATAGGGCAGCTCTTGAGGAGAGGGAGCTCCGGTCCTACACCCACCCCTCCGCCAACGCCCTGCTGTACGTAAGAAACAGCGTTCCCAAGATCCCGCCGTTCCCCACCAGCAGGCCGCCCCAGAACGCGATCGCCGCGCTCTGCTCGTCGCTCGAGTGTACCGCCCAGGCGATCGCAGCGAGTGCGATCGCCAGCCAACCGAGGCAGAACAGCACCGCGCGCGCGTAGACCCAGCGGATCTCGCGTCGCAGCTCGCGCTCCCGCGCCGCGAGGTCGAGCGCGCGTTCGGCAGGCGTGGGGAGGCGATGAACGGCGGACGGCGACATGAGAGGATGAGCTCGGGAGGCGCGGAGGGGTTGCGTTGGTACCCGGATCCCCCTTGTAACGTTCGCTTCGCCTGGCCTGAGGTCAATCCCGGATCGCGCGCAGGCCTGACCGTCAGGTTGCCGGGCAACCATCGATCGGGAGCGGGCCGCCGCATTATCTTTCGCGACAGGGAAGCGCCACGCGCTCGACACACGCGCACCCTTCAGTTTGCGCCCGCCACCCCGGACCCGACCATGCAACGACCCCGCGTCGTGATCATTGGCGGCGGCTTTGCCGGCATCGCCGCGGCCCGCGTCTTCAAGCGGGCTGAGGTCGACGTCGTCCTCATCGACCGCACCAACCACCACGTCTTCCAGCCGCTCCTCTACCAGGTCGCCACCGCCACCCTGGCCCCGTCCGACATCGCTGTCCCGATCCGCTGGATCCTGCGCAAGGAGGAGAACGTCCGGGTCCTGATGGGCGAGGTGACGGCGATCGACGTGAAGGGGCGCCAGGTCATCGTCGATCACGGGGCGAGCACGGAATCGTACGACTACCTGATCGTCGCATCCGGCGCACGCCATGCCTACTTCGGCCACGATGAATGGGAAGCGCTGGCGCCCGGGCTCAAGTCGCTTGACGACGCCCTTACCATCCGCAATCGCTTCCTGCGTGCGTTCGAGGCCGCCGAGAGCTGCAACGATCCCGCCGAGCGCGAGGCGCTGCAGACGATCGTGATCGTCGGCGGCGGACCGACCGGGGTGGAACTTGCCGGCATCATGGCGACGATCGCGCGCGACGTCCTGTACGACAACTTCCGATCCATCGACACGCGCAAGACGCGCGTCCTCCTGATCGAAGGTGGTCCGCGCATACTTCCTGCCTTCCCCGAGCATCTCTCCGCGGACGCGTTGCACGACGTCGCCGAGCTGGGGATCGAAGTCCGCCTCAACTCGATCGTCACCCGCATCGACGAAGGGGCGGTCTACGTCGGTGACGACCGCATCCCCACCCACACGGTCTTCTGGGCGGCCGGCAACGCCGCGTCACCGTTAGGCAGGATGCTGGGCGTGACTGTCGACAAGGCGGGACGCGTGGTCGTCGAGCCCGACCTCTCGATCCCGGGGCATCCCGAAGTCTTCGTCGTGGGAGACTTGGCCGAGGTGCGTCGCGAATCGGGGAAGCTCGTTCCCGGAGTCGCGCCGGCGGCGAACCAGGAAGGCGCTTGGGCGGCCCGGAACATCCTGCGCACGGTGCGGCGCCAGGAGCGCAAGCCGTTCCGCTACTTCAACAAGGGCGACCTCGCCACCATCGGTCGTCACCGCGCCATCGCCGACTTCGGGGTGATCGACTTCACCGGTATCCTCGCCTGGCTGCTCTGGCTCTTCGTCCACATCATGTACCTCGTCGGCTTCCGCAATCGCCTGACGGTCCTGATCCAGTGGGCGTGGGCGTACTTCGCCTACCAGCGCGGTTCGCGCCTGATCGTCGGGCGCTCGATGTGGGGCATCCACGAGGAGGACGACGCACAGGTGGGAGAGGGGCGCGCAGCCTAACGATCCGCGGCGTATTTGCACGAGGCGACGCGGCGACGCGGCGAACCGGATCGCGTTTGCGCGTCCGTGGACCGGGGTGCAGACTATCGTGCCCCCACCCTCGCCCCTCCCGACGATGACGAAATTCCCTGCGTCCCCGCGCGCCCTCACCGCGCTCGTCGCGCTGCTCTCCTGTTTGCCAGCGCTGGCCAGCGCCCAGTGGACAAACCGTTATCCGAAGAACGCCGGATACGGGCACCACGTCTACCTCGAGGGCTACGAACTCCCGGTCCTCTCGGCGGGGGTCATGGACCTCGCCGAGTCAGGGCGCGGTGAGCAGGTCTTCGCCTCGCGCGGCTGGCTCTGGCGACGCGACCCGGCGACCGGGATCGCTACGCGCCTGACGAGTGGCGCCGGCGTGGACTCGCGCCCGGCGTGGTCCCCGGACGGCACGCGCCTCGCGTTCGTGCGCGACGACTCGCGCACCCTCGCCGTGATCGTCCGCGACATGGCCAGCGGCCGGGAGACCGAGATCGACCGCGGGATGGCGATGGATCCGGTCTTCTCTCACGACGGCTCGGCGCTGATCTACGCCAACGTCGCCGCCGGCGGTGACCTCGACCTCTGGCGCTATGACCTGTCCGCCAGGAGCAAGACTCGCCTCACCTCCGAGGCGGGGATCGAGTTGCGACCGCAGCCACTCCCCGACGGAAGCCGCCTCGTCTACATGGCCAAGACGCGCGCCGGCGACCAGGTGCGCATTCGCACGCTCGAGGGGGGCAAGGAGTCGGTGCTCCTGCAGGGGAACATCGTCTCGCAGTCGCGCCCGGTCGTATCGCCTGACGGAACGCGTCTGGCCTACAACTGGCCGGCGACCAACGGGTGGGAGTTGCGGCTGTCGTCGATCGATCGCCCGGGCGTGTCAGTTCTGCTGGTCGGCCGACCAGGGGGGCGCCCCATCGCCCCGTCGTGGAGCGCCGACGGTCGCTTCATCTACTTCTCGGAAGGCGACGCCGAGCAGGTGCCGCACCTCTATCGGATTGCGGCTGTCGGCGGCAAGGCGGAAGCGGTTGTGGTGCAGGGGTGGGACTGGCAGGCGCCGATGGGACGCCTCGTGATCGAGACGCGCTGCCCCACCTGCGCCCCCGCCACCGGACTCGGCGCCGACGGCGCCGGTAGAGATGGCGCGCGCCTCTCCGTCGCCGACGCGGCCGGCCATCCGCTGATCCCCGCCACCGGGATGTCGCGCTTCGACGGGCAGAACGGGCGCGTCTTCTTCTACTCGTCGGGCACGATCACCCTCGACGTCCCCGCGGGAGCGGTGACGGTGCGCGCAGTGCGGGGGCTGGCGACCCGTGAACAGGTCACCACCGTCACCGCGGTCGGCGGTGGCATCAGCACCGCCCGCCTCGCCCTCGCCCCGCTGTGGGAGGCGCAACGCGCCGGTTGGTTCTCCGGCGACCACCACTTCCATCTCAACTACGGCGGTCCCTTTGCCCTACAGCCCACCGACCTCCTTCCGCTGATGGAGGGGGAAGACCTCGACGTGGCGACGCCGATGCTCGCCAACCTGCACAACCGCTTCGAGGACCAGCCGCTCTTCGCCTGGCGGTCGTTAGGCGACGGGCCGCTGGTGCGCTGGGCGCAGGAAGTCCGCTCGCACTTCCTCGGCCACGTCGGGTTGCTCGGCACCGACCAGCTCTTCTGGCCGTGGGTCTGGGGGCCCGGCTACGAGCTGAATGGTCGCGACGACCGGCTGAACGCCGAGCCGCTCGCCTTCGCGCGCGCGCAGGGAGGTGCCGGCTACTACGTGCACCCGGTGAGCGGGACGCGCACCCCGTTCAGCGACGCCGGGGTCAACGTCCTCCCCGTCGCCATCGTCGCCGACGCGGCGCACGGGATGATCGACCTGCTGGAGATTGTTTGCCTCTGGAGCAACTCGGTGGGGACGACCGAACTCTGGTACCGCTTCCTGAATGCCGGCTTCCCCGTGGCGCCGAGTGGCGGGACCGACGTCATGACCGACCTTCATCGGACGATGGCCATCGGGACGACGCGGGTGTACGTGCGGCCGGAGGGGGCGTTCAATTGGAATTCGTATTTCGCGGCGCTGAAGGCGGGGCGTTCCTTCGTGACCACCGGGCCGATGCTCGACCTGAAGGTCGCCGACGAGCAGCCGGGCGATGTCATAGCGGCCGGTGGCCGCGAGGTCGCCTTCACCCTCGGCGTCTACTCCGCCGTCCCGGTCGACAGCGTCGCGATCGTCGTGAACGGACGCACCGTCTGGAGCGGAGCGCCGCCCGATTCGTCGGGGCGGCG
>JBDTUA010000300.1:0-7136 GCA_040007995.1 Gemmatimonadota bacterium | reverse complement strand
GCCGTACGCGAGCCGGGTGAGGTACGCCTGCTCGCGCTGCATCCCAAGCCGCGTCGCGACGCGCTGAAAGTACCAGACGACCGAGTAGCGGATGGCCGTCGCGAGGGTATGGTCCTTTCGCGAGAGCTCCGGCCAGCTCCCCGTTCCATCGAATCGAATCACCTCGTCGGGACCCGAGACGACGCCGGCATCGAGCGCGGCCAACGCATGCGGCACCTTGAACGTCGAGGCGGGACTCAACCGCATGGAGCAGGCGGAGGATGGTTCGCGTCGACGCTGGCCGACTCCGACCTCATACAGCACGAAGCAGGCAGCCGAGTCGACCACGGAGCGGATCGCCTGCAGACGCCCGACGGTTGGCGTGGAGCCCGGAGTCGCTGCGCCAAGTTGGGCCGCGCCGTAGTGGACCGCGCCATGTTGGGCGGCGATGGGTCGGGCGGCGATGGGTTGGGCGGCGCCGAGTGACAATGCGACGAGCGGTGATGCGAGCAGCGGTGCGAACATGCGGGATGACGTAGTGAGCGGAGGTGACGTGCAGCGAGCTCCCTCGCAGCGACCACGGGTTGCAAGCCTCAAGTTAGCCGCACACCGGTCTCGCGTGGACGTCGAGGGGGACGACGGCCATGCTGCCCGCACAACTCCACTCTTGGGTTGACATTCGACCCGAAGCGCCACACTCTTGTGTAGAATGTCTACCCGAACGGACGACCGCGAACGCGACTCCCTCCTGCAGGGGACGCTC
This sequence comes from Gemmatimonadota bacterium, assembly GCA_040007995.1. Taxonomy (GTDB): domain Bacteria; phylum Gemmatimonadota; class Gemmatimonadetes; order Gemmatimonadales; family Gemmatimonadaceae; genus SCN-70-22. Next base: position 6,394 of record JBDTUA010000300.1, on the reverse strand, counting down.
GACCTGCTGATCCTGCGCACCCTGCTCTTCGGCGAGCACCATGGCCAGGGCATTGCACGTGCCATCCAGTCCAACTCGGGCGACGCGCTGCTGGTCGATCATGGTTCGCTGTACCCGGCGCTCCAGCGACTCGAGGCGAAGGGCTGGCTGCGGGCGGATTGGGGAGTGTCGGAGAACAACCGGCGAGCCCGCTTCTATACGCTCACCAAGAGCGGTCGCGCGCAGCTGCGTGCCGAGGCTGGGCGATGGAATCGTCTCGTCGCGGCGGTGGGACTCGTTCTCGGCCCCGTCCTGACACAGGAGTGATCCGATGCGCTGGTGGAAGCGACGCAGTGCGCGCGACTTCGCCGAGGAGATAGAATCGCACCTCGAGTTCGAGCGCGAGCAGCAGGTGGCCGAAGGACGCTCCCGTGACGAGGCGCGGTTCGGTGCCCGTCGGGCTTTCGGCAACCTGACCGCCGCCCGCGAGCGATTCTTCGACTCGCGGCGCGGTGCCGGACTCGACTCGGCGTGGCGGAACCTTCGTTACGCAGCGCGCGGACTTCTGCGGCGTCGTGGCTTCGCCGCGACGGCGATCGTGACGCTGGCATTCGGGATCGGGGTGAACTCCGCCCTCATCACCGTCCTCTACTCGCTCCTCCTGCGGCCACTTCCCGTGCGCGGGGCGACGCACGTGGTCAGCGTGACCCGTGCGATCAACGGGCGCTACTCGCTGAAGGTGTTCGGGCGGGAGTCCATGCTGTCGTATCCCGACTACCAGCGTTTGCAGCGCGAGTCGCAAACGCTCGCGCAGTTGGCGGTCTACCGTGGCGAGTCCATGACGCTGCTCAGCGGTGACCGGGCGATCGGCGTCCGGGCACAGCTCGCCAGTTGCAACTACTTCGCCACGTTGCAGGTGGCGATGCGCTACGGGCGCCCCTTTGCACCCGACGAGTGCGCGGCCGCGGGCGATGGTGGCGTCGTCGTGCTGTCGTTCGGGGCATGGCAGCGACAATTCGGTAGCGACTCCACGATCGTGGGGCGGACGGTTGTCGTCAACCGACTCCCCTTCACGGTCGTCGGGGTGGCCGAGCCCGGATTTGCGGGGATCGACATGGACCGCACCGAGCTCTGGATCCCCGTCACGATGTTTCCCCGGCTTCATCCGGAGCAGGCCGGCGACCTCGACGCCGATGTCAGTTGGCTCTCGGCCGTTGGACGACTCGTCGAACACGCCTCCATCGCCAGCGCGCGGGTCGAACTCAGTGCACTCGCGCGACGCGAGGACGCGAACTGGCCAGGACGAGAAACGAGCATCTCGGTAGCACGTGCGACGCTGTTCCCGGCACAGGAAGACCGGAAGGCCGCTGCGCCGATCGCCATGAGCGTGCTTGCGCTGGGTCTCCTGGTGCTCGTCATGGCGTGCGCGAACGTGATGAACCTGCTCCTCGCCCGCGCGGCCGCACGTCGCCGGGAGATCGGAATACGACTCTCACTCGGTGCGTCGCGCCCACGGCTGGTGATGCAACTCCTGACCGAGAGCGTGCTGCTCGCGGCACTCGGTGGACTGCTCGGGATGGCACTCGCCTACTGGATTCCGCCGCTGCTGCTCCTGGCGGCCCCGGTGCAGGAGGTCAACATCCGGCTCGCTCCCGACGGGTGGGTGATGCTGACCACGGCGGGCGTCGCATTAGGCGCCGCACTGCTCTTCGGTCTGGTTCCAGCCCTGCAGTCCACCGATCTCTCGCTCACCGCGGCGATGCGGAACGACTCGACGTCGACTCGCCACGTGAGTCCGGCGTCGCGGATGCGGAGCATCGCCGTCGGGGTGCAGGTCGCGGCAAGTGCGCTCCTGCTGGTCACGGCAGCGCTCTTCCTGCGGGCCACCCGCCAGGCCTTCGCCGTCGATCCCGGCTATGCAACGCGCGGAACCGTCTCGCTCCTCTTCAACCTCGAGCAACTGGGATACGATGGGTCGCGCTCCGGTCGATTCATGGACGCGTTGCGTCGCGCGCTCGCGGCGACGCCGGGCGTGAAGTCGGTCGCCGTCACGCAGTTTGCGGCGCTACGGGGGCGGGGAAACACGGTCGTCAATACCAACCCGGCTGTGCAGGATTCGACCAGCGAGCGCGAGACGCTCTTCAACCACGTGTCGACATCCTACTTCGAGACCGCCGGGATCGCGATTGTGCGCGGCCGAGGCTTTTCAGAGCGCGAGGAGTCACAGCGCGACCCCACGCCCGTCGTGGTGAGCGAGGCGTTCGCACGCACCGCCTGGGGTGCGGGAGAGCCGATCGGACGTGAGCTCGCCGACGGGACGCGACGCATGACGGTGGTCGGCATCGCGCGGGACGTGCAGAGTGTCTCCCTCGGCATCGATGACGGTCCCTACCTGTATAGTCCTGCGCACCCCTCGGAGCTCCTCGGACGGCTCCTGATCGTACGGAGCGACCTGCCGGCGACAAGCGTGCGTGCGCTCGCCGAGCGCGAGGCACTTCGGTTGGACCCCGGCGTGCTCGTGACCTCGCGGAGCATCGAGGAGGGAATGGCAGCGGCGATCGCGCCGGTGCGCATAGCCGGACTGTTCGCGACGGGTCTCGGCGGCGTTGCGCTCCTGCTGGCCGTCGTTGGCGTGTATGGCGTGGTATCCTTCGGGGTGAGCCAACGCTCACGGGAGATCGGCATCAGGATCGCACTGGGCGCCACACCACGCAGCGTGCAGCGCCTGGTGCTGCGGGAAGGGGGACGCGTCATCGGCATCGGACTGCTGGGAGGCCTGCTCGCTGCGGCCGGCGCGGCACAGGTGATTCGCAGCCTGCTCTTCGGCCTGAATCCCCTCGACGCGACGGCCTTTAGCGGTGCGGCGCTGGCGCTGGGGATCGCCTCGGCGCTCGCCGTCTCGATTCCCGCGGCACGCGCGGCACGCGTCGACCCTGTCACGACGCTTCGAGAGGAGTAACTCGCTGTACCGGAACTGCGAGAGGGGTTCCGCGCTCTAGGGGCGACATGGCGCAACACGGAGGGCAGATAGCCACCTCCGTGACGCGCCGTACGGCCGCACGTGAGCGCCCCGGAGGCTCGCGTGAGCAGGGTCACTCCGCCCGCAGCGTCTTGTTGGGGTCGACGCCGATCGCACGCCACGCCGGAATGGCCGAGGCGAGCGCCACCACCACGAGCAGGGCGAGAACCGCAGCACCCATCGCCGTTGGATCCCATGCCGTCACCTCGTAGAACATCGAGCGCAGGAGCGTCGCCGACGCCAGCGCTCCGGCGAGGCCGAGCGAGGCCCCGATGACCCCGGTGCGCATTCCCTCACGCAGGATCATCGACCCGACATCACCAGCACGCGCGCCAAGCGCCATGCGCACGCCGATCTCGTAGGCGCGCTGGGAGACCGAGGCCGCGACGACGCCGTAGATGCCGATGCCCGCCAGGAGCAATGCAAGCACGGCGAAGCCGACGAGTAGTGCGGTGGAGAAGCGACGTGCACCCACGGACTGGGCGACCAGCGCATCGAGCGTCGTCACACGCGAAATGGGCGTCCGCGCGTCCAGTTCGTGTACGACCCGCCGCACGGCGGCGGTGATCAGTGACGGATCGCCGCTCGTGCGCACCACGAGTGACATCGAGCGCGGCGTATAGTAGGCGCTGTATTCCGACTGTGCATACGGGAAGTACATCATGCGGGGCACCTCGCCCGTGAGCCCTTCGGCCCGCACGTCGCGCACCACGCCGACAACGGTTGCCCACGGCCGCCCCTCAGCGCGCACGCGCAGCGTGCCACCGATCGGATCGCGCCCTCCCCAATGCGCCTTGGCCATCGACTCGTTGATGACGACCACGAACGGCGAGGAAGCCACGTCCGTCGCCTCGAGCAGTCGCCCCTTCACGAGGGTGATGCCCAGGGTCGCAAAGTATCCCGGCGTGACGATGTCCGGCGTTGCGAGGGGGGCGTCCGCGACGCGGGCGGCGCTCGCGCCGTTGACGAGGATCGACCAAGCGTTGTAACCATCCACCGGGAGGCGCTGGGAGGCGGCTGTAGACTGCACCCCGGGAATGGCGCGCACGCGACTGAGCAACAGATCGTAAAACTGCACGGAGCGCGCCGCCGCCTCAGCAACGGCAAGCGGAGGGGTCGGAGCGGGTGGCGTCAGGCTCATAGTCAACACGCCGCGCGGGTCGAATCCGAGCGGAGTGTGCTGCAGGTTCAGCAGCGAGCGCGTCATGAGGCCTGCGCCGCTCAGCGTCACCACCGCGAGCGCGATCTCGGCGGTTACGAGACGCCGCCGAGTGCGACCCGCCCCTCGAGCCGCTGTCGTGGAGGTCTTTCCCCCTTCCTTCAACGTCTCGTTCGTATCGTCTCCCGCCCCGGCCAAGGCCGGCGCCACCCCGAAGACGAAGCCGGTCGCGATGGTCACCAGCGAGGTGAAGAGCAGGACCGACCCGTCGATCCCCACGTCCTGCAGGCGCGGCAGGTCGGTCGGGGCGAGCGCCACGAGCACGCGTATCGCCCCGAACGCCACCAGCACTCCGAGTGTGCCGCCGACGATGGCGAAAATGAGGCTCTCGGTCAGCGCCTGGCGCACGAGGCGCGTGCGCGAAGCGCCTAACGCCGACCGGATCGCCAACTCTTTCCGGCGCGCATCAGCACGCACCAGCAGGAGGTTGGCGACGTTCACGCAGGCGATCAGCAGCACGAAGGCAACCGCCCCAAGCAGTGAGAGCAGGAAGGGACGCGTATCGCCGAGCAGCGCGTCACGGAACGAGCGCACGCTGGCGGCCACCGGCTGGGCGGGAAAGTAGAGGTCCGGATACTGTGCCTTCCAGCTGCGACCCATCACATTCAGCTCGGTATTCACGTCCGCGATGCCTCGTCCAGGCGCCGTGCGACCGATGACCGAGAGGTAGTGGTTGTTGCGCCCCCACAAGCTGTCGTAGCGCAACCGGAGCGGGACCCAGAGGGCCGGCCCGCCCGCCACCCCGTCGGCGGCCCGTCCCGACCCTACCGGCGGATAGCGGAAGGACGGAGGCATCACGCCGACCACCGTGACGAGCGCGCCGTCGATCCCGATCGTCCGTCCCACGACATCCCGCGCGCCCCCCAGCCGGCGCTGCCAGATGGCGTGGCTCAGCACCGCGACCGGAGGTCCACCGAACCGTTCCTCCTCCGCCGAGAAGGTGCGGCCCATCATCGGTTGCACCTCGAGCACCTTGAAGAATCGTTCCGACACCTGCGTGGACTCCGTCCGCTCGGGATCGACGTCGTCCCCCGTCAACGTGATCGATGCACCCGAAAAGGCCGCGACCGCCGACAACGTCTTGCTGTCGCGCCGAATATCGACGAACTCCCCCTCCGAAATATTGAAGTAGGGATCCTGCATCGCGACCTGTACCAGGCGCTCGGCTTCGGGAAAGGGGAGCGGCCGCAACTGCACCGCGTTGACCACGCTGAAGATCGCCGAGTTGGCACCGAGGCCCAGTGCGAGCGTGGTGACGATCAGCGCCGAGAGCGCAGGCGTTCTGCGCATGCCCCGAATCGCAATACGAACGTCCTGACGGAGTGTGGACAACATCCAGTCCTCGCGTCGCGCGGCCCGGGCCGCGCGCGGTGGAGGTGAAAAGACTCGCGCGACCGTACGACGCAGCGCGTCGAGGCGTGCGAGCGAGGCATGGAGCATCGTGTCCATGATGACGCTCCCCCAGATCGCCACCGATCCGATTGGTCCTCGCGCCCCGCGCACATCGGCGAGACGGTCGCGAAAGAACTCGACCATCGCGTCGCCAAACTCCTCGCGAAATGCGTGGGGATACAGGCGAAGCAGGTGGCGAAACGCCCACTCATGCCGGTCGCGCGGACGGAGCCGCTCGTATTCGGGCATGGTTCAGCCCACGTCCGGGACGAGCAGGCGCGCCGCTTCGGCGAGTCGAACGAGTGCGCGCAGGCGATCGGCCTCGGCGGCGACAACCGCTCGGCCATAAGCCGTCAGGCGATAGTATCGTCGGCGCTCGTCGTCGCGGTCGGCGGCGGGCCGTCGCGCGGATTCGGTGAGCATCCCCTCTTCCTCCAGCCGCCGGATGGTCCGGTACAGCGAACCCGCCTCCAGCTGCACCCGCCCTTCGGAGTGATGCTCGACGTCCTGCATGATGCCATACCCGTGCCGGGCGCCGGCCGCGAGGACGAGGAGCACTAGGAAGTCCGCAGGACGCAGCGGGATGGCGAGGCGCGGATCGCCGGTCGGGTCACGGGGAGAAACAGGCACGGCAAGCGGGCTAGAGGGAGTTCACATATAGGCGTTCTGCCTATACTCCCTCAGACAGCATGGCGGGCGGAAAGGTTTCAATGGGCGTGACGGCCGCGGCGGCGTCCGTCACCCGGCCAGGGCGAGTGACGGGCCGGGCGAGCTCGTCGAGGCTA
>JBDTUA010000299.1:0-7151 GCA_040007995.1 Gemmatimonadota bacterium | reverse complement strand
ACGTAGTCCGTTCCGTACACGCCGCCCTTGAAGTACGGACCCGCGGGATACACCGAGGCAATGGACCGACCGTACTGGCGCACCTCGCGCCGCAGGTCGCCCGTGCGATGGCCCGTCAGGTACAACCAGTAGGCGCGCTCCTTGAAGAGCAGATCCTCGCGCCCGACTTGCGTTCCAAGGTCGGTCAGCGGATCCAGGTTGATCCCCGCGCGTATCGCGTCCAGCGTCGCCAGCATGGCCGACGCGTTCCCCGCGCGCAGCGCAGCCTCCGCCTCGATCAGCCGCGCCTCGACACCGTCGGCCAGCACGGTCGGCGTCGTGGCGTCCGGGTACTTGAGTGCCACGAACAGTTCTGTCTCGCCGTCGAACCCCGGGCCGCCCGTATCCTCGGGACGTATGCGAGGGTCGTCGTCGGATGCGAAGGGGAGACCGACTCCCCCTTCGCGATCGGCCACGCTGAACGAGGCCGAGTTCGTGAAGTAGTGCCAGATCCCGTTCTTCTGCCGGTCCGAGTTTGTGGACGACTGGATGTCGAAGCGGAACGACGTGGGAACTCCCGACACCGCCGACGCGGCCTCGGCGAAGCGACCGAGGTTCACCAGCGCGCGCCCTTTCCCAACACGGCCGAGCGACGCGAGGTTGTCGTCCTGCAGCGTCTGCGCCATGGCGATGACCGAGTCGAACTTGGCAATGGCCACGTCGAAGATCTCGGAGGTCGAGAGCGGCTGCCCGTACTGCAATTCCTCGTTGTCTGTGATCGTGCTGAACGGCACGCCGGAGCAGTAGTGCTCGCCGAACAGGACGTGCACAAAGCCGTCGATGGCGATCATCTCGATGTGCCCTGCGGTGCCCGGGTCGAACTTCGCGTACTTTCGCGACGCCGCCGCGGCAGCGGCGCGTGCGCGGCTCAGGTCGAGGAAGAGCGCGACCATCGTACCATTTGCCGCCGTCACGCGGTGCGCGTCGAGGTTGATGCGGTCGCTGAACGTTTCCGCATTGATCAATTCGTCGGAGAACAGGCCGCCGAGGTTGATGATTCCCTCGTGCCCACCGTTCTGCAGGTCGCCACCGCCCGAGAAGGCGATCTGGAATGACCCGAAGACGCCGGAGCGGAGGGCCGGAAGCGCGCTCTTGCCGACCAGGTTACCCGGTCGCACAACGTCGGGGTCGGCGACGTCAAGGACGGTGTTGGGATTGCAACTGGCGAGCGGCAAGGCGGTGAGCACGAACACCACGCACCGGGCCGCGATTCGGGAGGACATCGCTGGGATTCGGATGAAGGTCGACATGAGGCTCACCAGCCGAGGGCGACGCGCGCCGTCAGGTAGCGGACGGGCGGTTGGGTGAAGAACTCGGCGGTGCTGTAGTTCGAGGTGCCGTTGTACGAGATCTCGGGATCGAAGCCGGTGTAGTTGGTCCACGTGGCCAGGTTGCGCCCGGCCAGGGTGAGGCTCATCGTGGAAGCCCCGAGTCGTCGGGCCCACTGGTTCGGCGCATCGAGCGTGACCGATACTTCACGCAACTTCCAGAACGAGGCGTCCTCGATGTAGCCTGCGCTGGTACCGAGCAACCCGGCGACCCGCCGCGCCTGTAGCGCGAGCGACGATCCCGGCGCGTAGGCCTCCTCGCAGCGGACAAAGACGGCGCAGCGGAACTCCTGCCCGGCGTTGTAGATGCTGAAGCCGCCACGGTGGTTGAACAGCGCCGTCAGGCGCACGCGGCGATACAGCGTCAGCGACGGCGAAATCGAGATCTCACGACTGGGAATCGGTGCGCCGAGGTAGGCGGAATGCTCTCCGAGCGTCACCTCGTCAGTCCCGATGATGCCGTCGTTGTTGGCGTCGGACCAGGTATACGGAACCTGCCAGTATCCACCGACGGGATGCCCTGCGGCCACCCGCTGGGCGAAGTTCCCATCGAGCGCGCCCAGGCCAAGGAAGATCGTGTCGACGCCCGCACCCAGCGTGACGAGCCGGTTCTTGTTTGTGGAGCCTGCGAGGTTCACGTCGAAGCGCACTGCGCGCGTATCGAGAAGCGACGCCTGCAATGACGCCTCGAAGCCCCGGTTCGTCGCCTCGCCGAGATTCTCGTAGCGGGTCGCTGCCCCGGTGGAGGGCGGAAGGTTGCGCTGGATCAGCGCGTCCCTCGTCGTCTTGTGATACGCGGTGAGCTCGAGCGACGCGCGTCCGCTGAACAGCCCCAGATCGACCCCGCCCTCGTACTCGGTCGACTTCTCCGGCTTGAGTGTCGCGTTGCCGACGTTGTTGGCCAGCTCGACGCCCCCCAGGTCGCTCGACTGCCGACGATAGGCAATCGTGTTGTAGTATGTGACGGCGTTGCGGAAGCCGGGGCGCTGCCCCGACTGCCCGGCCGCCGCGCGCAGCCGCAACGACGACACAGCCGGGAGGCGAGGGAACCATGACTCCTCATTGATCACCCACGACAACGACGCGGCCGGATAGGTGACGAGCTGGAGGTCCTGCCCGAAGTTGCTGTTGTCGTCGCCACGGAGCGAGGCGGTGAAGAAGAACTTGTCGCGCCAGGCGATGCGCTGCTGGGCGACCACCCCCAACGTGACGATCTCCTGGTTCTGCTCGTTGACCGCGAAGCCGCTCGTTACCCCGCCGAGCGAGCCGGTGCCGGCTGCCAGTCCGCGGCCGAACGCCTGCGTGCCGTGCAGGACTTCGCGATTGAATTGCGATCCGATCGTCGAGTTGGCCTCAACGCTGGCGAACGGATGCCACGCGGCGGTGGCGGTGACGTTCCCCGTGTAGGTCCAGAGCGCATACGGGTTCGACGTGGCCTGCCCGATCGAGCGGTCGTCCGGCCCCGGAATAAGGTCCGGGGGGAGGACCGATCGATCGGTCCGTCCCGCATAGTCGACTCCCCCAAGCGCTACGACGGATAGCCAGGACCGTGGGCGCCAGGTGCCGTTGAGCGAGGCCGTCACGCGCTCCACCGCTTGGTCGGTGCCGATCTGGTCGTATAGCGATGGCTCGTAGAACAGGTATCCGCGCGTCACCGGATTGTCGAACGCCGATCCGAGCACACTGTTCGCGATGGGGCTCAGGTCGTTGTTGTCGTTCTGTGGCAGGCGCGCCCTCACCTGGTTGTAACCCAGCTTCACCGAGAATTCGGCGTTCGGCGCCAGCTGTCCGTTGACGTTCGCACGCATCCCCTGCTTTCGCACGAAGTTGTTGGAGTAGACGCCCTGTTCACGCGTGTAGTCGCCGCCGAGGAAGTACTGCGTGCGATCGGTCCCTCCGGCGGCGCTCAGGCCATACGCATTGCGCCAGCCGCGCACGAAGACGGAGGCGTCTTCGATCGGGGTCCAGTGCACCAGCGAGTCCGGCTTCGGCGTGCAGGCGCCGCCGGCGACATCGACGAGAGTGCAGGCCGTCGTGCGCGCGCCACTCGGTCGTGTGCCGACGCGCGCGAAGTTGGCGGGATAGTCGAACACGTCCTCGACCCGCCCGCCATCGCCGTAGAAGTTCCAGCGCGTCGCTCCCGACTTTCCGCGTTTGGTCGTGATCTGTACCACACCGTTGGCGGCCGCGGTACCGTAAAGCGCCGCGGCCGCTGGTCCCTTGATGATCTCGATGCTCTCGATGTCGTCGGGATTCAGGTCGTCGAGGCGGGTGGGATTCTGTCCGCCCAGGCTGATCGTCGAACCGCCGGGATCACTCACCGACCGAATGCCATCGATGAGGATCAGCGGTTCGTTCGAGAGCGATACCGAGTTGGAGCCGCGGATACGGATGCGCGAGCCGGTACCGCTCGTGCCACTCGTCTGCGTGACCGTGACGTTGGCCGCCCGAGATGAGAGCAGGTCGTTGACGCCGCTGGTGATCACGGTGGGGAGTGAGTCCACCGTGAGCGCGGCGATGCTGTTGCCGGTTTCGCGCTGCCGTTCGGACGCACCGGTTGCACTGATGGTGACCTGGTCGAGTCGCGTGACGGTGGCGGTGAGCGCGAGGTCGAGCGTCGCTTCCTGCCCCGCGCTCACGCTCGTGCTGTCCACCGACGCGGCGTAGCCGAGCCGCAGCACGCGAATCCGCACGCGTCCTGCCGCGACACCCACGAGGCGATACTGTCCGCTTTCATTGGTGCGCGTGTCGCGCTGCGATCCCACGACGCTCACGATAGCATCACCAATCGCCGCGCCCGACGCCCGGTCGGTCACGCGCCCCGAGACGGTCCCGGTGCCTTGCGCCTGCAACAACGCTCCCCCGAACACGAGTGCCGTACCGACGACCTTCCACTGACGAAGCGTGTTGTGCATGTGCCCTCCGCGCGTTGAGTTCTGCCAGAACCTGCGCATGCACGTATGCAGGCAGACGAGCAGGACTCCATGCGATTGGGGCAGGATGCCATATGCGGCGGACGGACGGTACAGAACCTAACGGGAGGTGTTCGACCGTTCGTGCGCTGGCTGAAGCGCTCCGTCACCGACGTGAGCCGTTGCTCCTCACGGACGGCGCTTGCGCCTGGCGACTACCGCGCGCGAGCGTCAACCCGTCGCGGCCGATCAGCCCGCGAGAAACTCAGCGTGACGAAGGGCGAACACCTATTGCTTCGCAGCAGTCCAGCTACCACCGGGGACCGAGCCACTGACGAGCAGGTTTGGTGGGCAGAGGTAGCGATCGAAGCTGATCGTCCCGTATGTGCCCTGTGCCGACGCACTGCTCAGCAGGGTACCGGCGACCGTGGCATTCGACGAGGAACCCGACGTGACGAAGGAAAAGGCGTTGTGGCCTATCAGCGTCAGCGGCGATGCGGAGTAGGAGAGTGCGCACGGCGATCCGAGCGGCGATCCCACTCCGATAACCAGCGAGGTCACGCGACCGAGCGCGATGGTCATGGCGAAGGTACGTCCGCTCCCCGCCTGGCCGCGCCACGACCCGTCCCCCGCACTGGGCGATCCGGTATAGACGAAGCCCACGCCGGTCGCGCCATCGACGGAGGCCCGCAAGGTCGCCACGCCAATCGAGGCGGCCGTCAGCAGACCCGTCACGCTGTCGATCGCGGCGACCGTCGGATTCGTCGAACTCCAGCGAATCCGGCGCCCCGTCAGGATGGCACCGTCTGCATCGCGGATCGTCGCCGTCATCTGCTGCTTCACCCCGAGTGCGAGGAGGAGCGTGCCCGGGGAAACTACCACGCTCCCAACCGGGGCCGCTCGTACGTCGAGCGTCACCGTCACATCTTGGGGAGAGTCTTCGGCGGCGGCGCTCACGGAGATTGTCGCCGAGTAGTGTCCGGCAGGCAACGCCGACGTTGTCACCCGCATGAGCAATGCAGCAGTTGGTGTGGCACTGGCGCTGGAGAGGGACGGCTGCAACCACCCGCCGGCGCCCGCGTCGTGGCGAACGGGGCCGAGCGCGAGCCCGCGGAGTTCGCCTCCCCCTCCATTGCGAATCGGAATGCTCCGGGCCGCGGGAGACGGCGACCCAGCCACGGCCGCGAAGGCGACCTGCGTGCTGTCGAGGACGAGGCGGGGAGGGGGCACGACTCGGACGACTGTGGTGCCGGACCGACCCTCGCTCACGGCGACGATCGCGACGGCTGGATCGGGGGCGACACCCGTGACCAGACCCGCAGGGGATACGGTCGCGCTCGCGGGGGACTGCGATTGCCACGCCATCTCACGACCCACCAGCACGTTCCCCTGCGCGTCTCGGGTGGTCGCCGTCAGTTGCACCGTCGCCCCCTGCACCACGATTGTGCTCGCTGGCAGGACCTCGACCGTCGCGACAGGTGACTCCACGACCACGTCGACGTCGGCAGAGGCTCCTCCCGCCGTCGCGCGGATGGTTGCGCGTCCGGGGGCCTCGGCCGATAGCACCCCCGACGGGCTGACCGAAACGACCAGCGGCGCGCTGGAGATCCATCGGACCACCAACTGCGCCGTGCTGCAGCGCTGGGAGTTCACCACCGCCGCCAGGGTGGCGGTGCCGCCGACGCGGAGCGGCGCCGGGAGAACGGAGACACTGATGCTCGTCACCGCGCACGGGGGTGCCGATGCGTCGGACGACGCACAGGCGACGAGTCCGGTCAGGAATGCGAAGCAGGCGCCTCGATGCAGCAGGCGACGGAGCGAGTCGATCATACTGCAAGCAATCTATGGCGAGACCGGGCGATCACGACGTACTCCCGCAGGGGGGGGCGCCGCTATGCATCTGTCCCGATGCCACCGCACACTAGGAGCGTTAGGTTGCGGCCAACACTTCCAGGAGTCGTTGCATGATCATTGCTCTAAGTCGTGTGTGCGCCCTTCTCGTCCTCACCGGCGCTGCTGCCTGCGCGAAAGGCGCGGACAAGCCGCCGGTAGTTGAGGCCTCGTCGCCGGCGCCGGCAGCCACGCCTCGCGCGACGCCGGCAGACTGGCAGGTCACGGAGCACGGTCTCGGCCCGCTCCACGCGGGGATGACTGTCGCCCAGGTCGCCGCCGTGGTTCCCGGAACGTTTGCCAGCCCATCCGGTGCCGCCGCAAGCGAGTGTGAGTACGCCAGCTGGAGTGACGCTCCCGCGGGGGTGCATGTCATGCTGGTGTCGGGTACCGTGGGGCGCGTCGACGTGGATAGCCAGACCGTCGCGACGGCTGCCGGCGCGACGGTCGGTGACAGCGAGGCGCGCATCGATTCACTGTATCCCGGACGCGTGCGACGCATGCCACACAAGTACACGGATGGATCCTACCTCGTCGTGCTCGCCGTCGCCCCGGCGGATACGATGGATCGGCTCGTCTTCGAGACCGACGGGACGCACGTGACGACCTTCCGCGCGGGACGCGTTCCGCCCGTGGAATACGTCGAGCGGTGCAGCTGACCGATGAAACGTCAGGTTACCGACTCCCTTGATCGGGACCCACGGTCGGCGTGACCCTTCCGCTCGCGGGATCTCGAGCGGAAGGGGCGGTTGTGACTTGCTCGATCGGCCTAGCGGTACTCCCAGGCCGCGGCCGCAACTTCGCCTAACGCCTGACCGACCACCCGCGTCGTCTCGTCGGGGGCGGTCGACACAGCGACGTTGTTGACATACACGACGACGATCATCTTCTTGCCGCTGGCGGTTGTCATGTAGCCGGCGAATCCCTTGCCCTCGATCAGGAGCGTACGATTGAGGGGATCGTCGACGGCAAACGTCCCGGT
>JBDTUA010000298.1:0-7159 GCA_040007995.1 Gemmatimonadota bacterium | reverse complement strand
CTCGCCCTCCCTGGCGCGCTTCCCGGCGTCGCAGACTCCCACCGACGTGACAGCGCCGACGGAAGCGATTCTGCCGCTGGACGAGGGGGCGTCGTACCGGGCACGAAGGACGCCGAAAAGCCGACGACGCGCCAGGTGGCGACCCCGACGACCGGCAAGCTGACGGTCTCCGCGCCATCGAACGCGCGCGTGAGCTTCAATGGGCAGGCGGTAGCCGACGGCGCGTGGCGCAACGATGCGCTCCAGCCAGGTGAGTACGTCGTCGGCGCCTCCATCCCGGCCTCCAGCGGGTGCAGCTGGGCCACGGTCGAGGAGAAGGTGAGCGTGAGGGCGGGGACGGTCCGCAACGTCTCGCTCACACCGCGCGCCTGCGGAAACATCTCGATCAACCTGCTCAACGTCGCCAGCGGCGCACGCTACACCGTGGTGTCGACCGATGACAAGGTGCGGCTCGAAGGCCCACTTCCGCTCGAAGGGGGGCTCGTCGTCCCCGTCGGTTCGTATCGCGTCACCGCGCAGCAGCCGCTCTGTGCCGCGTACATGAACGAAAACGTCGTGGTCGCGGCCGATCGCCCCACCGCGCTCACCTTCCGCGTGATCTGCGAACGCGACTGAGCGGGGCGACTGCGCGGAGCGCGCCGGCCGCCCCGGGTTTGTCCCGCCGCTAGAGTTGTGAGCCTGCGGTCGCGCCTAACGCGGCGCCGAGCAGCAGCCCGCCCCAGAACGATCGACGACGATACCACGCAGGCCGCAGCTCCTGCATCAGGATGACGTGGTCGGTCGTCACCGCGGTCGTCTGTCCGGTCACGACTGCCGTGACCGCGCCGCTCTTGTCGACGCGCAGCACGCGCAGCCGCGCCACGAGCACGTCGCGCTTGCGCGGATCCACCGCGATCCCCTCGATCCCCCGGCGAATCCAGTGCTCGGTACCCGACTGAAATCCCACGGTCGTATCCCCGACGGTCGTCACCTCGAAGCGCACCCCCTTGAGCTGCGCGTGCAGCGGGAGAGCAACGACCGGCAGCAGGCAGGCGAGGGCGAGCAGCAGTCGTCGCCTCATGTGAAGAACTGCTGCACCAGGCCCTTGATGTCGTTGAACATCACGAGGGCGAACAGCAGCGCGATGGCCATGACTCCGACGCGCGCGATCATCTCCTGCGTCCGGACACTGAACTCACTCCCCTTGGCGCTCTCGATCACCCGCATCAGGATCTGCCCACCGTCGAGCAGTGGGATGGGGAGCATGTTCAGCACCGCCACGTTGATGCTCAGGAACGCGAGAAGGCTGAGCAGGTCCTCCCATCCATTCTTCGCTGCCTGGAAGGACGTACGCGCGATCGCGATCGGTCCTCCAAGCTGTTTCACCGAGACAGCGCCGGAGAAGAGCCCACCCACGACCTTGACGACCGCGCCGCCCATTCGCCACGTCGCGTCCCATCCGGACGAGACGGCATCGCCGAATCCGACCGCCTCGCGCGTGATGGTCGCGCGTGGAGCGGCACCGATCCGTCCAACCTTCACCGGCGCGCCCGTGACCTGATCGACGTCGTCGCTCAGGGCCGGCGTGATGTGCAGTGTCGTCCGATCGCCGCCCGCGCGGATCACGTCGATATCGAGGGGCTGACCGGGCGAAGCCGTGACCTTGTCGAGCACCTGGGTCCATCGCTGGATCGATGACCCCGAGATGGCCACGATGCTGTCGCCGACGGCGAGACCTGCGAGCGCCGCCGGCCGGCCGGCCACGACCGAATCCACGACGGCGGGTACGTAACTCCGACCGAAGCCCATGATCGTCGCGGTCGTTACACCGAGCGCGAGAACGACGTTCATGATCACTCCGGCCGACAGGATGAACACCTTCGCCGGCAGCGACTTCGACTCGATCCACCGATCACTGGGAACCGGCTTCGGTCCAAAAGGGCGCAGCGCCTCCGCATCATAGGGGATCGGGTGCAAGCCGCGCTGGTGTCCGGGTACGCCATGCTCGGGCTCCCCGGCCTCACCCGCGCCGTCGACGGCACCGAGGTCGGTTTCACCCTCGATCGCCGACATGGCCTCACTGTCCTTCGTCGCCATCGCCACGAAGCCGCCGATCGGGAACCAGGACCATCGGTAGTCGGTTTCGCCCCACTTGAATCCGATCAGGCGAGGGCCCCACCCGAAGGCGAAGACCGGAGCGTACACGCCGGTCAGTTTGGCCGCGAGGAAGTGGCCAAGCTCGTGCACGAAGACCACGATCCCGAAGACGAGCAGGGGAGCTAAATACTTCAGCATGCGAACATGTCCTTGACGTGTTGTCGCGCCGCTGCGTCGGCAGCCAGCAGCGTCGCTCGATCCTCTCCCGGCGACGCGTGAAGGGCACGCAGCGCCGACTCGATAGCAGAGGAAATCTCGTGGAACGTGATGTGACCGGCCAGAAACAATGCCACAGCCTGCTCGTTCGCCGCGTTGAATACCGCGGGCGCCGCCCCCCCTTCCCTCCCTGCCGCGATCCCCAACCCCAGCGCGGGAAAGGCGTCGTGTCGGACCGGTTCGAACGTCAGCGGCGACACGGCGATCGGGTCCAGCCGAGGTACACCAGCATCAAGAATTCGCTCCGGGTGCGTCAGCGCATACAGTATCGGCAGCTCCATTGAC
This sequence comes from Gemmatimonadota bacterium, assembly GCA_040007995.1. GTDB lineage: Bacteria > Gemmatimonadota > Gemmatimonadetes > Gemmatimonadales > Gemmatimonadaceae > SCN-70-22. Next base: position 4,522 of record JBDTUA010000298.1, on the reverse strand, counting down.
GGAACGCCCATCTGCGCCACAACGCTCCCGTCGATGAATTCGACCATCGAGTGCACGATGCTCTGCGGGTGCACGACCACGTCGATCTGGTCAAACGGCAACCCGAAGAGGTGGTGCGCCTCGATCACTTCCAGCGCCTTGTTGGCGAGCGTCGCGCTGTCAATCGTGATCTTTCGACCCATGCTCCACGTAGGGTGCTTGAGCGCATCGGCCAGCGTCGCCTGTTGCACCCGCTCGGTGGGCCAGGTGCGGAACGGCCCTCCGGAGGCGGTGATCACGAGGCGGCGTACCTCGCTCCGAGGGCGCATGGCGAGGCACTGCAAAATGGCGGAGTGCTCGCTATCGACCGGGACGATGCACCCCCCGCCTCGAGTGGCCGCCAGGGCGACCAGCGCCCCCGCCACGACCAGCGACTCCTTGTTGGCCAGTGCGACGCGCTTCCCCGCCTCGAGCGCCGCCAGCGTGGCGTCGAGGCCGGCGGCCCCGACGATGGCATTGAGCACGATGTCGACGTCGGCGCGTGCCGCCGCAGCGATCAGGGCGTCGCTGCCGTAGTGCCACCCGGCGCGTACCGGAGCGCATTCCGAGACCAGACCCACGAAGTCCGGACGCACCTGCGCCTCCTGCGCCGCGAGCTCTTCGCCGTTCGCAAACGCCGTGAGGGCGGCGATCCGGAACCGCTCGGGATGACGCCCGATCACCCGCAGGGCTGATCGGCCGATCGATCCGGTGGAGCCGAGCAGGGCGACGCCCTGTATCCGGGGAGGAACGGTCACAACGGCGCCGGAAGCACGAGGCGCCCGAGGATCAGGTAGGCGATCGGCAAGACGAAATACAGCGAGTCGAGCCGGTCGAGAATCCCGCCGTGACCCGGCAGAAGATGCGAGGAGTCCTTGACCCCCGCCTCGCGCTTGAGCAGCGACTCGGCCAGGTCGCCCACCTGCGCCGCGATACTCACCACCAGGCCGAAGACCACCGCGGTCCACGGCGCGAGCGCCAGCTGCGACCACGGGCGGAGCACGAAGGCGTTGTACAGGACGGCGACGCCGATGGTCACGGCCAGGGCGCCGATCGCTCCCGCGCGTGTCTTGCCGGGGCTGATCGAGGGCATCAGCTTCGCCCGGCCGAACGCTCGCCCGACGAAGTACGCGCCGATGTCCGATGCCCAGGTGAGGATCACCGGAAACATGACAAGGGCGGTGCCCGCGGCGGCTTCGATCACGAAGCGATGATGTCGCAGGAGATAGCCGAAGGCGAGCATGCCCCCGGCGTAGAGTGCCCCGAAGACCGTTACCGCCGCCGACTCGAGCGGGCGTCCTCCGACCCCGCGCGCCCAGATCGAGGCGCCGAGCAGCGCGAGGAAGACGACCGCACCGATGGCCGCCGGACTGCGCAGGAGCGCCAGTCGATCCGCGTGGGCGAAGAGTGGCAGGGCAAACGCCAGCGGGATGCCTAACGCATCCATCGCCTCGACTCCGCCCTGCCGCGCCAGGCGATACAACTCCCACGCCCCCGCGGCGCCGACCGCCCCGAGGAAGAGCGCCAGCGGCAGTCCGCCGACGTAGACCATCCCGATCGCCAGCGGCGCCGCGACGAGCGCCACCAGCACGCGACGCGCCAGCTCACCCATGGACGGCGTCGTCAGGGCGCGCGCGGGGCGCCGGGATCACACTTCCATGATTTCAGCTTCCTTCCCCTTCACCAACGCGTCGAGCTTCGCCATGACGTCGTCGTGCCCCTTCTGCAGCTCCTTCTCCGCGTGCTTCACGTCATCCTCGGAGACGCCTTCGAGCTTCTTCAAATGGTCACGTCCATCGGTCCGGCCGTGACGCACGCCGATGCGCCCGTCCTCCGCGAGTTTGTGCACGACCTTCACCAGGTCCTTGCGGCGCTGCTCGTTCATCGCCGGAAGGGGGATACGGATGATGTTCCCCTGGATCGACGGGTCGAGGCCCAGATCGGACTCGCGGATCGCCTTCTCGACCGCCTTCATCTGCCCCTTGTCGAACGGGGTCACGACGAGGAGGCGAGGCTCCGGGCTGCTGACGTTCGCCACCTGGTTGAGCGACATGTGCGATCCGTACATCTCGACGCGAACTGTGTCGAGCATGGCGGGATTCGCCTTACCCGACCGAACGGACGAGAACTCGTGCTTCGCGCTCTCGAACGCCTTGTCCATCAGGGCGCGCGCGTCTTTCAGGATGTCTTGAATCGTGCTCATCGGACAATGGTCCCTACGCGTTCGCCACGTACCGCCCGCGCGACCGCGCCGTGCTCGTGAATGTTGAGAACAATCAGCGGCAGCTTGTTCTCCTTGCAGAGTGTCACTGCCGTCTGGTCCATGACCCCCAGCTCCTCGAGCATCACGTCGCGGTAGGAGATCTGTTCGTAACGCTTGGCGTTGGGGTCCTTCTTGGGGTCCGCCGAGTACACACCGTCCACGCTCGTGGCCTTGATGATCACCTCGGCCTTGATCTGGATCGCCCGCAGCGCTGCGGCGGTGTCCGTGCTAAAGTAGGGGTTGCCCGTTCCTGCAGCAAAGATGACGATGCGCCCCTTCTCAAAATGGCGCAATGCGCGCCGGCGGATGTACGGCTCCGCCAGCTCTTCCATGCGAATGGCCGTCATGACGCGCGTGTCGAGCAGCTTCTTTTCCAGCACGTCCTGCAAGGCGAGCGCATTGATGACGGTGCCGAGCATCCCCATGTAGTCGGCCGCGACCCGATCCATCCCGAGCGCCGCCAGCTGCGTCCCGCGCACCATGTTGCCGCCGCCGATCACCAGCCCTACCTGCACACCCGTGTCCACGACGTCCTTGATCTCGTCCGCGAACTGATTGACCCGCTCGAAGTCGAAACCCGACCCCTTGTCTCCGGCGAGGGCCTCGCCGGAGAGCTTGAGCAGGATGCGCTTGTAGCTGGACGTGGCGTCGGGCACGGCCACTTACTCCTCTCCCATCTGGAAGCGCACGAAGCGACGGACGGTGAGCGGAGCGCCGACGGTCTTGGAGACCTCGTCGACCCGCTGCTGGATCGTCTTGGAATCGTCGCGGACCCACGGCTGCTCGGTGAGCACGATCTCGCCGAAGAACTTGGCGATGCGCCCGTCGACCATCTTCTGCACGATCGCATCCGGCTTCCCGCTCTCCTTCGCCTGCGCCTCGAAGATCGCGCGCTCGCTGGCAACCAGCGACTCGGGCACCTCGGCGCGCGAGGCGGCGACCGGCACACGCGGCACGCCGGCCGCCACGTGCTCGGCGACTTCGCGGGCGAGGGCATCGACCTCGTCACCGGCAGAGCCGACGATCTCCACGATGGCCGCGACCTTGTGGTTGAAGTGCACGTACGTGCCTAACGACCCGGTCGTCGTGAAGCGCGCATAGCGTCGGAGGACGACATTCTCCCCTGTCCTCGCTGACGCGGCCTTCACGGCCTCTTCCACCGTCTTCGTGGCATCGGCGTGGTAGGTCTGACCGAAGATCGCCCCTTCTCCCGCCACGTGCACGACGTGATCGACCGCCTCGTCCTGGTGCACCTGCATGGCGAGCGACTGCGCCAGCGCCCCGAACTCGTCGTTGCGCGCGACGAAATCCGTCTCCGAGTTCACCTCGACGAGCGCCACGCTGCGGCCGTCGGGACCGGTGACGGCGACGATCCGCCCTTCGGAGGCAGCGCGTCCGGCCCGCTTTTCGGCTTTGGCGATTCCCTTGGTGCGAAGGATCGCGATCGCCTTGTCGACATCGCCCTCGCTTTCCTCCAGCGCCTTCTTGCAGTCCATCATGCCCGCGCCCGTGCGGGCGCGGAGGTCGGCGATGTCTTTCGCCGCAATCGGCTTGCTCATGGTCATGTCCTTCGAATCGTGAAAACGCCGCCGGCTGGGGTGCCGGCGGCGCTGGTCAGTGCTGCCTGAGAATGAGGGAGTCCGGCCAGGACTCGCTCAGCGTCGGTGCGGACGCGCCGGCTGGGGCGCCCGCACCGTAGGTCGATTACTCCGCGCTGTCGTCTCCACCGGCGTCGCCGGCATCCGCGCCATCCGCGCCATCCGCGCTTCCGGTGCTCTCCGCGTCACCACCGTCGGCGTCACCACCGTCGGTGTCACCAGCGTCGGTGGCGTCGCCTCCTTCGCTACCGCCCTCGCCGGTCTTCAGGCGAGCGGCGATCGCCTCGGGCTTGGCCCGACGACGACGCGGACGACGACGCTTGCGACGCTCTTCCTCGCTCCCGGCGGCGGGCGCCGCTTCGAGGCCGCGATCAGAGCTGTACGTGCTCTCTTCAGCGTCCTCTTCCGAACGGGCCGGCGCTTCACGACGGGCCTCGAGGATCGTGTCGGCGATCATCCGGGTAATCAGCTCGACCGAACGGATCGCGTCATCATTGCCGGCAATCGGCACCGTGATCAGGTCCGGATCGGAGTTCGTGTCGCAGATCGCGACGATCGGGAGTCCAAGCTTGTTCGCCTCCGAGACCCCGATGCGCTCCTTCTTGGCGTCGACGATGAACAGGAGCCCCGGCAGGCGCACCAT
>JBDTUA010000297.1:0-7163 GCA_040007995.1 Gemmatimonadota bacterium | reverse complement strand
GAAGGTGAGGATGAGCGTGGCGAGGCGCCGCGCATTCGTGAAAGCGGGATCGACCGTGTCGCTTCTGACCGGAACGCTGGGGCGATTCGTGGCGTCGACGGTCAAGGCCGTGAGCGCGGCCAGCCGCGACGTCAGCCCCCCGACGGATTCGCCCAGATATTGCGATAGCTGCACCACTCGCTCTTGCGCCTGACGGAACGACCGATCGATCCGCGCGGCCTCCTCAAAGTCGGCGCGAGCACCACGCAGGTCTCCGTTCATCTCGCGGCGCACACCTCGGCTGTACGCGAGCAACGCGGCCAGGCTCGCCGTCGGGCGCTCGAGGAAGGCTTGCTGCTCACGGGGCGTCAGGGCCACACCGAGCCGGGCGAACAACTCACTCGCCAACCGCTTTTCCGCCTCAAGCAGCTGGTTGACGTCAGCGCGAGAAGCCGGACCTCCCCGGATCGACGCGTCCGTCGCAGTGACGAGTCGGGTGGCGAGTGCGAGTTCGGTCCCCGATGCGTCGCGCACCTCTCCCATGACAAGCGTACGCGCACCGATCAGGCGTCCGGTGCGGGGAGCCGTTGCTTCGTCCACACGCCCGCTCTCCGCGAGTTGCTGTTCTCGTAACACCGCGTCGAGTCGCAGGCGATCGACGACGACCAACTGGGCGCTCCGAGCGAGATCGGTCATCAGGAGGTCTGCGAGACCGAAGCCCAGCACGTGCAGCGTCGTGTCCTGCGTGAATACCTGCAGCGGCACGACCGCGACCGAACGCGCCGGGAAGCTCGCCGGATTGATCGCCTGCTCCTGCGCCACCATGCGCCGGGCGAAGGAGTCGGCCGCCACCACGCGCGCCGGGCGGGCCGAAGGGGCGAGCGGGGTCAGCGGCAGGCACCCTGTCGCCAGCAGCAAGAGCGGCGTGCAGACGGTCGCCACGCGCACACCGTGACTGCGGCCCCCGCGCAGGCGGTTCGCCCTCACGCTCCAGACGCTCATCCATCCCCCGGTTGGTCGTGTCACGAGCAGCAGCCCGCGCGCGGTCGAATGTGCCGTTCGCACCGGGGTGAGGCAAGGAAGAATTCGGCGATGCGCGCTCGCCACGCTGGCGCAATACTCGGGGTCGGTCAGGGCGGGAGCGCCAGTTGCCCCACCACACCACAGGAGTGTATCAGACGGTGAGTGCGGAGCTTGAGTGCCAAGTCGTCGGCGGCGCTCTTCACCCCGCGCAGCCGGAGTGCCGTCGCAGGCGCCCCCGGCGAGTGGCATCGACGCCCACCGGCGCCTCAGGGCGCCTCGGCGAGCGCTCTCACGTCCTGCCCCTCGCCCGTGCCGGCCGCTGGCGTCATACTCATCCTCACGCCGCACTCCCGCCTTTCGCCCCACCGAACGTATGCGCCCCATCCTGTTGCTCGTTTGTCTCGCCACCCTCGTGTCCGACGGAGCGGCGGCACAGCGCCCCTCCCCACCCTCGCGAGCCGACTCCCTGCGCGGTGCCATCGACGCACCGGCGCGCCGCTGGTGGGATGTGACCTTTTACGACCTGCAGGTCGAGGTGCACCCGGCGGATAGCAGCGTGCGCGGCTCCAACGCGATCGTGTACAAGGTCGTCGCACCGGCCCGGCTGCTGCAGCTCGACCTTCGGGAACCGCTGGAGTTGGACAGCGTCGTACAAGAAGGGAAGCGCCTGGCATATCGCCGCGATGGCAATGCGTTCTTCGTCTCGATCGCGGCAACCCAGCGCGTGGGCGAGATCCATAGGCTCGTCGCGTACTATCATGGTCGCCCCCGTGCAGCGCAGCGCGCGCCGTGGGATGGCGGCTTCGTCTGGGCCACCGACAGTGTGGGGCGTCCGTGGATCGCGTCGGCCGTGCAGGGCTTCGGGGCCAGCGGGTGGTGGCCGAACAAGGACACGCAAGCAGACGAGCCCGACAGCCAGCGCGTGGCCATCACAATCCCCGATCCTACGATGGACGTGTCAAACGGGCGCCTCACGCGCATCGCCCATCATCCGAACGGGACGACGACGTACGAGTGGTTCGTCTCGAGTCCGATCAACAACTACGACGTGGCCGTCAACGCGGGTGGTTACGCCCACCTGGCCGACGTTTTCGAGGGCGAGGCTGGTCCGCTCGCCCTCGACTATTACCCGCTCTCGTATCATGTCGCCGCGGCCTGGCGACAGTTCGCGCAGGTCCCCTCAATGCTGCAGTGCTTCGAGCACTGGTTCGGCCCGTACCCGTGGTACGAGGATGGATACAAGCTGGTCGAAACGCCACATCTCGGTATGGAGCACCAGAGCGCGGTCGCCTATGGCAACCACTACGCCAACGGCTACCTCGGTCGGGACCTCTCCGCGTCGGGATGGGGGCTCCGTTGGGATTTCATCATCGTGCATGAAAGCGCCCACGAGTGGTTCGGAAACAGCCTAACGGCGCAGGACATCGCCGATACGTGGATCCACGAGAGTTTCGCGAACTATTCGGAAAACCTCTACACGGAGTGCCTGTTCGGACCGCAGGCCGGCGCCTCGTACGTCATCGGCACCCGGAAGCTCATCCGGAACGACGTGCCCATTCTTGGAGAGTACGGCGTGAATCGCGAAGGCTCCGGTGACGTGTACTACAAGGGCGGCAACATGCTCCACACCATCCGGCAGGTCGTGAACGACGACGAGAAGTGGCGCGCCATCCTGCGTGGGATGAACGCCACGTTCCGCCATCAGGTGCTGACCGGCGCACAGCTGCAACGCTATATGAGCGAGCGGTCCGGCCTCGACCTCGCTCCAGTCTTCGCGCAGTACCTCGGGACGACGCGTGTCCCGGTATTCGAGTACAAGGTGGTGGGGACGACCTTGTCCTATCGATGGGCCGACGTCGTGCCCGGATTCGTCATGCCCGTGCGTGTCTCGCTCGACGGTGGCGCCCTCATCGCGCTGCATCCTTCGACCACGTGGCAGGAGGTGCTGTCGCCGGTGCACGATGCAGCCGCTGTTCGGGTCGACGAGAACTTCTATGTGCTGGCGCGCGAGGTGAGTGCGCACCACGACCCGTAACCGTCGCCTCGTACAGGACGCCGCTCGTAGCGTGTTCGCTGCTATCGCCTAGTAGCGATCCAGATCCTTCCCGGAGACGACCCGCCCGGAGTAGCGCGACCGTACCTCGGTAAGCAGCCGCTCGTCCGACGCGCCGAAGAAGAGTTGGTGATAGAGGACGAGTAGCCCCGGGCGCGCCTGCGTGGCGATGTCGCCGAGTTGCGTCGCCGAGGTGTGCGCCTGCGCGTGGTACTGCTGCCGCGCGGCGGACATCAGGGTGAAGCCGGAGTCCGAATAGACTTCGTGCACGAGGATGTCGCACTCCGCGCACTCACGCGCGATTGCGGGGCTCGCCCGCGTGTCGCCACTGATGACGATCACCCGATCGGGAGTCTGCACCCGATAGCCGAAGGCGTGCTTCCAGCCGCTGTGCGGCACCTCGAACGCACGAACGGTCACCCGTTCGTCCTTGTAGACTACACCCTCCGCGATCTCATGCACCTGCGGGCGCACGGCGTCCGCTGTCGGCCCCCCCGACGTCGTCGAGCGCTCGGCGATGTCCTCGGCGTACGCGTCGAGGATGCCGTCCACCATTCGCTGGGTCCCGGGAGGACCGTACAGCGCGAGCGACGCGCGACGTCCCTCGATCCACGGCGTGAACATGACGTCGTTCACCCCCATCGTGTGGTCGGAGTGCAGGTGCGTCAGGAAGAGGTACTGAAGCCTCGCCACCCGCAACGCGGGGACTCCGCTTCGCGCCATCGCCGTCGCGCGTCGCACGACGCCGGCTCCTGCGTCGAAGAGGTAGGCGACGCTGTCCACCACAATGGCCACGGCAGGTCCGCTGCGATCCGGATCGGGGATCGGAGTTCCCGTCCCCAACAGAATGAGCTGGGTGCGCGAGGTCGGCTGCGCGCACGCGCTGGCGAAGGCTCCGACCGTGAGGACGGCCGAGATTGCGAGCAGGCGACGCAGAGGCCTTCCCGACAGCTGACCGAGCGGCACCAGCACGCGCAGCATCGCCCGCGTCCTGCTCGCGGGCGTCCGGCTCGCGGGCGTCCTGCTCGCGAACTTCCCCACGGCGATCGAAGGAAGCGTCGTATCGCACGGGTTCAAAGGACAGCGGCGCACGTGGTGCTCCTGTTCGATGGACACGATCGCCGTCGCACCGCGGGAGGGGCGACGCCGGCCACAGTCGATGGGACAATCCCGGACATACCTGGCCATAGTCACCACCGAGGCTCATGCCGTCAAGGACGGCGGCCAGTCCTCCGCGACCACACCCTAACGATGAGCTACCGCGGCAGCACTTCCGTCTCGCCCGTTGCTCGCCCGCATCACCCTGGGCCGTCCCCCGGCATGGGCGATGCTCGACGGGCGCTACCGCTCGTGCCTAACCTCCCGCGTCGATGCAGCGCAGCGTCCATCCCGCGCGTACCAATAGGTCTCCTTCGTCCCACCTTGTCTCCGCCCCGGCAACGCTGCTGTCTCCCGCGTAGCGAACTCTCCAGCACCGCCACCCGATATGCACACCCCGTCCTTGATGCGCCGTGTCTTCCCCCCCCTCGCCGTCCTTCTCCTTGCGACGGTCGCGACAGCGGCATTCGCCCAATCCACCACCCCGGTCGCCGAGGAGTTTGCCGGGCTGCATTTCCGCTCCATCGGCCCCGCCACGATGTCGGGGCGTGTCGCCGACCTCGCCGTCTACGAAGCCAATCCGGCGATCTACTATGTCGGCACCGCGCATGGCGGTGTGTGGAAGACGACCAGCAACGGTGCCACCTTCGAGCCCCTCTTTCAGGACGAGGGATTGATCGCCGTCGGCGACGTCGCGGTCTCACAGATCAACCCCGACCTCGTGTGGGTGGGGGCGGGCGAATCCAACAACCGACAGAGCACGTCATGGGGTGGCGGGGTCTACAAGTCGACAGATGGTGGCAAGACGTTCGCCTTGATGGGTCTCCCCCAGTCGAAGCACATCAACCGGATCATCATCCATCCCACCAATAACGACGTGGTGCTCGTGGCGGCCACCGGACCGCTCTTCGGACCCGGCGGCGAGCGCGGCGTCTACAAGACGGTGGATGGCGGCAAGACGTGGAAGCACGTACTGGCGCTCGACGACGACACCGGAGCGAATGATCTCGCGGTCTCGCTCTCCGACCCCAACGTCCTCTACGCGTCTTCCTACCAGCGTCGCCGCACGGCCTGCTGCATGAATGGCGGTGGTCCCGGCAGCGCCCTCTGGCGCTCGACGGATGGTGGCGACTCCTGGACCAAGCTCTCCGGTCACGGACTCCCATCGGGCCCCCTCGGTCGCATCGCAGTGGATGTGTACCGTGCCAGCTCGCGTATCGTCTACACGCTCATCGAAGGACCCGCGCCGGCGAATTCCGGGAGCGCGGGAGAGGCGACGACCGATTCGGCACCCCGGCCCGCGTTGCGCGCCGACTCCGGCCGTCGCGCCGGCGCACCTCCGGCCCCAGCTGCAACGCCCACCGGTATCTACCGCTCGGATGACGGAGGCGAGACGTGGAAGAAGATGAGCAGTGTCAATCCGCGTCCGATGTATTTCTCGCAGCTCCGGATCGATCCCACCAACCCGGAACGCCTCTACCTGGGCGGTGTCGGGATGCACATGACAGTCGACGGCGGGCGCACGTTCGAGACCGACGCGGCGCAGGCGATCCACGATGACGTGCACGCCATCTGGGTCGATCCGGCGAATCCCAATCACGTGCTCATCGGCAATGACGGCGGACTCGCGGTTTCGTACGACATGAGCCGCACCTGGACCTTCATCCCCAATCTCCCCGTCGGGCTCTTCTACCATGTCGGCTACGACATGGAGATCCCGTACAATGTCTGCGGCGGGATGCAGGACAACTACAATTGGTGCGGACCCAGCGCCTCGCGCATGAGTCGTGGCATCATGAACTACGACTGGTTTCAGGTGTTGGGTGGTGACGGCTTCGTCGCCATTCCCGACGTGCGCGATGCGCGGATCATCTATACCGAGTCGCAGGACGGCAACATCATCCGGCGCAACAAGCTGACGGGCGAGTCCAGGTCCATCCGTCCCACCGTATTCAACGTCGTGAACTCGACGAAGGGCGAGAGCTACCGGTTCCACTGGGACACGCCGCTCCTGCAGTCGCCGAATGATCCCGGCGTGCTCCTGACGGCGGCGAACCGCGTCTTCCGCTCGCGCGACCGTGGCGACTCGTGGGAAGCGGTCAGCCCCGACCTGACGAAGAACGTCAACCGCGACAGCATCATCACGATGGGGCTCAAGGGGAGCGACATCGTCATCGCCCGCAACGATGGCATCTCGCAGTGGCCGAGCATTGTTGCCCTCGCCGAATCGCCGCGCCAGCCCGGCGTCCTGTACGCTGGCACCGACGACGGGACCGTCAGCCTGTCGCGCAACGGCGGACAAACGTGGCAGGACATCACATCGCGACTCCCCGGCTTTCCGCCAGGCGACGCCTTCGTCTCGAAGATCGTGCCGTCACGCTTCGACGCCGGCACCGTCTACATCGCGGTCGATAACCACCGCTTGAACGACTACGAGACGTACATGTGGGTGAGCACGGACTTCGGGGCGACGTTCCGCTCCACGTCCGGCAACCTGCGCGGCGAGAACGTGCGCACGCTCACCGAGGACCTGAAGAACCGCGACGTCCTCTACATCGGCACCGAGACCGGCATCTTCCTGTCGCTCGATCGCGGCGGAAGCTGGCGTCGCCTGCGTGCGAACCTCCCGACGGTGCGCGTCGATGAACTCACCATCCACCCGCGCGACAATGCGCTGCTGGTGGCGACGCATGGTCGTGCCCTCTGGATCCTCGACCACCTCGAGCCCATCCAGGAGCACGCCTCGCTCCAGGGGACCACGTCGCGGCTGGTCACGCCGGGTTTCACGCTCCAGTGGAAGAGCAAGGACGACCGCAATGACGAGTTCTGGGGACACCAGTTCTTCACCGGAGAGAACCCGTCGTTCGAGGCCGTCATCCCGCTCTACGTCGGAACTCCGCTCGTGAAGCCGACGCTTCGCATCACCGATGCCGGAGGACGGGTGGTGCGCGCGCTGGACATTCCCGACAGCCGCAACAAGGTCGGGCTACAGACGATGTGCTGGGACGAG
>JBDTUA010000296.1:0-7184 GCA_040007995.1 Gemmatimonadota bacterium | reverse complement strand
GACTGAATTCGGGCGCCGGGTCGTCGAGAACGCCTCGTTCGGCACCGACCACGGACGCGGGAGCGTGATGTTCGTCCTCGGCGACGGCGCCGACGGCGGGCGCGTGCGCGCGCGCTGGCCGGGACTCGAGACGCGGTTCCTCGATGGCCCGGGCGACGTCCCGGTGACGACCGATTACCGCGAGGTCCTGGCACCGCTCCTCCAGCGGCACGGAGTGCGCGACGTGCGGGCGGTTTTTCCGCAGTGGTCGGGCCACGCATCGGGCGATCTGGCAACCAACAGTTAGAATCGTTGCAGCGCGTCCCTCTCGCGCGTCGGCGTCGCCGTCGTACGACAGCACGACGCCCCCGCGACCGAGCGTCGAGGGGGCGTGGTGTGTTGCGGACGGGACGAGTGGCTACATCACCGTATTCGGCTTCTTCTTGCCGGTGATCACCCCGTCCACCTTCGCCGCTTCCAGCAGTTTATTGAACGCCGCGATGTCTACGTTCTCGATTGTGTCGACCTCGCTCCGGAGCGCCCCCCACAGCTTTTCCAGTTCGGCCAAACGTTCCTTCACGCCGGCGGTCATCACCGGATTCCCCTCGAGCTGCCCGAGGAGGAAACCGTACTGCCCGTTGATCCCGTTGGCGTAGTTGATGATGTCCTGACCGTTCTGCGCCTTGGTGGTGAGCTTGGGATCCACCGTTTCGAGCTTCTTCGTGATCGTCCCGCCCATCTCCTTGATCGCGTTGGCGCTGTCGGCATCCTTGGTGCGGGTCACGAAGCCTTGCACCTGCGTCTTGAGGTCACGCACGCGGAGGACGGCGTCGTGGATCTCGCCGATGCGCGCCACCAGCAGGTTGGCCACCGAGTCACGCTCGACGAGCTGCGGCATCGGCGTGATGCGCCGCGGGTCCTGGCGCACCTCGAACGACTGCGTGCTCGTCGCGGAGCCGACCGTCAGCCGCACGGCATACTGCCCGGGGAGCACCTGCGCCCCGGCGCTCGGCGCGCCGAACAGGAGCACGCCGGGGAGCGGGGTCGGCGCGGGTCGGCGCAGGTCCCACGCGAAGGTGTTGAAGCCGGCCTTCGGGGCGAGGCGCGCGGGCCCCGTCCCTTCCTTGCTCGAGTACGTGCGCACGACCGCACCCTTGCTGTCGAGGAACTCCAGGCGCACCGTCGCCGCGCTGTCGGGCTTGGACGCCAGGCGGAAAAAGACCACCGCGCCGCCGCGCGGATTGCGCCCGACGGTGTTGCCGCCGCCCCCTCCGCCGAAGCCGCCCCCGCCGCCACCGAGCGTCGCGGTACGCGGTGTGTAGAGGTGCATCTGCACGGTGAGCAGCGAGTCGGCGTGCTGGCGGATCACCGACAGGTCGTCGAGGATCCAGAAGGCGCGTCCCTCGGTGGCGGCGATCAGGTCGCCGTGTCGCACGTCGAGGTCGGTCACCGGCACCACCGGCAGGTTGCCGTTGAACGTCTGCCACTTCGCCCCGGCGTCATACGAGATGTAGACCCCGGTCTCCGTCCCGGCGTAGAGCAACCCCTTCCGCTCGGGATCCTCGCGCACCACGCGCACCGGCTCTCCCGCGCGGAGCCCGTTCACCAGCTTCGTCCACGTCTTGCCGTAGTCGGTGGAGCGGTAGATGTACGGTGCCGGATCGCCGACCCGGTCCTTCCTGTAGGCGACGTAGACGGTCGCCGGGTCGTTCGGGGAGGCCTCGATCTCGTTGACCAGGCCGTCGCCCCACGCCGCCGGCGTGATGTTGCTCCACGTCGAGCCGCCATCCCTCGTCAGCTGCAGGTTCCCGTCGTCGGTCCCGATGTAGAGCGTCTGCGCCTCGTGCGGCGACTCCTCGATCACCACGATCGTGCCGTAGACCTCGCCCCCCGCCCCCTCGTTGGTGATCGGCCCGCCCCCCCACCCCTGGCGCGTCTTGTCGTTCTTCGTGAGGTCAGGGGAGATCGGCGCCCACGACTGCCCGCGATCGCGCGAGCGCAGCAGCACGCTTCCGCCGTGATAGATGACGTTCGGGTCGTGCTGCGAGACGACGATCGGCGCCGACCAGTTGAAGCGATAGCGCGTCTTGTCGGTCGGCTCCGTGAGGTTCATCTCCGGGTACGCCATGATGTCGCGCGAGAGCCCGGTCTCCTGGTCCAGCTCATCGATCAATCCCTGATAGCAGCCGCCGTACACGTAGCGCGGGTTCTTCGCGCTCACGCCGACATTGGCGCTCTCGCACCCGGGACCGTTCGACCAGTCACGCTCGTCGATCGCGAAGCCGTCGCTGCGGCTCTTGATGATCACTGAGGAGTTGTCCTGCTGCCCGGAGTACAGCTTGTAGGGATAGCCGTCGTCTACGGTGACGTGATAGAACTGCGCTGTCGGTTGGTTGTCCTGCGAACTCCAGCTCGCGCCGCCGTCGAGCGTCACGGCGCCGCCGCCGTCGTTGGCGTTCGCCATGTAGTTGCTGTTGGTCGGGTTGATCCAGAGGAAGTGGTTGTCCCCGTGGGTCGCCCGCTGCGTAGCGAAGGTCTTTCCGCCGTCGATCGACTTGAGCACCGGCGCGTTCATGACCCAGACCACGTCGACGTTCTGCGGGTCGGCGAAGACATCCATGTAGTACCACGAGCGCGTCTGGATCAGTCGGTCCTCCGACATCAGGCGCCAGTTCTTCCCTGCGTCATCGCTGCGGTACAGCCCCCCCTTCTCGGCCTCGACGATCGCGTACAGGCGATCCGGGTCGGCCGGGGAGACCGAGACGTCGAGGTTCCCCATCAGCTTGGGGAGCCCTTCCGTCAGGCGCGTCCACGTGTCGCCGGCATCGGTCGACTTCCAGATCCCGCTCCCCGGTCCCCCGGAGCGCACCATCCACGGGGTGCGTTGGTGATCCCACATCGCCGCATAGAGGATGCGGGGATTGGTCGGATCCATCGACAACCCGGCGGCGCCGCTCGTGGGATTCTCCCCCTTGAGCACCAGCGTCCACGACTTTCCACCGTCCAGCGAGCGATAGATCCCACGCTCGGACGTCCCCTTCCAGCGGTCACCCTGCGCGGCGACATAGACGACGTCGGGATTGCGGGGATGCACGCGCACACGCGAGATCTGCAGGGTGGCGGCGAGCCCCAGGTTCACCCACGTGCGCCCCTGGTCGGTGCTCTTGTAGACGCCGTCCCCATACGTCGACGACTGCCCGCGGACCGCATGCTCGCCACTCCCCACATAGATCACGTTAGGATCCGAGGGGGCGACGGCGATGGCGCCGATGCTGCTCGTCTTGAAGAAGCCGTCGGAGATGTTGCGCCACGAGATGCCGGCGTTGTCGGTGCGCCAGAGTCCCCCGCCGGTGTAGCCGACGAAGTACGTGAGCGGCATCGACGGGATCCCCTCGATGGCGTTGGCGCGCCCTCCGCGCGACGGTCCGACGTTGCGCCAGGCGATCGCCTGGAAGGCGGTCGTGTCGAAAGCGGTGGTCGCGGCGGGAGCAGACGACGGCGTCCGCCCCTGCGCCGCGACCGCGGCGGGGAACGCCATGGCAGGGAACCCAGCGGCGAGGGCAACGCCGAGTCGGCGCCATCCGGTGCGGCGGAAGGAAGCGATGTGCATCTGGGGCGAGGTGTTGCAGAGTGAGAGCGGCCGCGGGCGACGGGATCGTCTGCCAGGCATCGGCCGATACGACGGGAAAGGCGGACCGCGCCACGTTGCCGTGGTCGACCGGGTTCGGCAAGATGATAACGCATCGTCGGTACTGCCGACTGCCGTGGCGCTGGCCGACACGCTATCGATCGAGGCATCTCCATCCGTTTACCGCTTTCCACCTCCCGAGCGAGGATCGCATGCCGCACCTCACGACGTCTGCCACGCCGACCACCGACCTGTTCTACCAGGACCTGGGCGACGGCCCGCCGGTCGTCCTCATTCATGGCTGGCCGCTGAGTCATCGCATGTGGGAGTCTCAGGTGACGGCGCTGACCGGCGCCGGCTTTCGCTGCATCGCGTATGACCGGCGCGGCTTCGGCGAGTCGGAACGTGCCACCGGCGGCTACGACTACGACACCTTCGCGTCGGACCTGAACGACCTCCTCACCCACCTCGACCTCCAGCGGGTCACCTTGGCGGGCTTCTCGATGGGGGGGGGCGAGGTCGCGCGCTACATCGGACGGTACGGCGAGGGGCGGATCGCGAGAACGATGCTGCTCGGCGCCGTTCCGCCGTTTTTCCTCAAGACCGCGGACAATCCCGATGGGGCCGACGGCAGCGTCTTCGACGGCATGATCGCCGGCATGATCGCCGACCGCCTGGGCTTTCTCGACCAGTTTTTCCCGAACTTCTATAACGCCGACACGTGGGCGGCCGGGGCGCACGCCGACCTGATCGCCTTCAGCAAGTGGATGGCCTGGGGGGCCTCACCGTTAGGCACGCGCGCCTGCATCACCGCCTTCGGGACGACCGATTTCCGCGGCGACCTCGCGAAGTTCACGGTGCCCACGCTGATCGTGCACGGCGACGCTGATCGCATCGTCCCGCTGGATATCTCGGGAAGGAAGTCGCACGCCCTGATCCAGGGGAGCCGGCTCGAGATCATCCCGGGGGCGCCGCACGGCTTCGCCGCGACGCATGCGGCAACGCTCAATGCATTGATGATCGATTTCCTGCGTGGGTAGGTTGGTCGGGTAGGTTGGTCGGATAGGTTGGAGCGGATGAACTGCCCGATTCTCGCACCGCCCAAAACACTGGCCGGGCGGCTCGACGCATGAAGGCGGTCGAGCACGCCAGCCTCGCCCCCGTCGCCTGATGCGCGGCGCGTGCGTATCACCTAAAATCCGGTGCGCCGCCGCCGGACGAGCACAGAAGAGCATAGCTGACGTGTTTTCTGCGTTCGTCCCGAGGTGGGCGCGCCTGCATTTTGCCCGGAGTTCTTCCATGACCGACGTCATGCCGTCCGAGCCCTCCGCGCACGCGGTGGACTCGCGCCCGCACCTTGCCGCCCCCGACGAGAACCCCTCATTCATCAAGGGACTCTTCCTCGGGGAGATCCGCGAGTCGATGGTCTTCCCGTTTCCCACGATCGCGCCAGACGAAAAGGAGAGCCTCCACGCGATCCTCGATGCCTTCCGCTCGTTTGCCAAGGAACACATCGACACCAAGCGGCACGATCACGATGGTCGCTTCGAACCGGCGATGCTGGAGGGATTCCACGCGCTCGGCCTGATGGGACTCAACATTCCCGAGGCCTACGGTGGATTCGGCGCCTCGGCCAAGGTGTTCAATCGCGTCTTCGGTGAGATCGGCGCGACCGACCCGGCGCTCGCCGTCTACTTCGGTGCCCACCAGTCGATCGGCTGCAAGGGAATTGTGCTCTTCGGGACGGATGAGCAGCGGCAGCGTTGGCTGCCGCGCTGCGCCGCCGGCGAACTCGTCGCCGCCTTCTGCCTCACCGAACCGGGCTCCGGCTCCGATGCCCAGGCGATGAAGTGTTCGGCGATCCCCTCGGCCGACGGCAGCGAGTACGTACTCAACGGGACGAAGATCTGGATCTCGAATGCCGGGTTCGCGGGCGTGTTCACTGTCTTCGCCAAGGTGCCGGTCACGATCGACGGGAAGGCGAAGGAGCGTGTCACGGCGTTCGTTGTGGAGCGAGACAGCCCCGGGGTGAGCCTCGGGAAGCTGGAGGAGAAGATGGGGATCAAGGCGTCGGACACGCGCGCCGTGATCTTCGAAAACGTGCGCGTGCCGGCGGGCAACCGGCTCGGCGAGGTAGGCCAGGGCTTCAAGATCGCCCTCGAGATCCTCAACTCCGGGCGCCTGGGGCTCGCTGCGGGATCGGCGCGCGGGACGCGGCAGATCATGAACGAGGCGATCGCCTACGCCAAGCAGCGCGAGCAGTTCGGGCGCCCGATTGCCTCTTTCGAGATGTTGCGCCGCAAGATCGCGCTCGCGGCCGCCGAGTGTTACGCCGCCGATGCGGCCTGGATGCTGACGGCCGGGATGGTCGATCGTGGCGGAGTGGACTTCTCGCTCGAGACCGCCGCGTGCAAGGTCTTCGCCTCGGAGATGGCCTACCGCGCTTCAAACGAAGCGCTGCAGATGGCCGGGGGGATGGGCTACTCCAAGGAGTTCCCCTTCGAGCAGAGTGTGCGCGACTCGCGCATCATGCTCATCTTCGAGGGGACCAACGAGATCCTGCGGGCGCTGATTGCGCTGATGGGATTGCAGCAACCGGGCGAGCGGCTCAAGGCTTTGGGCAAGGCGCTGCAGGACCCGATCCACGGCTTCGGGGCGATCTCGAGCTACCTGAAGGGACGGGCCAAGAGCACGCTCATCCAGCCGGACTTCACGCAGGTGCACGAGGCGCTCGACGACGAGGCCGAGCTGGTGGCGTCGCAGATCCATGCGCTCGCGCGCGGCGTGGAATGGGCGCTGCGCAAGCACGGCAAGGCGATCATCGAGCGGCAGTACGTGCAGGAGCGCCTGGCCAACGCGGCGATCGACCTCTTCCTCTGCACGGCGACGCTGTCGCGCGTCACGTCCGAGATCGCCGCGGCCGGCGGGAAGCCGGAGGCGGTGAGTGACGAGGTGAATTGCGCGCGCGTCTTCGTGCACATGGCCTATCGACGAACGCGGCGCGCGCTGCGCGCGCTCAAGTCGAACCAGGATGACCGGGTGGACGCGATCGCCGCGCGGGCCGTCGAGCGCGGTGACCTGGCCCCGACAGCGTCCACCGATCGTTAGGCAGGATACGCGCAGGTCACTCGCAGGACAGGGAGCGCATGGAGGAGCCAGTCGAGGGAAGTGGTGTCGACAACCCGGGTCGCGAAAGCGCCGCCCAGGGCGGTCGTCCGGCGTCCTTCGAAGCTCACGACGCGCCACTGACCCCGCCGTACGACTGGTCGCCCGTCGGGATCGCCATGGCCTACGCCCTGCTCGGGAGCCTCTGGATCGTCTGGTCCGACTCGGCCGTCCTCGCGGTGGTGCGCGACCAGCAGGCCCTCACCCGGTTGCAGACGTACAAGGGGTGGTTCTTCGTCGTGGTGAGTGCGGTGCTCATCTACGCCCTCGTGAGCCGACGCGTCAAGGCACTCAACGCCTCGCTTCAGGCGCAACGGGTCACCGCGCGCGAGCGTGAGCGCCTCGTCGCCATCCTCGAGGCCACCAGCGATCTCGTCTGCGTCATCACTCCCGACCTCAAACTGAGCTATGT
>JBDTUA010000295.1:0-7228 GCA_040007995.1 Gemmatimonadota bacterium | reverse complement strand
CCTTGAGGTAGGCACTCTGTTCGAGTCCTCCGGCAAGGAGCACGAGGTCGCGCAGTGTCATGCCCTCGCGATACGGATACTGCCCCCCGCGGCGCACCGCACCCGAGATCGCAACGTGGCGCTCAGGCCGAAACTCACTGATCGAAAAGACCTGAATGGCGTCGTCCTCGCGCAGGGGAATGTCATCGAACACCGCCCCGCTGGTGTCCCGTAGGATGGCGCGTAACTGAATGCGCGACGAATCGGACAGGAGGCGTGAGACGAGGACGCGCCCCAGATAGACGTCGGGCTTGAGTCCACCGGCACCGCGAAGCGCGTCGCTCAGCGTCATGCCGTCGCGGAAGCCCTGTGTGCCGGGTTGCCAGACGCTCCCCTCGACACGAATGCGGTTTCGCACGCGATCGGCAATGCGCAGGACATGCACGACATCGCCGCCGGCGAGCGCGAAGGGCGGCGGCGTTCCCTCCCGCAACGACGGCGCGGAGACGTCGATGACCAGACGGCTGCGCCCTTCAGCGGTCCGCGCCGATGGTGGGGCGATGCGATCGATCTGCACGCGCAGCAACGATGCCGTCGGCGAGAACCCGCCGGCCGCTGCAATGACGTCGGCCAGATCCTCGTCCGCGTCGAGCTCGTACTGCGCGGGACGGACTACTTCACCAACGACGGAGATCCGTCGTCCATGCAGGGGGACGAAGATCACGTCCCCGGTCTCGAGGCGCACATCGCGCGAGGCGTCGCCGCGTAGGAGGTAGTCGTAGACGTCGAGCGTATCGACCGTCCGTCCCGCGCGCCGGACTTCGACGCGCCGGAGGCTCCCTCGCTCCGTTGGTCCGCCGGCGGCATAGAGGGCCGAGAGAACCGTCCCCGCGCTGGAGATGCGATAGCTCCCCGGCTGGGACACGTCGCCGACGACAAAGACCTGGTTGCTGCGAAGCTTGGCGACGCTGACCGAGAATCGTGTCGTGGAGCCGGCGCCACGCCGCACCCCCGAGTAGGCGCGACCGAGGCGACTGTACAAGACGTCGTTGAGCTCACCGAGCGTGAGGTTCGCAACCGGGAGCTGGCCAACCTGCGGGATTACGACGAACCCTTCGCGCGTCACATCGAGCGTGTACGCGGCCTCCACGTCACCGGTCAGGATGAGGACGAGCTGGTCGCCGGGACCGAGTCGATAGTTGTCATCGACGGGGCCAGCGAGGTTCGGGTCGAAGAGTGACGACTCTCGCGAGAAGAGACGGAGACCGAAGATCTCCAGCTGCCCGGCACCCTTCAGGTCCGCCAACGTCGAGTCGCCCGCTCTCTGACCGCCGGTCCGAAGGGCGCCCGCTCGAGTGGTGTCCGTCCGAAGGAGCTGCTGCAGTCGTTCGACGTCGGTGGAATCAGCGATGCCGAGCGCGCGCACCGCGGCAAAGACCTCCGACCCCGGGATCGAGTCAGCCGTGGTGTTTCCAGTCGAGAGATAGGCGTCGAGCAACGTTTCCGGGTAGCCCTCGGCCCGCAGTCGCGCACGCACCTGCTCCGGCGTCATGCCGCTCGTGATGATACGCTGGCGAAGCTGGGCGACCAGATCAGGACGGGTTTGCAGGAGGCGCTGCGCCTGGTCGGGAGTGGGGCGCTGCGCCGCAACGATCGGCGGGCTCAGCATGACGAATCCGGCTACACAGGCGAACAGCCGCGCCGACAAATTACCCATTGCGAAAAATCCGGAGAGGGAGTGAAACAGGATGGAACGCTAACCCGGCAGCCGAGTGTCAGGTAGAGCGCGTGCTGTGCTATGTTGCCGCCATGGCGGCCCCACCTGCTACACCGCTCCCGACCGTGTGTTGGGCGACCCCGGAGACGCGGCGCGTGAGGCAGTCGTGGCGACCGTAACGCGCGTTGTCGGCCGACGCCTCCTGACGGGCGTGCTCGCGCTGTTGCTGACGGGGAGCGTTTCGCTCCGGGCGCAGGATAGTGCATCGGCGTCCGTTGGGGACGCTCGCGACGCGCGCTTCGTCGTGAGTGTGCGCAATCGCATGTTCCGCATCCCTCGATCGGTGGTGAGCGGCGTCACAATTCAGCCGACCCTGCGCC
Source organism: Gemmatimonadota bacterium (assembly GCA_040007995.1). Lineage (GTDB taxonomy): Bacteria > Gemmatimonadota > Gemmatimonadetes > Gemmatimonadales > Gemmatimonadaceae > SCN-70-22. The sequence goes on along the minus strand of JBDTUA010000295.1, from coordinate 5,152 downwards.
TCCAGTACGCGATCCTCCCCCGGCTGCGCCTTGCGATCGATGCCCAAACCGTCGACAATAGCGGACCAGGCCGTCAGGGATCGTATCTGGCCTCGCGCACGGTGCCGGGAGGCGGGAGCGGCAACTTTCTTCAGGAGATTGCCGTCGAGGCGATGTGGCGCCTGCTCGGCGAGCGTGACCATGGCCGATCGCTGGCAGTGATCGGCTCGGCCTCGTTCTCCACGCGCTCGTACTTCGCGATCGATACCAGCACGGGCGCCGTCTTTGGCGGCAACCGTCGTCGAGTTGTCCCGACGCTCGCGCTCGAGGGGGCGCTGCTCTCCGCGACCGCGCAGCTTCGGGGCGCCTTGGTCGGCGTCTTCCTGTCCAGCGACGATGCACTGTACGTCCGCCGCATTCCCGGCGAACGTGCTTCCTTCGGCCCCGTGATTGGCCCGGAGCTTCAGGCAGAGCATTTACTCACGAGTAGGGCCACGGCGTGGGGACGAGGCTTTCTCCCGATGCGCGGGAACAACGGCATCACCCGCTCCACCGGGGCCCCCGCTCGCGTCTTCACCTACGACGCCGGCATCCGCTTCGCGATCGCCCCCTCGCTCGCCCTCGAAGCGTTCCTCTCGAACGCGTTAGGAAATACCGGGGCGCTCGCCTACGTGGCCGACCGCGAGTATCTCGCCATCGGGAGTGGCGTGCGAGTGCGGCCCGGAGCGTCGGACGGTCCGGCACCATCCCGACGTGGTGAAAGCGTCGACGGTCGTCCTGAAGCTCCGCTCGCGCTGGCCGCACTCGCGCCGCCGTATCTCGATCGCGGCTCCGTCGGATTTCGCGCGCGCTGGGGAAGCCAGGGACTGTTTGCGACGGGTGAGGCCGCGATCGTTCGCCCGCTGCAGGTGGGGGTATACACCGACCTCCTGCGCGGGACGCGTGATGAAGGCGAAGTGGGCGCGCTTGCACGCCTCGCGCTGGCCGAATGGCCTGGCGCAACGTTTGGTTTGGTCCTCGCAGCCTCCCGCACCAACAACCCGCTCGTCAACCTGCTCGCCGAACGTTGGGACGAGCTGCAGCGACTCGACCTCCCCAAGGGCGGCTTTCGTTTCGGGGACGAGAGTCTCGAGGAAGGGCGGCTGTACACCGTTACGGGAGCACTGACGCTGCTGGGCCGGCTCAGCGACCGCACGACGCTGAGCGCGTCGCCGCTCGTGGGCTACGTGCAGCGACGCGGCGTGCAGGTGGCGGGTCTGGCGATCGGCGCGCAGCACGCAGTCGCGCCATCGCTGCACCTCGCCGCCGAGTCCGGTCTGGCCGTGGGACGCGGCAATCAGTTGAACGCCGTCGGTCGCTCGCACGCGGTCCCCTGGCTCATCGCGCTCGGCTGGCAGCGCCGCGCGGCGGTCCCCCGTCGTACGCGGGCACCGATAATCGACCTCTTCGTCACCAATCGCGCGGGCGACTCGCCGTTTCACATGCTGCGGGTAAAGAGCGGAGGTGACCTTTCCGCGGGCATCGGCGTGCGCACGGTGTGGCCGTGAACGATGTCCGCGCAGTTCGTCGACCGACGCGATGACTGAGGGCGATCGCCCCGCGCGCATCCTGATCAGCGGCGGCAGTGGTGCCGTCGGGCATTGCGTCGTGCGCGAGCTGCTCGACGCCACGGATGCGGTGCTCGTCCTGCTCGCGCGTCCCACGTCCTCCCTCCCCGATGAGGTCACGCGTCATCCGCGCGTCACGCTCTGCGTCGGAGACCTCGCCGAAGGGAGCGCGCTCGCCACTCGCCTGCCGCGGATCGACCGCGCCGTCCTGCTCGCGACGTCGTGGGGGCCCGACGCCGACGCGGTCAACGCCGTCGGGACGGTCGACCTGGTCGCTGCGCTGCGCGCACGCGGCGCGGCGCAGGTCATCTGGTTCGGCACCGCATCGGTTGTACGACCGGACGGCTCGGCAGACCCCGCCGCCCTTGCCGAGGGGACGCCCTATGTGCGCACCAAGGCGCAGTGCCACGCGCTCCTGCGGGAGCACCACCCCGAAGGACTTACGAGTGTGCACCCCACCCTCGTCGTTGCCGGCGACCGTCTGGCACCGGCATCCCACCTCACCCGGCTCCTGCACGAGATCGACCGGCGCATCTGGCTCGCCCAGTGGATCCGCGGCGAGGGGAGTTGCCACATGGTACACGCGGAGGATCTGGCCCGCCTCGTGAGGCAGCTCGTCACGCGCCCGCCGCACGAGGCCCCGCAGGAAATCATCGCTGGGGCTCCCGCGGTCACGCTCGACGAACTGCTCGACCTGGTGCGCGAGCGCTCCGGCCGTCGACGGCGGCGCTCGATCGACCTCACGCCAACGCGCATCGAGTGGTTGATCCGTGCCTTCTCGGTGAAGCTGTCACCGTGGGACCGTCGCTGTGTGGCCTCCCGTCACTTCACTTATCGCGACGCGTGCCTGACGCTCATACCGTCGGAGCCCCCCAGGTACCCCACGACGCGAGCGATTATCGCAGCGGTTCCGCGCCGGCGCTCCTGATCCGCGCGAGTTCACGCGCCCCCGCCTCCGACTCGACGCGCGCCCGCAGCAGCGCCGCACGCCACGGCGGCACGTGCGCACCATCGACCTGCCCCTCCTCGACCCGAGTCTGCAGGGCCTCGATGCTGAAGGCACGATCGGCTGCCCGAATGAGTGCTCGCACGGCAGGACCCATCTTGGTCGCGACGCCGATCGTGGTTCGAGGGTGCTTGTAGTAGAAGCGTGCCCCCATGCGCCCCCGGTCCCGCTCGCGCACGAGCTGCGTGCGCAAGTCGATGTCGTAGGCAGGCGGCTTGTAGTGATAGATGGGGGCACGCCACGCAAACGACCGTCGGAGCCCCGACGTCATCAGGCGCTCCCCGAGCTCCTGGTCCTGCCAGCCGTAGGACGAGAACCACGGGTCGTAGCCGCCTAGGGCGCGCACCGCGGCGGCCGGAGCTGACGAATTGCCACCGGGCATCGGGTGACGATGATAGGCGCGCAACCCCGGCGACTCGTCGATTGAATCGGGGATCGCACGCACCTGAATGATCCCGCCCGCAACAAGGCGGAGGTCAGGCGAAGCGTGCAGCGCAAGGTGCCCGGCGATGAAGTGCGGGCCGACAAACGCGTCGTCGTCGAGGAAGAGCAGCACGCGCCCACGCGCCACCCGAATCGCGCGGTTCCGCGCGGCGGAGCTCCCGCCGCGCGGCTGCCGAATGAGCCGGAGCGACGGCGATCCAAGGGACGACACGATCGCGAGCGTCGCGTCGGTCGGCGAGCCATCGTCGACGACGAGCAGTTCGATCGTTGCCCCCTCCAGTTCCTGCGACAGCAGCCGTGGCAGCGTGAGCGCCAGCAGCGCCGCGCGATCATGCGTTGGAATGATGACCGACACGTCGACATCACCCTGCATCGTTCACCGCGCGGTGGGGACGCACATGCGGAGCGTTGGCGCGTGCACCCGGTTCGATGCTGACTACGCGACCATGCACCAACCGCACGATCCGATGGGCCAACGGCAGAACCCTCGGCGCATGCGAGGCAATGATCGTCGTTCGCCCTTCCGAGAAGACGCGCAGCGCGTCCACCAGGAGTTGTTCCGATTCTTCGTCGAGCGCGGCTGTCGGCTCGTCCAGCAGGAGAATGCGAGGGGCGACAAGCATCGCCCGGGCCATGGCCAGTCGTCGCCGTTGTCCTACCGATAGATTGCTGGCACCGCGCGTCAACGTCGTCGCGTAACCGTCGGGGAGTCGCTGCACGAACTCCTCCACGTGCGCAGCGCGACACGCTGCGACCACCGCACGTCGGTCCACGTGCGGCGCAGCAAAGGTCAGGTTCTCCTCGATCGAGCCGGCGAAGAAGTACGGCTCCTGCGGAACCAGCGCGCAGCGCGCCCGCAGTGACGCGAGCGACAGTCGCGGCACGGCGACACCGTCCAGCAGGACGCTGCCGTCGTCGGGCTCACCGAGCCGCGGGACAAGCTCCAGCAACGTCGACTTCCCCGACCCGCTGGGGCCGACCAGCACGATCGTCTCCCCCGCGGCGATCTGCAGCTCTACCGGTCCGAGCACGAAGCCGGTGCTGGGGTGACGCACCGTCACACCGGCAAAGGTGACGGCGCCCGGAGCGTCGTCGATCGTCAGCGCGTCGGCCGCGTCATGTTCGTGCGGCGTCGCCAGCACGTCGGCACAGCGTGCGTAGAGGGTGCGGAGGCGTACCACGCTGCTATACGACCGAAATGACTCCTGCAGCGGCCCCACCAATAACCCCAGCAGGACGAGGAACTGTGTCAACGATGCGCCGTCGATGGCCCCTCGCCGCTGCCACCAGGCGGCGAGCAGGACGAGCGCCAGCAGCGCAGCGACCGCCACGAACGAAACGACCGCCGGGTGCGTGACCGCCAGCCGTTCCTCGCGAAGCATGTGCTGCACGGCCCGGTCCGAGAGCTCGGCGAAGCGACGCTCGAGCGCCGCCTCCCGTCGAAAGACCTTCGCCTCGCGCAGCCCCGACAACGCCTCACCGATTGCCCCGCCGAGCGTGGCAAGATGATCCTGGGCGAGCCGGACGGAGCCCGTCAGCCTCCCGCTCACTCGCCCGATCGCGACCAGCATCGGCGCGATGAGAATGGCGGTCGCAACCGCCAGCAGCGGCGTGGTCGCCACGATTGCCCCGAGCAGGATCGCCGAGGTGACCACGCTCGGCGCCCACAGCGCGAGGACACGCACGAGCGACTGGTGCAGCAGGGTGATGTCTCCTGCCACCCGCATCAGCGTTTCACCGTCCGGCCGTGCGCGCGCGGCCGCCGCCGGCTGCCTGACGAGTGCGCGCAGCATCTCCAGCCGCAACGCCGCCGAGAACGCGGTGGCGATCGAAACGAGCGTGACGTCGCGCACCGCCGCACTCCCGGTGGCCAGTGCCAGCAACCCGATCCCGACCACCGCGTCGCCCCACAGCGTTGCCAGCGGCGCCCCCGCCAACAGTCGTGGCAGGAAGGCGCCCGCCCAACGCGCGAGCACGAAGAGCGACACCGCCGCGACGACCAGCGCCACGACCGCCGTCGCCGTATTGCGAGCTCGCAGGTGGCGGCGCAATCGGTGCGCCAGCGGCTCACCTAGCGGCTCACCTAGCGGCTCACCTAGCGGCTCACGCAGCGGCT
>JBDTUA010000294.1:0-7228 GCA_040007995.1 Gemmatimonadota bacterium | reverse complement strand
CGCTCTTTCGCCCAGCGCTCCCCTGATCACGCTCGCGCCGCCCCGCCCCTCCGCGTCGCTCCGCGTTCCGTTCGCCGCCGCGACCGGAGCGCTCCGGATCGGAAGGCGCTCCTTCCGAACGTGCTCCTTCGGAACGCGCTGACGGATCTGCATCCGGCGTCTCGCGCGCGGGGGGGCCAGTCGGACGCTGCGGAGGGGGAAGGACCGGGAGTCCGCCGCGGGGCATTCCGTCGCGTCGAAGGTCGGGGCGCCACACCGGCATCTCCGAGGTGTCTTGCATGCGCAGGACCTCATCCGAGATCGCCTCGTCTGGCATAGACGTCGTGTCTTCGTCGAGCAGCTGTCCCGGCGAGGAGGGATTCCGCCACTCGCGGCGCAATTCGGCGAGTTCGATCGTTCGCACCTCGCCGTCCACCCCTCGAAGCGTCACCCGTTCGCGGAAGATGTCGTTGGAAATGACCTTCTCCTCCCCCTTCGACGTCTCGATGATCTTCTGTTCCTTCGGGAAGCGCTTTCGCTGCTGCACGTAGAACTCGTGCTCGTAGCGCAGGCAGCACATCAACCTCCCGCACGCTCCGGAGATCTGCGTCGGGTTGAGCGAGAGTCGCTGATCCTTGGCGACGCCAAGGTTGACCGGGCGCAATTCCGGGAGCCACGCCGCCGAGCAATACTCGCGCGCACAGCGCCCGATCCCGCCGAGTCGCTTCGCTTCGTCGCGCACGCCGATCTGCTTAAGTTCGATGCGCGTGCGGAACATCGACGCCAGTTCTCGCACGAGGTTCCGGAAGTCGACGCGCTTCTCGGCCGTGAAGTAGATCGTGAGCTTCCGCCGGTCCCACCGCCACTCGGCGTCGGTCAGCTTCATGACGAGGTTGTTCGCCTTCACCCGCTCCATCGCCTTCCGGCGCGCGAGTTCGTCCTGCTCGCGCAGCTCCGCGACCTTCTCGAGCTCGTCGGCTGTGGCGGTACGCTTGACCGCCTGGGTGACCGGCGACTCCTCGGTCGGTCGGTGCGGGACTCCGGCAGCGCGCTTGAGCGCCAGCTCACCGGTGGCGTAGATGAAGCCCAGGTCCTCTCCGCGATCTGCTTCAACGATCACCCCCATCTTCACGGAAAGGAGCTCGTCGCCCTCCCAGTGGAAGAACTCGCGGCGGTGACCCTTGAAAGAAACTTCTACGAGAGAGGACAAGAAGACGAGAAGTCGGGAAGACGGGGAAAAGGGGGGACGCAACTCAAACTACATCAACTACATACCCCTCGGCAGCGCTAACGGACGAACGAAGGGCGCGGCTTACCCACCCCCACGCCCTCTCGTCTTCTCCCTACTCCGAATACTTCCCAATCTTCATATACTTCTCCCGCCGTTTGCGAACAAGCTTCTCTGGCTTGTATCGCCTGAGCTCCTCGTAGTGCTTGATCAGCGCTTCCTGCAGGGCGTGGGCGGCGACTTCGTGGTTGGCGTGGGCGCCGCCGGCGGGTTCGGGGACGATCTCGTCGATCACGCCGAGGTCGAGCAAGTCGGGGGCGGTGATCTTGAGGGCGGTGGCGGCGCGGTTCCGCATCTCTTGCGACTTGCCGTCCTTCCAGAGGATCGCGGCGCATCCCTCAACCGTGATCACCGAGTAGACCGAATTCTCGAGCATCAGGACGCGATCGGCCACGCCTAACGCGAGTGCTCCGCCCGACCCCCCTTCGCCAATGACAGTGGCGACGATCGGCGTCGCGAGGGAGCTCATCTCGAACAGGTTCCGGGCGATCGCCTCGGCCTGCCCGCGCTCTTCGGCGCCGAGTCCGGCCCACGCCCCCGGCGTGTCGATGAAGGTGAAGACCGGGACCTGGAACTTCTCGGCGAGCTGCATCAGGCGCAGCGCCTTGCGGTATCCCTCGGGATGCGGCATCCCGAAGTTGCGCTTGAGGTTCTCCTTCGTGTCGCGCCCGCGCTGGTGTCCGATGATCATCACCGTCTCGCCTTCGAGACGGGCCCAGCCGCCCACGATCGCGGCGTCCTCCCGGAAGGCGCGATCGCCGTGCAGCTCGACAAAGTCGGTGAAGCAAAGCCGCACGTAGTCGAGCGTAAAGGGACGCTTGTTGCTGCGTGCCACCTGCAGCCGTTGCAGCGGGGAGAGGTTGCGGTACACCTCCTGTCGCAGGCTGCTGAGCTTCTTTTCCAGCGGTTCGATCTCGACGTCGACGCTCATATGGCGGTCGCCGGCCATCCGCTTCAGCTCGTCGATCTGCTGCTCGAGCTCGAAGATCGGTCGTTCGAATTCGAGGGTCGGTGTGCTAGCCATTCATTGTCCTCCGACGCGCACGAGGCGCACACGGTCATGGCCTAGCAACGCACGCAGTTCACCAAGCGATGCACTGTCGGCAGCGAGCTTGATGGACCGCGATCGCAGTCGCGTCGGCGTCCCTTTCGCGTCAATCCAGCGGACTTCCAGCGAGGCCGACCCCGGATGGGATTCAGCGACAATGCGCACGTCCTTCATGAGTTCGGGCGAGAGCCCACTCCCGTCCCCCGTCCCCCGTCCCCCGTCCCCGATTTCCAGTTCGACCCCGACCTGCCCCGACACCCGCAATTCCTCGAATCGCTGCACGGACTCGACGATGAACGTCGGATTGTCCGCCCCCTGATCACGTTTCGAGTAGCCCCCCTTCACGAGGAGCGGCACGTCGGTCCGGACGCGGTCGGACAGGGCCGCCCACGCTTCGGGGAATACCAGCAGCTCCGAAGATCCCGAAAAATCCTCGACTGTCAACCGGGCGAACTCGGCCCCGGACTTCTTGGACACCTGCCGCTTGATCGCCGTGACCACCACCCCGAGCGTCATCCCCAGCTCCTGCCACGTCCCGAGCGCGGACACGGTAGAGGAGCAGAAGAGTTCACACTCCGCTCGATACGGCTCGAGCGGATGCCCGGAGATATAGAATCCGAGAATTTCTTTCTCACGGGTCAGCCGTTCGGACTCGGAGAGCTGCCCGACGTTGGGTAGGCTCAGCGAGTGCCCCCCTCCCGTCCCCCGTCCCCCGTCCCCCGTCTCTCCGAAGAGAGACGTCTGTCCGGTGATGCGCTCCTCCTGCTTGAGCGACGCCTCCTGCAGCGCCGCATCGAGGATCGCGTTGTACTGGCCGCGGTGTCCACCTAACGAGTCGAGCGCGCCGGAATGGATGAGCGCCTCGAGCACGCGCTTGTTGCACAGCCGCAGGTCGATGCGCTCGCTCAGGTCGAACAGTGAACCGAAGGAGCCGTCCGCGCGCGCCGACAGGATCGAGTCGATCGCCCCGCGCCCAACGTTCCGGATGGCGCCCAGCCCGAAACGGATCCGCTTGTCGGCGACCACCGTGAACTTGTAGCCCGACTCGTTCACGTCCGGCGCCAGGACCTCGATGCCGAGCTCGCGCGCCTCGTTGATGAACTTCACCACGCTGTCCGTATCGCCGATCGACGATGACAGGAGCGCCGCCATGAACTCGGCGGGATAGTGGCACTTGAGCCACGCGGTGTGATACGAGATGACCGAGTAGGCGACGGAGTGCGACTTGTTGAAGCCGTATCGTCCGAACGTCTCGATCTGCGCCGCGAGGTCCTCGATGATGCGCCGATCGTGGCCGAGGGCGATCGCCTTGGTGACGAACTTCCCGAGCTCCGCCTTGATCAGCTCTGCGTCCTTCTTGCCCACCGCCTTGCGCAGCACGTCGGCTTCGGCGAGCGAGATGCCGGCCAGCACCTGCGCGATACGCATCACCTGCTCCTGATAGGTGATGACGCCGTACGTCTGCTGCAGGATCGCTTCCAGCTCGGGCAGGGCGTAGACGACGGGCTCCTCGCCACGTTTCCGTCGCTGGTAGACCTTGTGCATCCCCGCGTCGAGCGGGCCCGGGCGCATCAGGGCGTTGGAGGCGACGAGGTCGTCAAAACGGTCGCAGCGCATGCTGCGCAGCATGTCGGTCGCCAGCGGCGACTCGAACTGGAAGACGCCGCACGTCCGCCCCATGCGCAGCATCCGGTACGTCTCGGGATCGTCGTCGGGAATCGCATCGAGGTCGGGGACCGCGTTCCCGCGCGCCGCGATGGCCTGCAGCGCATCGTGGATGACGGTCAGCGTCGTCAGCCCGAGGAAGTCCATCTTGAGCATGCCTGCCTTCTCGAGGCAGTTCATGTCGTACTGCGTCACCACGACCGACTCGTCGCTCCCGGCGCCGGCCCCCTTCGAGTTCTGCGTGCAGATCGGGACGTAGTCGTCGAGCGGCCCCGGTGCGATCACGACCCCGGCGGCATGCACGCCCGTGTGTCGAGACAAACCTTCGAGAGCGATCGCGTAGTCGAGCAGGACGGTGTAGCGCTCGTCCGTGTCGTACAGCTTCTTGACCTCCGGGACCTTCTCCACCGCCTCGCCGACCGTGAGCGAGAAGTTCGGCTGGTTCGGGATCAGCTTCGCCAACGCATCCGTCTCGGCGGGGGTGAAGCCGAGCACCCGTCCCACGTCCTTCACCGCGGCCCGCGACTTCATGGTGCCGAACGTCACGATCTGTCCGACCGCGTCCTTGCCGTACTTCTCCCGCACGTACTCGATCACCTCACCGCGTCGCTCGAAGCAGAAGTCGACGTCGATGTCGGGCATCGACACGCGCTCGGGATTCAGGAAGCGCTCGAAGAGCAGGTCGTACTTGAGCGGACAGACGTCGGTGATCCGGAGCGCATACGCGACCAGCGACCCCGCCGCCGAGCCGCGCCCCGGTCCCACGGGGATCCCGCGATCGCGCGCCGCCTTGATGAAGTCGTACGTGATCAGGAAGTAGCCGGCGTAGCCCGTCGTCGTGATGACGCCGAGTTCGTAGTCGAGACGTTCCTGCACCTCGGCGCGCAGCGTCGTGCCGTAGCGCGCCTGCGCCCCCTCAGTCGCCAGCCGCACCAGCAGTTCGTTCTCGTTGTCAACGCCAGGCGGCAACGGGAACGACGGGACGTGGTACTTCTTGGAGAAGACCACGTCGCACTGGTCCGCGATCGCCAGCGTCCGCTCCAGCACTTCCGGATTGTTCGGGAAACGCGCCGACATCTCCGGGGCACTCTTGAAGTAGAGCCCCCCGTCGTAGCGCATCCGGTCCTGGTCATCCCGATCCTTCCCCAACCCGATGCACAGCAGCACGTCGTGCGCGTCGTGATCGCCGGCCGTGAGAAAGTGCGCGTCGTTCGTGGCGATGACCGGAAGGCCGATGTCCTTGGACAGGGCGAAGATCCGATCGTTGAGGCGCGACTGTCCCTGGGAATCGTGCGCCTGCACCTCGAGATAGTAGCGATCCTTGAACGTCTCGGCGTACCAGGCGGCCGCCTCGCGCGCCGCTTCATCGTCGTCACGCAGCAGGTGCGTCGCCACTTCGCCCGCCATGCACGCCGACGAGACGATCAGCCCGGCGTTGTAACGCGCGAGCAATTCACGATCGACGCGTGGGCGTGTGTAGAAGCCTTCGGTGTACGCCAGCGAGGAAAGCTTGACCAGGTTCCGGTAGCCCTCGATGTCTCGCGCCAGCAGTACCAGGTGATAGTACGGCTTCTGTCCTGGCGTCCCGCGCGCTTTGAGCTTCCGATCGCCAGGGGCAACGTACGCCTCCATGCCGATGATCGGCTTCACCTTCGCCTTGCGCGCCTTCTCCTGGAACTCCCAGGCGGCGTGCAGGTTGCCGTGATCGGTAATCGCGAGCGCCGGTTGTTCCAGCAGCTTCGCGCGTTCGATCAGGTTGTTGATTCGGTTCGCGCCGTCGAGCAGCGAGTATTCCGAATGGCAGTGGAGATGTACGAAAGACATTCCGCGTAACTTAGCAGTCACGCCCGATCGCGCCAAACCTCCTTCAGGGCGGCCAGCTGGTTTCTATCTCTTTGACAGTGAAGCGGTTATGCCCTCCACGCGCGCCGAATCCGTTCGCCAGACTTCGCCATGGCTGACCCGGTGACCAGTCCGCCATCGCGACCGCTCCGGCGTCGCCTGCGACGGGCCGGGCGCGTCGTCGCGCTCCTGCTCGGTCTCGTCGTCGCCCTTCTCGTCGTCCTTGCGGCCGTGACGCCACTCGGCCGGTACATCGCGCGCGCCGCCTTCGAGGAAGGGAAGATCCTCGCGCGCCGCCAATCCATCGGCGCCCTGCTCGCCGATTCCAGCGGCGTGGGGAAGGATGAGCGGCGCGCATTGCAGCTGGTCGTCGATGCGCGGCGCTTCGCGCTCGATTCGTTGCACCTGAAGGCCGGCGAGTCTTTCACCACCTATTCGGCCCTCGAGCGCGACACGCTCGTCCTCGTCCTTTCGGCCGCGCGTCGCGATACGCTCGCGCCCTACACCTGGTGGTTCCCCATGGTCGGACGCTTTCCCTACAAGGGATTCTTCGACGTGGCGCAGGCCGTGCGCACCGCGCAGGCGATGCAGGGCGCGGGCTTCGACACCTACCTGCGACCGTCCGCCGCATTTTCGACGTTAGGCTGGTTCAACGATCCGCTGCTCTCGACCACCCTCCGCCTGGACTCGCTCGACCTCGCCAACACCGTCATTCATGAACTGACGCACAACACGCTCTTCGTGCGCAACCAGGTCACTTTTAACGAATCCTTTGCATCGTTTGTTGGAGCCCGGGGTGCGATCGAGTTCTTCCGCGCGCGAGGTCAGCCGAAGGCCGCACGGCAGCTCGAGGCGGAGTGGAACGACGAGAAGCTACTCGGCTCCTTCTGGGGAGCGACGCTCAGCGCGCTCGACTCCGCGTATGCGCGCTTCCCGACCGACTCGGCGGCGCGCGTGGCCGCCCGCGACACCGTCTTCGCCCGCATGCACCGGCGACTGCTTGACGACCTGGCGCCACGACTCCCAACCGTGCCGCGGGCACGGCTGCAACGCTTGTCGCTCGACAATGCCTCGCTGCTCGCGCGGCGCGTTTACGCCGCCGACCTCTGGATCTTCGATGCTGTGCACGCGCGGCTCGGAGGATCGGTGGATGCGACTCTCAGAGTCGTGGCGCCGCTCGTGCGGGCATCGCCCGAGGATCCGTTCGCCGCGCTCCGGCGCTGGCTGGAGCATGCACCGGCGGTGGCGCCCGCCCGGCACAACAGCGGATGAGGGCGTCGCCGGCGCCCCACCCACGCGGGGAGGGGGGGCGCTTCACAGCGGGTGTCCTTCCGATGTACGCTTCACCTGGACGCTTCACCTGGACGCTTCACCTGGACGCTTCACCTGGACGCTTCACCTGGACG
>JBDTUA010000293.1:0-7255 GCA_040007995.1 Gemmatimonadota bacterium | reverse complement strand
GATCGACTCACGCGCCCGTCCCCTCACGCCATCTGCACGTTCGCCGCCTGCTCGAGTCCCAGCTCTTCCACCGCCACTTCCCGCATGCGGAACTTCTGGATCTTCCCCGTCACCGTCATCGGGTACGAATCCACGAACTTCACGTAGCGCGGAATCTTGTAGGTCGAGATGCGGCCGTTGCAGAACGTGCGCACATCGTCCTCCGTGAGCTCGTGGCCCGGACGCGGGATGATCCACGCCATCACCTCCTCTCCATACCGCACACTCGGCACGCCGATCACCTGCGCGTCCTGCACCGCGGGGTGCGTGTAGAGAAACTCCTCGATCTCACGCGGATAGATGTTCTCGCCGCCGCGGATGATCATGTCCTTGATGCGGCCGACGATGCTCACGTAGCCGTCGTCGTCGATCGTGGCGAGATCGCCGGTGTGCATCCAACCGGCAGCATCCACCGCGAGCGAAGTCGCGGCGTCATCATTCCAATACCCGAGCATGACCGAGTAGCCGCGGGTACACAGTTCGCCGGTCGCGCCGCGCGCCATCATGGCACCCGAGTCGGGATCCACGACCTTGACCTCGACGTGCGGATGGACGCGTCCCACCGTGCTGACCCGCTTGTCGAGCGGATCGTCGACGGCGCTCTGCGTCGACACGGGTGAGGTCTCGGTCATCCCGTAGCAGATCGTCACCTCCGTCATGTGCATCTCCGACTGCACGCGCTTCATCACCTCGACCGGGCACGGAGAGCCGGCCATGATCCCCGTGCGAAGCGTCGAGAGGTCGAAGGTCACGAAGTCGGGAAGCGCCAGCTCGGCGATGAACATGCTCGGCACGCCGTACAGCGCGGTGCAGCGCTCCGCCTGCACCGTCTCGAGCGCAAGCGTTGGATCGAAGGCTTCGCCCGGAATGACCATGCACGCACCATGCGTCGTGCAGGCGAGGTTGCCGAGGACCATGCCGAAGCAGTGGTAGAACGGGACGGGAATGCAGACGCGATCGTCGGGCGTGTATCGCAGCGCCTCGCCGATGAAGTAGCCGTTGTTGAGGATGTTGTGGTGGGAGAGTGTCGCACCCTTCGGGAAGCCGGTGGTCCCCGACGTGTACTGGATGTTGATCGGGTCGTCGAATTGCAGGGCGCGCTCGCGCTCGGCCAGGGCCTCGGCGCTGACCTCGTCCGCGCGCGCGATCAGCGCCTCCCAATCGTCATCGAGGACGATCGTACGGAGAAGCTGCGGACAGTTGGTGCGCACGGTGTCGAGCATGTCGACGTAGCTCGTGGTGCGAAATCCTCGAGCCAGGAGGAGCACCGAGGTCCCCGACTGCCGCAACGCGTATTCCAGCTCTGCCGTCTTGTACGCGGGATTGACGTTGACCAGGATCGCACCCATGCGGGCGGTGGCAAACTGCGCGACCACCCACTCCCAGCGATTGGGCGACCAGATGCCGACGCGTTCGCCCGGCTGGATCCCGAGCGCCATGAGCGCGCGCGCAAGGCGCCCGGTGGCGTCGTAGAGCTGGCGATAGGTCGCACGATAGCCGGTGGCGTGCACGACGAGCGCCTCGCGATCGCCGTGGGCGTCGACGGTGCGACGCAGGTTCTCGCCAATCGTCTCGCCCAGCAGCGTCGTCGAGGAAGTGCCGTGGAGGTAGGAGAACATGGAGGAGTCCCGGTCGGTTTCCCGGAAGCCTAACCCAGAACCATGTGACGTCCAGCATGCGAGGGAAGTGGTCTCGCGTGATACGATGCGTCGGCGGCCCGTCGACGGCCAGCCGCTAGGCCTGTCGCTAGGCCTGTCGCTAGGCCTGTCGCTAGGCCTGTCGCCAGGCCAGCCGGTACGGTCGGCGCGGCGTGTCTCCGCGGACGTACAGCGGGTGACGCGGTGCACCCGATGCCGTGACGCCGAGGCACTCGAGCGAGCCGAGCAGCTGCAAGACGTGGCGATCGCGCCCGAGCCAGGCGCCGTGACTCCCCCATGCCGCAACGACGAGGGGCGACCCGCCTGCCAGCCGCTGCAGCCATCGATCGTTGGCTCGCCCGATCGGGCGTGGCTCGGCCTTCATGTCGGCAGGGCGCGTGGCGCGATACGCGAAGATGTTGCCCACCGCCATGCCACCGAAACCCCACAAACGCGCGAAGGCCATGCAGCGCCGCATCGTGGGATCGTCGCGCGTGGCGTCGGCGGTCGAGGGGTTCAGGGCGATGAAGCAGCAGGACGGAAGCGACGCGTCCCACGTGCGCCAGAGCGCATAGCGGTAGCGTCCGCACCGCGAGAAGTGGGCGGCACCGACAAGAGCGGACATCTGTGTTGGGAGGGAGTCGTCGTCGACCGGGCGAGCGCGCGCTAGTGCGTGAGCCCGTAGACGACGTAGTTCGTGGCAAGCTTGTACGCATCGTTGGAGAGGTTCACCGGATACCACCCCTCTCCCGACCACTCCATGTAGTCGCCGATGTCGTTGTTGTAGTTGATGATCACCTGCAATCGGTGCGTGGGGTCGTTGTCCTCGTAAATGCCGCGATACTCCGCGCGATAGCGGCTGTCGTCGGGATGCGACATCCCATCGAGCGTGCTGATGTGGAAGAAGGAGTCGAAGACGGGGTGCGAGATTTCCATGGGAAAGATCTGCGCGAAAGGAAGGACGCGTCGCATGGAGCGCTCGAAGTTCTCCCACTGTCGTCCGTAGAAGTCGTCGACGATGAGGAAGCCCCCCTTCGCCAGCCAGGTGCGGAGCCCCGCCGCCTCCGACGAATCGGGGAGCCAATAGCCGGGCTCGGAGAGATAGGCGATCGGGTATTTGAGGAGTTCGGGGTCGTCCATGTCGAGGATGTTGCTCTCGCGCGTATGCGGTGCGATGGACGTCATGTCGTTGACGATGGTCATGAAGTTGCGTTCCATCGCCGGATAGTCGAACTCCCAGCCGCTGCGTCCGTACACGTGATACCGCAGACGCACGAAGGTGAAGCGCGCGTCGTAGGCGACGTTGGGCTCGATGCGGACCCGGCGCTGCGCGCGGGCGATGGTCGCGAGCAGCACCACCCCGACCGCCACTCCGAGGACGATCCCGATCGTCGCGCCGCGGCGGCTCCATGACGAGGGCATACCTCCGAATGTCCAAAGGGGAACGGGAGCGCGCAATGCCGATGCCATAGGGCACCTGAATGAGGGGACGCGCCGACCGCCGGTCTCATGGCCGGTTTCACGGCCGGGGGGTGGCGCTCCTTGCCACACCAGCGTCAGTCCGCGAGGTTGCCGCAGCGCCCGCGCGCTACGCCTCGTGTCATCCACGTCGTCACCCTCCTCGCCACCCACCTCGATCGGCCCATGTCCAGGATCTCACTCCCTTTCCGTGCCGCCCGCGCGTAGCTCGCGCGGGAGCGAGGCGTGGGCCACACTGCCGCGGGAAGCGCTGCTCGACATGCGCATCCGCGACCTGGGGGTGCGCCTGTCGGAGACGTGGCTCGAGGAGTGCATCGACGAACTGTACGGTGAACTGGCGGAGCGTGGCCTCAAGCTTCGCCCGCACTGCTGGCTCTCGTGCGAATGGTTTTCGCCCGCCGGGATCCCCGGCATCGGGATCCCCTTCTACCTCGCGCACCCACGGCTCGTGCGGCTCGAGCGCAGCATGATGCTCGAGGTGGAGGGAGGAACGCGCGCCGACTGCCTCCGCATCCTGCGGCACGAGACGGGGCACGCGATGCAGCACGCCTTCGCCCTCAATCGCCGCAAGCGCTGGCAGGAGCTGTTCGGGTTGTCATCGACGCCGTATCCGGAGTCGTACCGCCCGAACCCCGCCAGCCGCAACTTCGTCCAGCACCTCCGGCTCTACTACGCCCAATCGCATCCGGACGAGGATTTCGCCGAGACGTTCGCCGTCTGGCTCGGACCGCGTGCAACGTGGCAGCGGCGCTACGACGGGTGGCGCGCGCTCGAGAAGCTGCAGTTCGTCGAGGAGTTGATGGCCGAGATTGGTGGGCTGCGTCCCCTGCACCACTCCCGCACGCGTATCGAGCCGGTCTCCGAGATTTCGACGACGCTGCGGGAGCACTACGATTCCAAGCGCGCGCAGTACGCGGTCGACTTCCCGACGACGTACGATCGTGAGCTGCGGAAGGTTTTCTCCGATGAGCCGAAACATGCCGCGCGCGAATTGGCCTCGGCGTTCATCCAGCGTCATCGCACCGAGATCCGCCGTACCGTGGCGCGCTGGACGGGCGAGTATGAGTTCACCCTGAACCAGTTGCTGCGCGACATGATCGGCCGCTGCCGCGAGCTCAAGCTTCGGGTCGGCGGCCCGCAGCGACAGGTCCTGCTCGACTTCGCCGGGATGCTGGCCGTGCGCACCGTGCACTTCCTCTACAGTCGTCGCGTGTCGATCGCCCTATGAGCCGTACCGTTCGCCGGCGCCTGCGTATCCTCGTGCTGATGCAGCCCGAGCTCATCCCTCCGCCCTCGACCGAAGGGATGAGCGAGCGCGACATGTACGAGATCAAGACGGAGTACGACGTGCTGCGCACGCTGCGCGCGCAGGGACACGACGTGCGCGAGCTGGGCGTGCGTTACGAGCTGCTCCCCATCCGGGATGCGGTGGAGGAGTGGCGTCCGCACGTCGTCTTCAACCTGCTCGAGGACTTCTTCGGGCTGCGCGCGTTCGACCATCACGTGGTGAGCTATCTCGAGCTCCTGCGCGTCCCCTACACGGGGTGCAATCCGCGCGGCCTGGTGCTGGCGCGGGACAAGGCGCTGAGCAAGAAGGTGCTCGCCTATCACCGCATCGCGCTCCCGCGCTTCGACGTGGTGAAACGGGGGCGCCGCGTACGCCGGTCGCGACTGCTGAACTTCCCGTTGATCGTGAAGAGCCTGACCGAGGAGGGGTCGGTGGGAATCTCGCAGGCGTCGGTGGTGGACAACGACGCCGAGCTGGCCGCGCGCGTGGAGTTCATCCACCGCTCGATCGAGAGCGACGCGATCATCGAGGAATACATCGAAGGGCGCGAGATCTACGTCGGGATCGTCGGCAATCACCGGCTGGCCGTCTTTCCGCCGTGGGAACTCTTCTTCGAGAACGCTGCGCCGAAGTCCCGGCTGATCGCCACCTCGCGCGTGAAGCACAATCTCGACCATCAGGTGCGGCGGGGGATCTTCCAGGGACCGGCCGAACTGCCGGATGAGTTGCAGCACAAGCTGGTAGCGACGGCGCGCCGCATCTATCGGCTCCTGTCGCTCGATGGCTACGCGCGCCTCGACTTCCGGCTGCGCGCCGATGGTACGCCGTTCTTCATCGAGGCCAACCCGAATCCCGAGATCGCCCAGAGCGAGGAGTTTGCCTCGTCGGCGCTGGAGGCGGGCTTCGACTACACCCAGCTCATGGCTCGCATCGTGTCGCTCGGAATCCGTCGAGGGACGCTGGAGTAGCCGCACCTCCGGATCGCGCATGTCCACGCCCCCCCTCTCGCACTACGACCAGCTCGGCGGCGACGCCGGCATCCGCGGCTTGGTCGACCGCTTCTACGACTTGATGGACAGCGCCCCCGAGGCCGTGCACGTGCGTGCGTTGCATGCCGCGAGCCTCAAGCGGTCGCGCGAGAAACTCTATTTGTACCTGACGGGGTGGACCGGGGGACCGCCGTTGTACGAGCAGCAGTTCGGGCACCCGCGCCTGCGTGCGCGCCACCTCCCGTTCAGCATCGGGACGCGGGAGCGCGGTGAGTGGTTGTGGTGCATGGAACAGGCGCTCGACGAGCACGAGATGCCCGGCGAGCTGCGCGAGGAGTTGCGGCGGAAGCTCAGGGTGGTGGCCGACCACATGCGGAACCAGGACGAATAGCCGGCGAGCGCCCGCCGAGCGCCCGCCGAGCGCTCCAGATGCGCCCCAGCTGCGCCCCCGGAGCGCGATTCGCCCGTCAGTCGCGCCAATGCTGCATGCGCTCCACGAAGCCCGCGTCGCCGATGCTCGTGCAGAAGGCGGTGAGCGCGGCGCGATCCGCACCCTGCCACCGCAGGTCGTCGATCGTTTCAGTGAGCGGAACGTCGAGGCGCAACGTGGCGAGCGTGCGATAGAGCATCGCCGCCTCCCGATGGTCGCGCAGCTGTCCCGCCAGCGCCGCCGATCCTCGCACGGGAACGTCCCACTCGGTGGGATCGTCGGGAATCTGCTCCAGGGTGCCGTAGCGGCTGAGCACTGCGGCGGCGGACTTCGCGCCCCAGCGGGGGACGCCGGGGATGCCGTCTGCATCGTCTCCAACGAGCGCCAGCAGGTCGGGGATCGAGGCCGGTGGGACGCCGAACTTCTCGACTACTCCCCCCTCGTCCACCTGCTTGCGCCGGATTCGATCGTAGGTGACCACCCGCTGTCCGCGCACGCACTGGGCGAGATCCTTGTCGGGCGAGCAGATGACGACCTGCTCGACCCGCGCGTCGTCGTGCCATTGCGCCGCCGCGGTGGCGAGGGCGTCGTCCGCCTCGAACTCCACCATCGGCCAGACGACGACGCCGAGGGCGCGTACGCCGGCCTCGGCCAGCGGGAACTGGGCGAGCAGTTCGGCGGGAAGCCCCTCCCCCGTCTTGTATCCGTCGAAGAGTTCGTTGCGGAACGACTCGATGACGTGGTCGAAGGCGACCGCGACGTGCGAGACACCGTCCTCTTTCAGGAGGGCGTAGAGGGAGCGCAGGAGTCCGCGCGTGGCGCCGACTTCCCCTCCGTCAGGAGCAAGCGATCCGGGGGCGCCGAAGTGGGCGCGAAAGAGCTCGAAGGTGCCGTCGACCAGGTGGAGGCGCATGGCGGGCGTTGGCGCATGGGTGGAGGCTGACGCCACGCCGGATGCAGCGAGGCGGGGCGTCGCCTTGTGGGACGGCCGTCGTCCCGGGCGAACCGTAGCCTCCGCGCAGGGGGGGCGGCAAGCGGGTCGGGGCGGGAACCTCGCCCGAAGGGGGAGTGGGGCGATGCGCATGACGCCGCTCAGCGTGTTTGAACCCGTGGAACGAGGGCTGTCGGCGCGTTCCCGAATCTTGCATGTTGGGCCATCAGCGTCACCCGCGGTCGCACCTGTTTCCACAGGGAGGGCACATGCCCGGTTCCGTCATGCGTGTCTTGGGAAGGCTGGCAACTGCAATGCTGCTCGTGGCGCGTTGTGTGCGCGCGGCTTCGGCGCAGGTCGGGGCGTTGGAGGGCAAGGTGACGGACAGCTCCGGGACGGTGCTCATCGGGGCGATCCTGACGGTCGACGAGACGGGCTTGCGCACGACCACCATCTCCCGCG
>JBDTUA010000292.1:0-7313 GCA_040007995.1 Gemmatimonadota bacterium | reverse complement strand
TAACCACCGGATCGCCCTCCTTGAGCTGCTCCCCCACCCCTGACTTCATCGCGCGTACGACGTAGCCATCCTGCGGCGCCTCGATGCGATACATCTCAGTGCGGAGCGCCAGCGACGCCACCTGCGTCTCCAGCTTCGATACCTCGCCGTCGCCTTCTCCTATCTCCGCGCGCGTCGCCTGCAGTTCGGATGTGGCCTTGGCGATCTTCTCATCATACTCGGCGCCGAACCCTTCGAGCGCCACGCGTGCCCCGGTCTGCGCCTGACGCTTCTCGACCAGCTTGGCGTACGCCGATTGCGCCTTCATGGTGTAGGCCTCCAGGTCGGCGCGCGACTTGAGTCCCTCCTCGAACAACTGTTCGTTGCGTGCGCGCTGCCGGTCGGCGACGACCGAATCGGTGATCGCCGACTCCACCGCGGCCTCGTACTGCGACACGGTCGTGCGTCCCTTGGCGATCGAGAATTCGCGCGACTGCCCGAGCGCCACGATCTGCTGGCCGAGCGCCGCGACCTTTCCCCGCTTGGCGGCGACCGCCACTCCTTTCGCAGCCAGCATCTCGCGATAGCGGGAGAGGGTGTTCGGATCGAGGTACCCGTCCTTGACCTCGGAAATCTCGACCAGGGGTGCACCGCGCTTCACAAAGTCGCCCTCGGCGACGTGCCAGCGCAGGATGCGGCCGGCGATGATCGACGGCACGACCTGCGGCCGATCCTGCGGCCTGAGGGCGGTGACGACGCCGGTGCCGGTGACGTTCTGTTGCCACGGCAGGAAGAGCGCGGCCACGACCACCACCAGGAGGCCCAGCAGAATGCGGCCGAACAGCGTGTGATGATCGGCGGTGTTCAACAGGCGGGCCGCACTCAACGGGGCGACCCGCACGTCGTCATGACGGGAGCTGCGGGGCGTCATCAGCTGCGCGCCAGTTCGCGGAAGTACGGGTCGGAGCGCCGCAGTTCGTCAAACGATCCGGAGCCGGCGATTTTTCCGTCGCGGAGCACGATGACCCGGTCGCACGCGGCCAGGACCTGCGGGTCATGCGTGACGGCGATCAGCGTCCAGGGGGTGTCGCGGGAAAGCAGGTTTGCGAGCAGGTCGCGCTTGCTGGATGGATCGAGCACGTCGAACACATCATCGAGGAGCAGGAGGCGCGGACGCCCGGCGAGGCAGCGTGCCAACTCGATCTTGCGCGCGGCCTGTGACGCGATTCCCCGGCCATTGGAAGCGATCTCCGACTGGAGTCCCTCTCGTTGCTGGTGTACCCAGTCGAGCAGTCCGACGGTGGCGACCGCTTCGAGGACGTCCTCCGTGCGGACCCACGAGCGCCCCATCGCGATGTTCTCCTCCATCGTCCCCTCGAACAGCGACACTGCACTGCCGCTGAACGCCACCTGTTCGCGCGCGCGCATGCGATCGAGTTCACGGAGCGACCTGCCGTCGTGGGTGATCGTCCCCTGATACTGCTCGAAGAGGCCACCGAGGAGGGCGATGAGCGTCGATTCACCCGCACCTTCCGCCCCGGTAATCGCCACCCGCTCCCCCGGCTGTACGGTGAGCGAGACTCCCTCGAGCACCGGCGCGTCGCTCCGGGGATAGGTGAACGAGAGGTCGCGCACGCCCAGCGCGATGCCGCGTGCATTGCCGTCGGGCAGCGGCACGAGCCCGGACGACGACTCGGCCGGGAGGTCGGTGATGTGGCCGGCCTTCTCGACTGCGGTCAGCAGGTCGTACAGATCGCCGAGTCCGAAGATCGCCTTCTCCACCGCCGCCAGCACGGCGGCGATGACCAGCTCGGCCGCGACGAACTGTCCCAGCGTGATGGAGCGATTGACGACCAGCACCGCCCCGAGGATGAGGACGCCGCCGCTGACCATCGTCTTGAAGATGACGAAGGCCCACGACTGCCGGAGGAGCACACGGAAGTGCGCCTGACGGAAGGCGAGGTAGCCGGTCACTTCTTCGTCGAGCCGTTCGATCGGCAGGTCCCCGCGCCCGGCGAACTTGAACGATGGCAGGCTGCGCGAGAGCTCCTGGAGCCAGTGCGCCACGCGGTACTTGTACTTCGACTCCTGGATCGACGTCTGCAGCCCTGCGGCGCCCAGCCACCAGAAGATGGCGCCCAGGGTACCGACCAGGAGGAGACCGAAGAGAAGAAAGTACGGATGGTAGAAGGTCAGCAGGATGACACCAAACACGACCTGCAGCAGCGCGGCGACCCAGTCGGTGAGGATTTTGGCCAGCGTCTTCTGGATCATCTTGATCTCGAAGAAGCGGTTCATCAGCTCGGGAAGGTCGAGCGAGTTCACCGCGTCCAGGCGCAAGCGGGGGAGTCGCGCCCCGATCTCGAACGCGTATCGGGTGAAGACGCGCTGCTGGATCGTCTCCACGACCGACAGCTGCATGATCTGCAATCCGCCATTTGCCGAGACGCCAAAGACCACGAAGAGGATGAGCAGCACCACGGGTTGGACGAGCATCCCGCCAGACGCGAGCCCGACGATCGCCTGCACGCCGAGCGGGAGGGCCAGGGAGAAGAGGCCGGCGAGGGCGGCGTAGAGGTAGACGTAGGTGATGAGGCGCCGTTCGTGGCCGAGTAGTTGGAAGAGGCGCGCGTAGGGCGAGAGGTGGTCGTGGTCGTCGTCATCGCCCGGCGCCGGCTCGCGACTCAGCGACGGCGGGACGGACAGCGGGATGAGGACGTCAACGAGCGCGTCGCCGATGCGGAGGGCGAGACTCTGGAGCGTGAGCGACTCCTCGCGGCGCTCCTCGGCATCGCCACCGACCACGCTCGCCTGCACCGTCTCGCCTGACACCTCCTCGATTACCACCACCTCGTACGACGGCCCCGAGTCGAGGACCAGCACGAGCGGGAGTGTGCGCTCGCTGAGCATGCGCGTGACCGCATCCCACCGCTCGCGACGCCCAAGGTAGGTGAGTTGCTGCTCGCGCCCGATCTCGATGATGTGATCGGCGAGCGCGGTCGCGGTGGCAGCGACCGGTGAACGCCGGCGCCGAGCGGCGGCCATGCGACGCGGGTCGATCGGTATTCGGAGCGCGCGACCGACGGCGGTCGTCACGGCGAGAGCCTGGCGTGTCAGCATGAGGCGTGATCAGGTGAGTTGAACGAGCGGCGGCAGCGCCTGTTGCCCCAGATTCCCTCAACGCTTGGGACGCATCAAAGGCTCCCGAGGGTCAGTTGGAGCCGACGTTCAGCTCGGCAATCGCGCACACTGGCGCATCGAGTTTGCGCGAGGTCGTCACCGCGCCGACCGCTTGAGTGTCATCCCCGCGATCTCGAGGCCCGTAACCGTTCCTCGCGCATTCACAATGAAGGTCCCCCCCATCCCCGACGCGAGCGCGACCACCTTGTGCGGTTCCACGAAGACGACCTCGGTCTTCGGCATGAATCGCGGCGCTTCCATGAAGAGTCTGCGCCCCACGCGCGTCACGGTCACGCGCGCCGAGTCGGGGGCGGGAGCTGCGAAGACGCCGACGTGCGCTTCCATCGCCAGCGTGTCGAGCGTGATGCTCGCCACCTCGCGCGGTCCATAGTCGGTCCAGTGATACTCCGCGGCCAGCGCCAGCAGGATCTCGCGCGCCAGGCCCGAGCCGGCGTCGCTGTTGGTCATCACCGCCGCGCCACGCCCCAACTCGGGAAAGTAAATGACCTCGGCGCGATAACCTTCATTGGCGCCGCCGTGCCCGAAGTTGAAGCCGTCGCCGGTCCCGCCGAGGAAGGGGCCGAGTCCGACCGGGGCCTTCTGGATCGTCAGCATGTTCTTGGCGGTCTGCTGCGCGAGGATCGACGAGCGGCCGTCGCGTGCCGCCGCGATCTCGAGGGCCCAGCGCATCAGGTCCGTTGGCGTCGTCCAGAGTCCCGCCGCCGCCATCTCCGGATAGACGTGCCAGCGTCCCTCGATCATCGTCCCGTCATTCTTGTAGCCCGCGGCCGCGTCGCCGCGCTTCGCCTGGGGGAGCGGCTGATCGTAGCCGCTGTTGCTCATCCCGATGGGATCGAGCACGAGGCGCTTCATGAGCGCGGGGAACGACTCGCCGGTGACGTCGGTCAGCACCAGTTGCTCGATAGTCGTGCCGCCCCCCGAGTAGCGCATGATCGCGCCGGGGGTGGTGTCCACGCGTACGGCGGCGGTGTTGGCCGGCTTGGCGCCGTCGAGCACCTGCACCACGGTCGGAATCGAATCGGTGATCGCGTAGCCGGGGAAGCCGTGCACGGTGAGCCCGGCGCTATGCGAGACGATGCGGCGCAGGGTGACCGGTTCGGTCTTCGTGAAGGCGTTGTCGGGGAGCTTCCAGCTCTTGAGGTAGTCGTTGACCGGGGTGTCGAGGGCAAGCTTCCCCTGATCGACCAGATGCAGCATGGCGGTCGCGGTCACCGGCTTGCTGATCGAGGCCGCCTGGAAGAGCGTCGTGGGGGTGACCGAGTCGGCGGTGGCCAGCTCCTTGAGTCCGATGCCGCGCGCCCAGACGATCCGTCCGCTGTCAACCACCGCGATGGAGACGCCGGGGACGCGGTAGTGCGCCATGCGATCGGCCAGCGTGTAGCTGACCGAGTCCGCTCCCTTGACGACGATCCCCGGTCGCAGCGTGGAGAGGACACGGGCGATGGCCGGGTCGTCTACCGGCTGATCGTTGCTCTCGACAGCGGGGGCGCACGCCGCAAGCAGCGACAGGGCGAGGAGGGGGAGAAGTCGACGCATGTGGGGCGGAGTGGGTGGCGGGCGTCTCGGGGAGGGGACTCTTACGCAAGGTACAGTGTGGGGGGCGGGCCCACCGAGGTCTTCTGGTCCTGCCATGAGGATACTATCGCTCGCCGAAACCCGACCGCCGCGCAATCCGTCCGGACTAGGGCCCCCGCCTCCCCACACCCGCACGCCGTGACCGCCCGTGAACTCCCTCATGAACGACCTCCGTCTCGCCGGACGCCTGCTGGTGAAGAGCCCCCTCTTCACCACCGTCGTCATCCTCACCATGGCGGTCGCGATCGGGCTCAATACGACGGTCTTCGCCGCCGTCGAGGCGCTCCTGTTACGCCCGCTCCCCGGCGCGACGCACCCCGAGCGCATCGTGCAACTCTACCGCACGCGTCCCGGACTCCCGTGGGGCTCGAACTCGATCCCACACTATCAGGACATGCGCGACCAGACCACCGACGTCTTTTCTGGCGTGGCAGCGTGGACCTTCGTCTCGTTCAGCATCTCGAACGGCGACCGCCCGCAGCGCCTCATGGGTCAGGTGGTCTCGGCGAACTTCTTCTCCACGCTCGGCGTGCGTCCCGCGCTCGGCCGGCTCTTCCTTCCCGAAGAGGACATCGGTCGCGGCGCGCACCCTGTGGTCGTGCTGGGCTACAGCGCCTGGCAGAGTCATTTCGGCGGCGACTCGGCGATCGTCGGGCAGACGATATCGATGAACGGACAGGCGATGGACGTTGTGGGGGTCGCCCCGGATGATTTCCGCGGCGCGATGCCGCTGCTCGATCCGGTTGCCTTTGTCCCGCTGATGCAGCTCGGCGTCATGCAGCCCGAGCGCATGGGGTCGTTCGAGAGCCGCGGCAACAACTTCATGAACGTCGTCGCCAGGCTGCGCGACGGGGTCACGCCGGCGCAGGCCGCCGCGCGTGTCAAGGCGGTCAACGACGGACTGATCGCGACCTATCCCGACGACTACGCGAAGAGCGGGACGCAGGTCATCCTGCAGTCCGAAGCCGGCATTCACCCCTCAATGCGCACGGCGCAGGTAGGGTTTTCTGCGGTGATCCTCGGGGTTGTTGGAGTGCTCCTCCTGCTCGCCTGCGTGAACGTCTCCAACCTCTTCCTGGCCCGCGCGCGCGACCGCTCGCGCGAGATGGCCGTGCGCCTGGCGATCGGGGCGACGCGTCGCCAGCTGCTGCGCCAGTTGATGGTCGAGAGCCTTGTCTTCGCCGTGCTGGCAGGGGCAGTAGGGATCGCCGTCGCGGTGGTTGGGATCGGGATGGCGAACCGGATCTCGCTTCCTGTGGAGATCGGGGTACGCCCCGACTTGCAGCTGAACGCGCCGGTGCTGGGCTTCACCCTCATCGTGACGCTCGCCGCCGGGCTCCTCTTCGGTCTCGCCCCTGCCCTGCAGGCGACACGCCCGTCGCTCGTCCCTGCGCTCAAGGGTGAAGCGCCAGCCGGCGACAGTCGCTCGCGCGTGCGGCAGGGGTTGATCGTCGCGCAGATGGC
The DNA here is from genome assembly GCA_040007995.1 of Gemmatimonadota bacterium. Taxonomy (GTDB): domain Bacteria; phylum Gemmatimonadota; class Gemmatimonadetes; order Gemmatimonadales; family Gemmatimonadaceae; genus SCN-70-22. Next base: position 1,094 of record JBDTUA010000292.1, on the reverse strand, counting down.
GCTCTCCATCATCCTGCTCACAGGCGCCGGACTGTTTGTCGCCAACCTGCGCACCGCCTCGCACCTCGATGTCGGCTTCACGATGGACGGCGCCGTCACCGCGAGCGTCGCGCCGGGGTTGCAGGGGTATGACCGCGCGCGCAGCGATGCGTTCTATGCTACGCTGTTCGAGCGAATGGGGCGCACGTCGGGCGTCACCGCGGTCGGGATGATCGAGTCGCTTCCGCTGGGAATCGGCAATTCGGACAGCAACGTGGAGATTCCCGGGTATGTCCCCGCCGAGGGGGAGGGGATGAACGTGCACTACGCCGGTGCCTCTCCAGACTATCTCGCCGCGATGGGGATTCCGCTCGTTGAGGGGCGTGACTTTAGCGCACGCGACGACAGCTCGTCGGCGCGCGTCGCCATCGTCAACCAGCGGTTTGTCGATCGCTTCTGGCCGGGCGAGTCGGCGCTGGGCCGGACGTTCAAGCGCGGCGGGCAGGAGCACACCATCATTGGAGTCGTCCCGACGGGGAAGTACGTCTCGCTCGGCGAGGAGCCGCGCGCGTTCATGTACTTCTCGCAGGCACAGGCCTGGCACTCCGCGATGCAGGTCGTGGTGCGCAGCAGCGCTCCTCCCGCCGCGGTCCTCGCCGCGCTGCGCACGGAGATCCAGTCGCTCGATCCGCAGATGCCGGTCGTGGAGCTGCAGCCGCTCTCCGCGCATCTCGGGACCGCGTTGCTTCCGGCCCGCATCTCCGGCGGCGCGCTCGGCCTCTTCGGCCTCGTCGGTTTGCTGCTGGCGGCGATCGGGATGTATGGCGTGATGGCACACACCGTCAGCCAGCAGACACGCGAGATCGGGATCCGGATGGCGCTCGGCTCCACCGCCGGCGGCGTCATCCGGCGCGTGATGGGACAGGGACTGCGGCACGTCCTGCTCGGCTGCGCGATCGGTATCGTGATCGCGGCCGGCGCCTTTGTCCTTATCCGTAGCGTGCTGTATGGCAGCGGCTCGATGACAATCGCCACCTTCCTGAGCGCGCCGCTCGTGTTGCTCGGCGTGGCGACGCTCGCGCTCTTCATTCCGGCGCGCCGCGCGTCGCGCATCG
>JBDTUA010000291.1:0-7328 GCA_040007995.1 Gemmatimonadota bacterium | reverse complement strand
GTGAATAGGATCTCGGGATCCTCGCTCGGTGCTGCAATCCCGCGTTTGATGCGGCCGGCGACAAACTCACGGTGGCGCGACCAGTACTCGTCGGAGCCGTCGATGGGGGTGGTGGAAAGGTCGCTCCCGATCCCGACGTGCTCCTCGCCGCAGACGTTGATGGCGTGTTCGATGTGATCGAGGACGTCGGCGCGGGTCGGGACGCGGCCTGGGGAGAGGAACGGCATGAGATAGATCCCGATCACCCCGCCCCCCTTGGCGAGGGCGCGCAGCTCGGTGTCGTCCTTGGAGCGCGGGTGGCGAGCGACGGCGTTGCAGCCGCTGTGCGTGATGGCGACCGGGAGTTTCGAGGCAGCGATCCCCTCGGCGGTGGTCTTCTGTCCGCAATGGCTCAGGTCCACCAGCATGCCGATGGCGTTCATGCGTTCGACGACTGCCTGGCCGAAGCGGGAGAGACCGCCGTTGGCCGGCTCCAGGCAGCCGTCACCGACGAGGTTGCGGACGTTGTAGGTGAGTTGGGTGACCCTCACGCCGAGGTCGCGGAAGGTGTCGACGTGCTCGATGCGCCCCTCGAAGGGGGTCGTGTCCTGGAAACCCATCACGATGCCAAGCCTGCCGCTGGACTTCGCGGCAGCGATGTCGGCGACGGTGCGCGCCTGCAGGAATGCTTTGGGGTACCGCTCGATGCGCCGCATCCAGCCGGCGATGTTTGCGACAGTATCCGCGTAGTCCCCGCTGCTGACGGTGAGATTCACGGCCGTGATCCCCGAATGCACCGCATGACCGATCATCGCCTCGTCGAGGGGCGGATTGAGCGGGTAGTTGAAGTAGCCGGGGCTGGCGAGGAAGTCGATGACGGTGGCCTTGTCGTAGCCGGGCCAGGCGTGGGGGCTCTTCGATGCGGCGAGAGACGACGGTGCGCTCGCTGCGCCGAATCGGGAGAGCGCGCCGCTGCTGCGGCCGGCGACATCGCCGCCGGCGGCGCTCGCCATGAACGTGCGTCGGTCGATGGTGCTGCGCGGGGCGTCGTCGTGCACAAGGTCCTCCGGGCGGTGTCTGGGTGGAGGACGGTAAGATGCGCGGCGATCGCTGGAGTCGTTAGGAGCTGGAGCAACCCGTGGTCGCTGCGTCCGAACGGCCGTCGTGACCTGCGCTGTCCGTCATACCGGCGCGGCATCGAAGACGAAGTCGCTCCCGTTCCACTCCACGGTCACCGTCTTGTGTGTGGCCACTCGGCCGATCGCCGACCGCACGAAGAGCGCAACGCAATCTGCCGCGCCGGCCCCATCGAGGTCACGCACGCTCGGATACAGCAACCCGTTCGACCCCGCTATGAAGCGCAGCTTCGCTAGCTGCTGACACGCGGCGTAGTCGCTGTCGTGCGTGAGCGACGCATCACCACGGGCGGCCGGGCGCACATCGTCGAGCCTTCCCGACACGTCCACGTGCAACAGCTCCACGGGGTGCGGCGCGGGGCCGACCTTGAGGGCGCGAAGCTGCTTCGCATCGTGATGCAGCTTCTCGCGCAATGCGGTAACCGCGTCCTTCGCCGCGTAGAACGCCGGATGACTGCCATCGGTGTAGCGACTCGGCGAGAAGGGTTTCGTGAACGCACGCTCGACGCGGTCGGGCGCACGGTTGCGTCGGAGCAGCGCCTCGAGTGCCAACCGCTTCTCGGCGGGGACGAGCGAGCCTGGCAACGTCGCGCGCTCGACCCACTTCGCGTGAAAGCCTGGCGCCCAGTCGACCGGCACTTCGTCGAACGTCACCAGGCAGCGACCTCCGCCTCGAGCCGCTGATAGTGTCGGTGCATCTCCAGGATCGACGCGACCGAGAGCATCTCGAGGATCGTCTGCTGCGGAGAGTCCGCGTTGAGCGCGCTCCCTTCCCGCCTGACGAGTGCGGCAGCTTCCGACTCGCTCCCGGCGAGTTCATTCGCCCGCTGATAGGTGAGGAGTACGAGTTGCAGCCGGTCGGCGAGGGCATCGCCCTCGGTCGGCATCGTCTTCGTCCAGCGAAGCCGAGTGCTGTCGGAGACCTGCAGCATCGCGCACTGCTCCGTGTTCGACAGCTTCCATCGATCGGCGATCTCCCAGAAGGCAAGCAAGCCCGCTTCGAGCATCTGCGCGGTCGTGAAGTCTTCTGCTGCGACCGCAGCCGCGGACGACTCGCGCGCCGGCGCGCTGACGGGAACAGTGCGCGCCGTGGGCTGCCGCTCGATCAGGCGCACGGTGCCATCCGCGGTGACACGCATTCGCAGGGCACCATGGTGTACGGTCGGGACAAGAATTTCCTGGAGGATCATCCCACCTCGCGCGACGCTCCCGCGGGCGTGAGAGAATCCGTATCCGGACGTCGCAGGCTGCGCGGCGCCAACCGGCTGGGACGCGGAATGTGCCGAGCCGTCACTGCGCGCCACGGACGCCCGGTTGCGTTGCGACTGCTTGAGCAACGCGTACGCGCGAGCGGCGCCGCGCGACCTCGACGCCGCCGCAACCGCAGCGCCGAACGAGCGGCCGACCATCGCCTTGGTGACCAGCATCGACCGGACGCGGCGCCCGCGAAGGAGCGCCACGTGATCACCGACGTCGCCTGTCGTGATCACCGACGCGACGGAAACCATGCGCGGCGCCGCGCCACCCTTCGCCGTTGGGCGAGGTACGGTCCCCTTCTCGGCGTCCTTTCGCTTTGCCATTCGGAACAGTCGACGGGGGAGAGTCTCATTCACATGACGTGTTATGGATGATATACCGTCACGTGACGCATGGAAAGTGCGCCGCGGGGCGCGATTCCGCGGACTCCCGCGCCGCTCCGGGAGGAGCTTCGGGCGGCGACCAACCGCTCCTGGCGGTCGGTCGTAACCGATGGCTTCAGAAGGGTTTACGCCGACCTACAGCGCCATGGCGCACGGCTTCGTGCATCGCGCGGCGGAACCATCGAAGTGTCTCCCCGACACGCTCATCGCGTCTCGCGAGGTGAGAACTCATCGAACCACGCAAACACTCGGCTCCACATGTCGCGAATGTTGGCGGGGCTGGTAAAGACGTGACCCTCGCCCCAGTAGCGAACAAATGATGCGCGCTTGCCCTGCCGGTAGAGCGCCTTGAAGAATTCCTCACCCTGCTGCATCGCCACATAGTCCTGGTCGCCCTGAATGATCATGAGCGGCGTTTCCACCCGATCGACAAAGAAGATCGGACTGTTGCGGATGTACCGATTGAGATCGCGCCACGGAGGACTCCCCATACGAACCTGGGCCGATTCGATGAGCCCGTCCATGAAGAGATCCTCGTGCGGATAGTCGGTGTAGCGAAGCCTCGCGTCGAACTGCCCGTACAGGCTGATGAGATTCGAGAGTCCGGCTAGCGAGGCCGCAGCGGTGAAGCGCGACGTCTGCGTGACCAAGCCGTAGGTGGAGAAACCGCCGAAACTCTGTCCCATCAGGAACAGTCGTGCCGGATCCGCGATACCCAGCTCCACGACCTTGTCCACCGCCGGGAGCACTCCATTCGGAAGGCGCAACATGGGATCGTCAACGGCACCTTCGGGATTCAGCGGCATGCTCGGGATCAGCACCGCGTACCCGTGACCGGCGGGACTCTCCAGGTTCAGACTACTGGTGCTATTGATGCTCAGGGGAGGTCGAGCGCCTGCAACCGAGCCGGCGTACACCCACGTCAGCAGTGGATATCGCTTGCCCGCCTGATAGCCGTACGGAAGGACGAGCCACGCCCTGAGCTTCTTCCCGTCAAGACTGGTGTACTCGATCGACTTCGCTTCTGCGGGTGCAATGTCCCGGAGGAAGCTGTTGGTCGAGACCAGCTCATGGCTCTCTCCATCGCGCGCATTCGTTCGCCAGACTGTCAATCCCGTCTCGCTACTCGAATAGAAGACGGCACTCGCGCTCTGCGAACTGTAGGCAACCAGCTCCGCTTCGGCAGCCGGTTTGCGAACTTCGCGGATTGCACTCGACGCAAGATCGATCACGTATGGTGACTGACGATCGGCCTCGCCGGCTCTGAACACCAGCTGCGAGTAGGTGCGGCTGGCGTATGCATATTCGTCGCTACCAGAATTGGTCTGTACCGGCCATGCGAGACCCTGTGCCTTCGGCGCAAACGAGGCGGTGAGGTTCTCCGTCTTTTGGCCACTCGGCGTGATCCGCCACACATCACCGCCAGCGATCCCGACGAACGCCCGCCGGCCATCTTCCGCGACAAGCTCCAATGGCGCGCTCTGCATGGACGCCGTGAGTATCCGCTGGGAGCCGTCCCTTGCGATGAGCCACCAGTCTCGGCGCGCGAGTACATCCGGCTTTCCTTCGGTTGCCTTCGCCGCCAGGACGATCAGGTCGTTGGAATCCGTCCACTCCAGTTGCGGCTGCGCGCGGACCGTGGGCGCGGCATCCAGCCCCACCAGCCTTCGGATGGTGACGGTGCGATTCGGGACGTCGAGCAGATACAGGGCGGGCGGCTCGCTTCTGTCATCGGCGTAGCCGAGTACGGCGAGCAGAGTACCGTCCACCGACCAGCGCAACGACGCATCGATGACATCGCGGCTGACCTCACCCGTGAAGGCCACACGCACACCAGCGGTTGTGGCGACTTCGACGGAGGAGAGACCGGATATACCAAATGGAAGCGGCTCCTCGGTTTTCGGCGTGTACATCGTCACCTGACGCGTGTACGCGACCGCGTCTCCCTTGGGCGACATCACCGCTCCGCTCGTGGCCGCATCCACAATCTCATGTTCGTCGCCGCGCGTGAGATCGAGCGATACGAGCCGGCCATGCGGACGCCCGTCGAGATTCGGCGCTACGCCACTCTGCAGAACACTCGCGGTGGCTTCCTTCCCCGTGTTGAACTTGTCCCAATCCGGCGGCGCGAGCATCGGTGTCTGGCGCTCCCAGGTGATGCCCTGATTCAACCGGTCGAGATTGTCGGGAGAGGCCGTGGCATACATCACGTGGTTCGCATCCAGCCACATGAACGGGCGCTCACGGACGTTCGGCAGATTCACGGCGCTCGTGCCGACCCGCTGCAACTTCCTCGTGCCGACGTCCCATAGCCACACCCGAACGCTTCCCCCTCGCGTCGAGAGCATGGCGAGCTTGCGTCCATCGGGTGACCATTGCGCCGACCACCAACCCGAACCGTCGGCTGCACCGTCCGTGATGTTGACCGGTGGGTCGCTCGGGCGCATCTGCACCCAGATGTCAGCGGAGTTGTTGCCCCAGATGAACCATTGAAGGTTTGTCCGTGCCTTCGCGGGGCGAGTTCGCGTGATGGCAAGCTGCTGACCATCAGACGAGAAGGCGTATGGGCCGCCATAGTAGCGGCCCATGCCTTCCAGTTCGAAGAGATCGTCGACGCGGAATGGACGCTGCGCGCGCGTTGCCTGCGCTGACGTCGCCTGCGCTGACGTCGCCTGCGCTGGCGCGTTGCCAGACCACGCCAGGGCGCCGATCAGCATGGCCAGGCCTACGGTATTCCGCCGCCGTCCCCTCCGGCGCATGACCGATGCAGTGTGGAGCAGTGTCAGGGATTCCGGTCCAGGCATACGGTGTTGTTCATGAGCGGATTGCTGCTGACCTCCGCCGCATCGATGGGGAACTGCAGGTCGGTTCCGAAATCTCCCCCAAACTTGTACGGTCCCACCGGAAAGACGGTGTTGTACGCACGACCATACTGACGCATGAGCCTGCGCATGTCACCGAAGCGATGACCGGTGAGGTAGAGCCAGAAGGCGCGCTCGCGAAAGAGCAGGTCAACACGAGCAGCCGGGGTGCCAGGATCGGCGAGCGGCGCCATCGACGGAGCGGTTGCTGTAGCGCGCAGGTTGTTGAGGATCACCAACCAGTTCGCATCGCCGGCCTTGAGCGCTGCCTCAGCTTCGATGAGCCGTGCTTCGACCCCGTTGGTCACGATATTCGGCGAAGCCTGGGAGGAGAGTCTCGCCGGTCTGTACACGGGCGATTTATCCTGCCCCGGGCCGACGAGGACAGCATTCAAACGCTGATCGTTCGCGGCGAGATAGTCCAGACCGTTCGTCCCCTTCCCGTTCGCGATGCCATAGGTCCCGAGGATGATCCAGTCGGCGAGGATGTTCGGCACCACGCTTGGCGAGTGCTCGGTGATAAAGACAAAACTGGTCGGAACAGCTGCGACTGCGGCCCCCGCCTCGGCCGTCTTGCCAAGGTCAAGCAGGATACGACCGCGACCGACCCGAGCCAGATTGAGGATGCGAGCGCTGTCGCTCGAATATGCCACGGCCGAGTCCATGACCGCCAACGCGTGCTCGAGCAGTGCAGTGGTGGTGAGCGGTGGACCGTATTCCGGCGCGAAGTCACTTCCGATATTGCTCAACGGAACGCCGGAACACATGGTCTCAGCCATCAGCGTTTCGAGAGTTCCCAGCAGGCCGTAGATCTCGCCGATTCTCCAGCGCGCCGACGGAAGTGATTGCTTGAGCACTGCGAGCGCTTGCAGTTGATTGACGCGCGCTCGTTGCAGATACGCATACGTTCCGAAGCTTCCGCTGGCCTCCGGCAGGATGTGCTTGTCCGGATCATTCATCCCCGAATATTGGCTTGTGGCGATGAGTTCGTCCGAGAGCAGACCGCTGTTGGCCAGGAAGGAGCCGGAGGCGAAGTTCGACGACCGCTGACCGAATACGCCGTAGAACGAGCTGACCGCGCCATTGAAGAATGTGACCGCGCCATTGGCGTTGGTCAGTGCTCCGCGCTGAACGAGATCTGGCGCATTCACCTCTGTGAGACTGGAGCACGCGGAGACGATCATCAGAGTCGCGACGACTGCCCCTTGTCGCGCGCGAGAAATGCTGCGGTGTGAGCGCGGATTCGTCACGACACTATTTGATATCATCGGTTGATCCTCATCAGTAGTCGAGAGTGAGGCGAAGAATCCAGTAGCGCGCCATTGGGGGCCCCGGATTCTGTGGTCCGAGCCCATCGCTTGGAATCGCCTGCGTGCTCTCCACCGAAAAACCCTCGAACTCCCGCATGAAGTACCCGAGGTTTCGGCCGCTTAGCGATAGTTGTGCGCCGCGCGCTCGCAGGACACCGGCAGCACGTTGCGGTATGGTGTAACTGGCAGACAACTCCCGCACTGCGAGGAAGCGCCCACTCGACGCGAATCCCGTGTAGCCGCCCTTGAGTGCAGCCTGCGCCGCGGCCTGGTCTGCCAACGATGCATGTGGGTCGGCCAGCCCTCTGCACGTCCCGAAGAAGCAGTTCTGAATTTCGCTGACGTTCAGGATCGTGGAACCGGTGCGATAGTCGGCCATTGCCGACAGACGCACGGCCCCGC
>JBDTUA010000290.1:0-7352 GCA_040007995.1 Gemmatimonadota bacterium | reverse complement strand
ATCGACCCCGGTCGCATGTTACCACTACACCGCCAACCGGCTCCGGCGCGTCGACATGTCGAACCGCGTCACGTCCCCGTGGCGCTCGGTGCGGATCATGCAGTCAGTCTAGTCGTTGTGCGTCGCGCCGAGAATTGATATCGCTGCTCCCAGCGCCTAGATTCCGGCACAGCGAAAGCGCCCGGCCCCCCAAACTACGGCCGGGCGCTCACCTTTTATTGTCGGTAGGGTTCCCATGCTCGAAGCCCTGAAGCAAAAGCTGGGCGCAGAGGTCGAGAAGCTGCAGCACGAGCTTAACGTGATCATCCCGAACGAGATCCGCAAAGCGGTCGAACTGGGAGACCTGCGCGAAAATTCGGAATACAAGGCGGCACTCGAACGCCAGCAGTTCGTGCAGGCCCGGTTGGGGCAGTTACGACAACGGCTCAGCAAGCTCGCCCAGGTCGACCTCTCGCAGATCCCCTCCGACCGCGTCGGCCTCGGCTCGAAGGTCGTCGTCGAGTGTCAGGAGACGCGGATCAAGGAGTCCTACACGCTGGTCTTCGGCGACTCGGAAGGCTTCGATGAGGGACAGGTGACCATGTCATCTCCGATCGGCCGTGCGCTGATCAACAAGTCCGTGGGCGAGGTCGCGTTCCTGCGTCTTCCCGCGACGACTCGCAAGCTCAAGATCGTGGAGCTACTCACCATCCATCAGGTGCCCGCCAAGTAAGGCAACGCGCGTCCGGGCCGGGCACAGGGCTCGGCACGTCCGGGATTGGAGCGTCCGACTGCACGGCGGCGGAGGCGTGGTGTGGCACCTCCATGGCATCCATGGGTAGCATTCGGGACGACCCTTCACTCCAGGTGCACCATGGACGCCCTCGCACATCGTGTGCGCAGTCTGCTGGTAGTCCCCGCGCTCGTCGCTGCGATGAGCACGATCCTCCCCGCGCAAACGATCGATGGGATCGTCGTCGTCGGCGCGACCGGGAAGGCGGTGGCCACCAGTACGATCGCGCTGCTCGATCGACGCCAGAACGTGCTCGATACCACCACGACCGACGTCTTCGGTGGTTTTACCCTGACGGCGGAAAAGCCGGGCAAGTACGCGCTTCTCGTTCGGCGTCCGGGCTACTACCCGATCGTCACCGACGATTTCCAGTTGCTGAAGGACGAGACGCGTCGAGATACCGTCTTCCTCAGCGGCAAGGCCGCCGAGATGAGCATCCAGGAGGTTATCTCGGCCGACGTCCGTCGTGTCTTCGGATCCTCAGTACTGGGCAGCTTCCAGCGTTTCCTCGGTCCGGAGGAAATCGAGAAGCTCCGCGCGCACGCCTTCACCTTGGGCGACCTCGTTCGCGACGGCCGCCTGTCGGGGTTGCAGTGGTACAATCCTCCGGGAGGTTGCCTCCGTTTCTCCGGCACGCCGGGGTGCGCGCAAATCTTCCTGGACGGCCTCCCGGTGCAGATGCGGGTCGATGCCATCTCGGCCGCAGACATCGAGGCCATCATCGCGTTCCGCGACAATGAGCTCGGCATCGCCGCCTCCAATCGCGGCCCGTTGGACAACTCGCGTTTCGGTGCCGTGTTGGTGTACACGCGACGGTACTCCGTGAAATAGGGTGATGCGCGAATGGGTGGCGCCCCGGGTTGGAACCTCCGGCGCGCCAATTCGTACGGTGCTGCAACACTGACCCCGCCGGAGCCGCCCATGTCCGTCACGCCGCATCTCGCCCCCCGCCTCTTTCTTGTGCTCGCTGCCTGCTCTCTCGTCGCATCTTGCGACGAGCGTCGAGATCACAACGCAGAGGTCGCCGCGGGTGCAACGATTGACTCGAATGCGCCCGTTGCCGCGACGTCGAGCGTCGGGGCGACGGTCGGAGCCGCTTCCGCAGGTGTCGTCGAAGCACCGACGCAGCCTGTCACGACGGTCGCCGCGGCTGCCCATAGTAAGCCGACGTTTGCCGAGGGCGCCGATGGCAGCGTCTCCATGCGGACACGCAACGGCAGCATGGTGATGTCGCTTCGGCACGACTCCGTCGTGGTCGCCTTCTCGGATTCGATGCGCCTCGCGATCCAGCGCGAGATGAAGTCGTCGATGAAGGAAGACGCGGAGGCCGACTCCGAGAATTCGGCGATTGGGCAGATGATCAAGGGCGTCGTGAAGTCAACGGTAACCGGGGCGATGCGCGAAGTCTTCGAGAAGTCGCGCGGCTTCCCGGTCTCGTCGCTTCGCGATGTTTCGTACGAGTCTGGGGCGATCGAGTTCAAGTTCGTGCGCAAGCCGACCTGGAACTTCGAACACATAAACTCGGACGACGAGCCGTTGCTCGAGCAGTTTTATCCCGCCGACGCCGCGCGCTTCGTGGGCGCGTTGCGGGCGCTCATGAAGGGCTGAACGACATCAGTCGATGGAGAAGATGCGTTCCGCCTCTTGCGCGTAGCGCCGAAGTTCCTCTGATCTGCGCGTCGCGTCCCATGCGAACCGACGGGCGAGCACCGCAGAGACTCGCGCAGCGGCACCAGCGCCATGATCCCGCGTCTCGAAGGCCACGTGCATCCGGCGGAGCAGGATGTCGCCCAGAGTGACTGCCCACTCACGCTGCACGCCGTGCACTGCCTCGCACATCGTGTAGGGGAGGGCGGGGTCAATGCGTTCCGCGAGCGACGGATCGTCGCGCGTCAGCCGCCACACGGCGCGCCACTCGCTCCCGTACGCCGAAGCGAGTCGGCACCCGACCTCGTCGTCGCCCGTGGCTGCGGCCGCTTCGCGTTCAGTCTCCGCGAGTGAGCCCATCGCGCCGCCGGGGAGGATAACTTCGCGAAAGGCCCGTCCCTCGCGCCCGCTCTCGCCCAACATGGCGCAAGCGCGATCCACGACATCCTCGGCCATCGCCCGGTACGTGGTGAGCTTGCCGCCGGTGACGGAAAGCACGCCGAGCGGACCCGAGGCGATGGAGTGCTCGCGCGAGGCACTCCCTGCGTCTCCGTCTGCCAGCGCCGCGGCCAGCGGTCGAATGCCCGACCACGCGGCGACCACGTCATCGTCGCGCAGCGCAGCGGCGGGGAAGTTGGCGTTGCATGCCGTGAGGAGATAGCGCACCTCCTCTCGGGACGCCCGGATCATGTCGGGGCCGCGGCGCGCCGCTGTCTCGGTCGTTCCGATGATCGCGTGCCGCCCCGCGGGAAGCACGAACATGACGCGCCCGTCCTGTGGTGCGACGACAGTCACGGCCTCTCGATTGCCGACACGTTCGCGCGGAACGGCGACGTGCACGCCCGCCGAGCCGAGCACCGAGTGCCCGACGCTCCCCCCTTCCAGTGCGTGCATCGTGTCCGTCCACGGCCCCACGGCGCTGACGACGCATCGTGCCTGTACGGTCACCTCGCGTCCGGTGATGGCGTCGCGCACGGTCGCTCCCGTGGCGCGCCCCCCCGCGCTGGTGAGAGCGGTGACGGCGGCATGCGTCAGCACGATCGCGCCGGCCGCTGCGGCGCCCAGCGCGGTGGCCAGCGTCAGGCGCGCGTCGTCCGTCGCGGCATCCCAGTAGATCGCCCCGCCCCGCAATCCCTCGGTGGCCAGCGCTGGCTCGCGCGCCAGTACTCCCTCCACCGTGAGCCGCCGATGATTCCCGACGTTCCCGAAGAGCGCCAGCGCGTCGTAGAGCGTCAGCCCCGCCAGCAGCTTCCAGCGCGCCACGCGGGCACCGTCGTACACGGGCCACGTGAAGGACAGGGGACGTACCAGGTGCGGGGCGATGCGCAGCAACCGGCGGCGCTCGCGACTTGATTCAAAGACGAGATGCAGATGGCCGTGCTCGAGGTAGCGCACACCGCCATGCACCAGGCGCGAGGATCGGCTCGACGTACCACTCGCGAGGTCCCCCTTGTCGCACAGCGCCACGCGCAGGCCGCGCAGTGCGGCATCGCGCGCGATCCCGCACCCCACAATCCCGCCGCCGATGACCAGCACGTCGAACGCGCCGTCGGCCAGCGCGTCGAGGGCGGTCGCCCGCCAGTCGGGCACGATCAGTGCGCTCATCGGGTCGCCATGCCTAACGCTTCGCCGGCTGGCCGGGACGCGGCGTTGATCGCGCGATGAACTGGCGAATATCCTCGTTCGAGGTCGCGAGGTCGTCACGCCGCAGGTACATCATGTGTCCGGATCTGTAGCCCTTCCACGTCATCCGATCCTGGACGCGTCCTGCCGGATCGAGGTTCCACATCGAATACTTCGCGTTGAAGTAGTCGGTGGCGCCGTCGTAGTAACCGCTCTGTACCATGAGGTGAAGATACGGATTCTCCGCCATCGCGCGGCGAAGCGCCTCGCCCGTCTCTTCCCCGCTCCTGTTCCACGGGTTGACAGGGCCGAAGAGCCAGTACTGGAGGTCGGTCTTGAACTTGAGGATGTCACGCAGGTAGTGGTTGATCGCGGGGGCAAAGGCATGATTCCATGCCGTGAGCGCCGGGTCGAAGTCGGGCGACGTCCCGGCATCCGTCCGATCCAGCCCTTCGTAGCGCGAATCCAGGCGCCCCACGGTCACCCCTCGCGCGCGCAACAACTCCTTCCAGAAGAACTGCGTCGGGACCTGCAGGCTCTGCTCCGCCACTGCCCGCTCGGAAAGCCCGCTGTACTTCGCGAACTGCCGCACCAGTTCCTGGCGCTGCGCCACCGGGAGCGATCCGCCACGTGCAAGGCCGGGCAGCAGCTTCTCGATCGTGAAGGTCTCCACCTCAGGGAGCAACTGTTCGAGGTCGCGCCCCTGCAGCTCGGGGCTCAGCGCCTTGTGGTACCAGGCTGTCGCCGCGAAGTACGGCAGCCGCAACGCGCTCGACATCGGACCATCGCGATCCACCCCCATGGCGGTGGGCGACACGAGGATCACGCCGTTGAAGAACATCCAGTGCGACCCCTGCAGTCGCGCGACAAGGCCTGCCACGCGCGTCGTCCCGTAGCTCTCCCCGATGAGGTACTTCGGGCTCGTCCAGCGGGAGTGCCGAGTCACCCATGCGTCGACCCAGCGCGCGAGATACGCGATGTCTTCGTTCACGCCGAAGAACTGTTCGCGCTTGGCGTCGCCAAGGATGCGGGAAAAACCGGTATTCACCGGGTCGATATACACGATGTCGGCCACGTCGAGTATCGAATTCGGGTTGGCCTGGACACCGTATGGCTGCACGGGATACCCCTCGTCGTCGATGCGCAGCTGCCGTGGCCCCGTATACGCGATGTGCATCCAGACCGACGCGGAGCCCGGGCCGCCATTAAACGAGATCACCAGCGGGCGCGCATCTCGATCCGAGACATCCGAGCGCTCATAGTAGGTATAGAACATCGAGGCGATCGGCGCGCCCTTCTCGTCCCACACCGGCTGTGTCCCCACCGTTACCCGATAGGGAACCGGCTTCCCCTTGATGGTGACGGCGTCGGTCGAAGTGATAACGGTGTCCGGGATGATGCGCACGCCGTCCGGATCGGCTGCAGGACGCCCGGACGCGCCCCCGGCAGCACTCGGAGGTTGTGAAGCGGCGGTCGCGGCGGTGGCGGGCGGGCGCGGCCGCTGCTGCGCGGTGAGCGACGAAGACGCCCCCAGTGCGAAGGCGAGCGCAACCAGGGAGGGGACAACGGAGGAGCGACGGAATTCGTGGGACATCGAGAAAGCGGAAGGGGGGATGGCGAGCAGGAGGCGCGCCTCGGCGCGGCCGACGAATACCCTCAACAAACGCGCCGGGTGCAAGCGCTGCTGAACGGTATGCACGACTCCCCCCGTGGACACGGCTCCCGCCGACGCCACACTTGGATCCTCGCAGGTATTCGATGCGACTGACCGTGCGCGCGGCCGATTTCGTTCGGCGCGCGGGGGAGTTCGCTGCAATATTCAAGGATCGAGTACCCGTCGCCCCGCCCTTCGCACATCCGCCCCTCCGACTCTCGCCTCATGTCCTCGTCCCGTATCGGTCGCCGCGTCGCCATCGTGGAAGGAGTCCGTACGCCCTTCGCGAAGTCGGGAACGGCGCTCAAGGCGCTGTCGGCCATCGAGCTTGGTCGACTCTGCGTGGCCGAGCTGGTGCAGCGCACCAACCTGAGCGGTGAATCGGTGGACGCGCTCGTCTTCGGCACCGTCGTCCACTCCGTGCTCGCCCCGAACATCGCGCGCGAGATATCGCTGATGCCGCTACTGCCGAAGGGCGTGCAGGCGTATTCCGTCAGCCGCGCCTGCGCGAGCGCCAACCAGGCGATCACCGATGGCGCCGATCAGATCGCGCTTGGCCACGCCGACGTCGTCATCGCGGGGGGCGCCGAGTCGCTCTCGAACGTCCCGATCCTGCACTCGAGGGGATTCTCGGACGCCCTCGTTGCGGCCTCGCGGGCGAAGTCGCTCGCGAAGCGGGTGCAAGCGCTGGCCCGCATCCGTCCGCGCGACCTCGTCCCCATCACCCCGGCCATCGCAGAGCCGACCACGGGCGAGTCGATGGGACAAAGCGCCGAAAAGATGGCGAAGATCAACGGCATATCGCGGGAAGCGCAGGATCTCTTTGCCCTCGGCTCACATCGGCGCGCGAGTGCCGGAACCGCCGACAGTCGCCTCACCCGTGAAATTGCCCCCGTCTGGGTGCCGCCGCGATTCGACTCGGCGCTCGACAGGGACAACGGCATTCGTGACGACGCGACGCTCGAGGCGCTCGCGGCGCTCAAGCCGGTCTTCGACCGTCGCTACGGAAGCGTGACCGCCGGCAACGCCTCTCCCCTGACAGACGGCGCCGCCGCGGTCCTCCTGATGAGCGAGGAGCGGGCCGCCGCGCTCGGCTACCAACCGATCGGCTACATCCGGTCATATGCGTACGCGGCGCTCGACCCAGGTGAGCAGCTGCTCATGGCTCCCGTCCTGGCCGCGCCCGTAGCGCTGCAGCGCGCCGGACTCTCACTCGCCGACATGACGCTCGTCGACATGCACGAGGCGTTCGCGGCGCAGGTGCTCTCGAACCTCCAGGGCTTCACGTCGCAGCAGTGGGCGGAGCGCGCCGGCTTCAGCACGCCCGTGGGCGAGGTGGATCCGGAGCGGCTGAATGTGTTGGGCGGCTCAATCGCGATCGGTCATCCGTTCGGCGCGACCGGCGCTCGCATCACCACGACTCTTTGCCACGAGCTGGCGCGTCGCGACGGACAGTTTGGCCTGATGACGGTGTGCGCCGCGGGCGGGCTGGGGTTCGCGATGGTCGTCGAACGGGAGTAGGACCCCTGCTCGCGTCGAGTCTCCGCTCGCATCCAACTTCGCCCCCCGTCCCGTCCCGTCTCGTCCCGTCTCGTCTTCTCGTCTTCTCGTCTTCTCAAGAAATGCCGGCTCTCTCGCTCGACGTCATCGACTCGA
>JBDTUA010000289.1:0-7378 GCA_040007995.1 Gemmatimonadota bacterium | reverse complement strand
ACGTCCGCGCGTCCCGGTCCCACCGGTGCCGACACCACCTGCTTCCGATCTGCCCCCGCAGGCATCGTCGACGGTGCCTAACGCGACCGCGACGCCGGCGGTGCGCATCGCGGTACGCCGGCTCGACGCCTATTACGGCGCGTCGCGTGTCGTTCGCGACGTGAACATCGGCTTCCAGGACGGCCAGGTGACCGCGATCATCGGCCCCTCCGGCTGTGGCAAGTCGACGTTGCTGCGCTGCCTCAACCGGATGCACGAGACAATTCCCGGGGCACGCACCGAGGGCGAAGTGCTGCTCGACGGACACGACATCTACGCCCGCAGCGCCTCGCCGATCCAGGTGCGCCGTCGCATCGGGATGGTCTTCCAGCGACCGAACCCCTTCCCCACGATGTCGATCCGCGACAACGTCGCCGCCGGCTTCAAGGGGTTTGGGGGAGCAGCCCCGACGCGCCGGGAACTCGACGAGATCGTGGAGCGTTCGCTGCGCAGCGCGGCGTTGTGGGATGAGGTCAAGGATCGCCTGAAGGACTCGGCGATCGCCCTCTCCGGCGGGCAGCAGCAGCGTCTGTGCATCGCGCGCGCGCTCGCCACCCGCCCACGCGTCCTGCTCCTCGATGAACCGACCGCGTCGCTCGACCCGCTGTCGACGCAGAAGGTCGAGGAGCTGGTCTATGAACTGCGCGGTGTGGTCACGATGGTCATCGTGACCCACAACATGCAGCAGGCCGCCCGCGTCTCGAACCGCACCGCCTTCATGCTGGAGGGCGAACTGGTAGAGGTCGCCCCGACGAACTTGCTCTTCACGACGCCAACCGACCCTCGGACGGAAGCCTACATCACGGGAAGGTTCGGATGACCACCGGCGCAGCCACTCCCGTCCCCCGTCCCCCGTCCCCCGTCCCGACCGCTCCGTCTGGCTCCATCGAAGCACGCCGCTTCTCCTTCTGGTACGGCCCCAAACAAGCGCTCTTCGACATCGACCTTCCGATGCCCGCTCGATCGGTCACCGCCTTCGTCGGTCCGTCGGGGTGTGGCAAATCGACCTTCCTGCGCTCGATCAACCGGATGAACGCGCTTATTCCGGGGACGCGACATGCCGGGACGATGCTCCTCGATGGCGAGGACCTCAACGCGCGCGAGATGGACGTCGTGCAGCTCCGCCAGCGGGTCGGGATGGTCTTCCAGCGGTGGAATGCCTTCCCCAAGTCGATCTACGACAACGTGTCGTACGGCCCGCGCATCAACGGTGCGGTCACGCGCGTGGAGCTCGACGAAATTGTCGAGTCGGCGCTGCAGCGTGCGGCGCTCTGGGATGAAGTGAAGGACCGGTTGAAACAGAGCGCGCTCGGCCTCTCCGGCGGGCAGCAGCAACGACTGTGCATCGCGCGCGCCCTGGCCAATCACCCGGAAGTCCTGCTCCTCGATGAGCCCTGCTCCGCGCTCGACCCGATCGCCACGCAGAAAATCGAGGATCTGCTCCATGAGCTCAAGTCGGAGCTGACGATCGTCATTGTCACCCACAACCTGCACCAGGCCGCGCGCGTGTCGGACCAGACGGCCTTTTTCTATCTCGGACGACTTGTCGAAGTCGACGCGACGGAGCGTATTTTCACCACGCCTCGCGAAGAACGCACCGAGGCGTATATCACCGGGAGATTCGGATGACCCCCGCCGGCAGCACCAGCGGCTTTCGCCACTTTCATGACCAGCTCGCGACGCTCAAGCAGCGCCTGCTGGACATGTCGGCGCGTTCGGAGGAACTGGTGGACCTCGCGGTCGACGCCCTGCTCACGCGCGACAAGGAGAAGGCCGACGCGGTGATCCAGGCCGATCACGAGGTGGATACGCTCGAGATCGAGGTCGAGTCGCTGGCCGTCGAACTGCTCGCCCTGCAGCAGCCGATGGCGCGCGACCTGCGCTTCATCATCAGTGCCATCAAGGTCTCGAGTGACCTGGAGCGCGTCGGCGACCATGCGGTGAACATTGCGCAGTCGGCGCTGCGGCTTATCGCCCTGCGCTCGTCGATCGTCCCCGATCCGGAGATCGAGGACATGGCCCGTCGCGCCCGCCGCATGCTCAGCGATGCGCTGGACGCCTTCATTCGCGCCGACGGCGCGCTCGGGCGTGAGGTCTGCAAGGCGGACGACGCCGTCGATGCGCTGCACAATTCGCTCTTCCGCATCCTGCTCACGCATATGATGGCCGATGCCCGGACCATCAACCCGGCGCTGGAGCTCCTGCTCGTCAGCCGCAACCTCGAACGCGTCGCCGACCTGGCGACCAACATCGGAGAGGACGCCGTGTACCTGGCCGAAGGGAAGCAGATCAAGCATCGCTTCGAGATGGACGAGAAGGCGACGGCGGAGAGCGCCTGACGATGGGAAGCACCGCCCGCCCGCGCGTCCTCCCCCTCCGCAAGGTGGCGGCCCGTCCGGCGGACGGCGTACGGTTGGCGGCGATCGACATCGGCTCCAACTCCATCCGGCAGATCATCGCCGACGTTTCGGATGAGGGACGCATCAAGGTCCTCGACGAGATGAAGGCCGCGCCCAGGCTCGGCACCGGCGTCGATCGTGCCGGTCGGCTGCGCGAGGAATCGATGCAGCATGCGCTCGAGGCGCTGCAGCGCATGGCCACGCTCGCCAAACAGTACGGCGCGTCGAAGGTCGAGGCGGTGGCCACCAGTGCGGTGCGTGATGCCGCCAACGGGCGCGAGTTCCTCGACACCGTGCGGCGCGAGACGGGGCTGCGCGTACGGCTCCTGCACGGTGAGGAGGAAGCGCACCTTGCCTTCCGCTCTGCGCTCGCGCACTTCGACCTCGCCCGCGGGCGTTCAGTCGTCATGGACCTCGGGGGTGGCTCGCTCGAACTCGCGATGAGCGCCGACGGCCTGCTCGAGCGACTCGTCTCGATGCCCTACGGCGCGATCCGGATGACCGAGCAGTTCCTCGGTCTGGCCCCACGTCGGAAGCACGTGCGGAAGCTGCGCGCCCACGTGCGCGAACAGATCCGCGAAGTCCTCCCGCTGCGCGACTGGCGCGGGTCGCAGCTCATTGCCTCGGGCGGTACGTTCACGAACCTCGCCGGGATCTATCTCTACCGGCAGGGAACGAAGAGCGCCGCCGGTCGAGTACACGGGACGCGCGTCCCGCGCGAGGAGCTCGAGCACATCATCGACCTCCTGCAGGCCAGCTCCCCCGAGGAGCGCGCACGGATCCGCGGGCTGAACATCGAGCGCTCGGACATCATCGTCGGGGGACTCGCCGTCGCCGCGGAAGTGATGGCGCGCCTCGACGCGCGCGAACTCGTCGTCTCCAAGTATGGGATCCGCGAAGGGCTCCTGCTCGAGAGCGCGCACGTGCAGGCCATTCCTGCCGACCCGGGCGAGGCGCGCGAGCGCTCGGTCCGCACCTTCGCCGAGCGCTGTCACTACGAAGCGCCGCACTCGCAGCACGTGCAGCGCCTGGCGTTGCAGCTGTTCGACGCCATCGGGTCCCGCCTGGGCTGCGAGCCGGGAGACCGCCAGGTCCTGGCCGACGCCGCCTTGCTGCACGACGTCGGCTATCACATCAACTACGACAAGCATCACAAGCATTCCTATCACCTGATCCTGCACGCCGAGCTGCTCGGCATGTCGCCGGTGGAGCAAGTGCTGGTGGCGAACGTCGCGCGCTACCACCGCGGCGCCCCGCCCAAGCGCACGCATGCCAACTTCGGGCGACTCGACCGCCACTCGCGCGACCGCATCGTCCGCCTCTCGGCGATCCTGCGCGTCGCCGACGGCTTCGATCGTGGTCACGTGGGCGGCGTGGAGCGAGTGAAGGTCCGTTGGACCGAGCGCGCGCTGCGCATCACCGCCGTCCCCGACCCACGTGCGAGCGTGCTGCGCCTCGAGCTCTGGGGGGCGAGCCGGAAGTCCGGGTTGCTCGCCGAGGTCGTCGGCCTCCCCGTGGAGATCGTCGCCCCCGACGGGACGGTCGTGGAAAGTCGTCGCGACGGCGAGGACGGCGAGTAGTCGCGCAGTCGCGCGCTCCGGCGGGGGTTGCTCGATGCGTGGTCGATGATGATCATGCGGCGCCGCCCCCACTGCTCGCCACTGCTCGCCACTGCTCGCCCCTGCTCCCCCCACCGCCGACCGGACGACGCCGGAGCGCATGCGACGACTGCACCGCCCGAAGCCCTTCGCCACCCCGGTGACCCGCGGAGACCGCGATGCGCACATCCTGCGCATCGGTCGCGGGATGCTGGTCGGCGTCTGGCTCACGACGGCCGCCTCTGCTCAGGCGCAGGGAGGCGCCACCGACCAGCCCACGCCCTTTGCGATACACAAGGCGGAGACGCTCCTGCGCGAGCAGCTCCCGTGTCTTGGCTGTCACGCCTTCGGCCGTGAGGGCGGGCGACTCGCCCCCGACCTGCGCACGGTACGCGAACGACGCAGCGCCGACTACATCGCCGCCATGATCGACGCGCCGCAACGAACCGTGCCCGGGAGCCTGATGCCGCGCACCGTCATGCTACCCGCCACGCGCGATGCGATCGTGCTTTACCTGCAGTCGCTCCCGGGCGATGGGCGCGTTCCGGCGGCGGCAGCCGGGGGCGGGGCGGCCGTCGTGGGCGTCGCGGACGGCGCAGCGTTGTACGCGGCCTGGTGCGCCTCGTGCCACGGCGCGCGCGGCAAGGGCGACGGCCCCAACGCCCGATATCTCCCCGTGACGCCCGCCGCGCATGCCGACGCCAGCGTGATGTCGCGTCGCGCGGACGACGCCCTCTACGACACGATTGCCGGCGGGGGCGCAATCATGAATCGCAGCCCCCGCATGCCGGCGTTTGGGGCAACGCTGACTGATGCGCAACTTCGCGCGCTCGTCGCGTATCTCCGCGTGCTGTGTCGCTGCGAAGGCCCCGCGTGGAGCAGACCATGACACGCACCGCTCGTATGCGATTCGCGCGCGGCCGCTGGAGTGCCGGCTGATATGGCGAAGAAGCGCAAGACGACCACCTCCCCGCCGCGACACTCACCCGCTGCCCACGCGACTCCCCCATCGGGATCGCCGCGGGGACCGGCGCGCACTCGCCTGTGGGGATCGATCGCGATCACCGCGGTGGCGGTCGTCGTGGCGCTCTTCGCGCTCTCCAGGCGGAGCGCCGTTCCGGGGGGAGGCGACACCGTACTCGCCCCTCTTCCGCCCCCTCGCGTCGTCTTCATCGCGGACTCTACATCCCCCGCCGACTTTGTGGGATCGACGGCGTGCGCCTCGTGTCATCGCGCCGCCTTCGACGCCTGGTCGCGCTCCACACACGCAGCGGCAGGGGGCGACCCCGGACAGGTGCAACTGCTCGCCCCGTTCGACGGCACGCCAATCCGCTTCCGCGATGCCGTCGTCATACCCGAGGTTCGCGGCGGACGCTGGCGCTTCGTCGTGCGACAGGACGCGAAGCCCGAGCGCGCGATCTCCGTCGACGGCGTGGTCGGCGGTGGCCACATGCAGGGTGGGGGAACGCAGGGCTTCATCACCCGCGTCGTCGACGGCACGGTGCGATTCCTCCCGTGGGAGCGGCACCGGGAGCCGTCGCCCGGATGGTTCTGCAACACCGAGGGACGCGCCGGCCGTGGCTGGGTCGCGATCACCGCTGCGATGCAGCTGTCGGATTGCGGCGACTGGCCACCGAGCCGAGTGCTGGGAGACGAACTGCGATTCACCAACTGCCAGTCGTGTCACGGCTCGCAGGTCACCGTGACCGCCGACACGACCGCGCACCGATACCGCACGACGTACACCTCGCTGGCCATCAACTGCGAGTCGTGCCACGGCCCCGGACGCCGACACATCGCACTCGTCGGCGACGCTGCGGCCGTCGCCCGCGGCGAGATCGGGATGCGCCCCTTGGCGACGTTGACAAAGGATCAGTCCCTGGGAACGTGCTTCCAGTGCCACGCGCTCAAGGATCGGCTCCGCGGCGGATACCGATCGGGGATGACGCTCGAGGCCTTTTATTCGCTGCGCTATCCGCAGCTTGGGGATGCCGCGCACCTCCCCGATGGACGCGTGCGGACCTTCGCCTACCAGGAGGGACATCGCGCCTCGGACTGTTACGTGAACGGCGGCATGACCTGCACCAGCTGCCATGATCCGCACTCCCAGGGCTATCGTGACGTGCAGGGGCGCCCCTTGCCGGGACGACTCGACGACCGGCAGTGCACCTCGTGCCATGCCAGCAAGGCCGAGCAGCCGCAACGCCACACGCACCACGCCCCGAATTCGCCGGGGAGTCGCTGCGTGTCCTGCCACATGCCGTATCTTCAGGAGCCGGAGGTCGGTACGGCCATCCGGTATACGCGCAGCGACCACGCCATCCCCGTCCCGCGCCCGCTGGCCGACAGCGCCCTCGGGATCCGAAGTGCCTGCCGCAGCTGCCACACCGACCGCGCCGAGTCGTCGTTGGACCGCCAGCTGCACGACTGGTACGGCGAGGTGAAGCCAGTCGCGCCCGCCATCGCCTCAGTCCTCGCAGGCGAACGCGCGAGCGATCCCGCGCGCGCCGCCGAACTCCTCCTCCTCCCCACCGACCGACACACGGCTGCGGTCTTCGCGGGGCTCGCCTCGTTCGTCGACGCACAGCTTGCACGCGACGTGTTGCCAGGGAAGGCGGCGCTCGACCGGTTGCGTCGGCTGGCGCAGCACGAGGACCTCGACGTCCGGGCGCTCGCCTTGGCGGCGCTGCACTTCTCGGCGGGTCGCGACGCGGCGACGCGCGCGCTGTTGGTCCAGCAGCTGACGACCGCTGGCGAAGCGGAGCCACTCCTTCGCTCGCGCTGGGCCACCGCCCTGGGCTATCTCGCCGACAAGGCCCGCGCGCGAAGTGACGCCGACGGCGCGACGGCCACGTATCGCCTCGCGATGGAGGTGGATCCTTCCAGCCCGCGACTGCCGCTCAACCTCGGGCTCGCCCTCGCCGACGCCGGTCGCCCCGCCGAAGCGATCGTCGCATACCGCGCCAGCCTCGCGCTCGACCGCGTCCAGCCCCTCGCGTGGATCAACCTCGGCATCGCGCTCGCGGGAAGCGGCGATGGCGCCGGGGCGGAGGCCGCCTATCGGCAGGCGCTCCGCATCAATGCGCACGAGCCACTCGCGCAGTTCAACCTCGCCAACCTGCGGCTGCAGGCCGGCGCGCTCGACGAGGCGGCGGCGGCGTATCGGGCTACGATCGCTGCCGATCCGTCGATTGCGCTGGCGCATTTCTACCTGGCCCGGATCCTCGCGCAGCGCGGCGACTTCGGCGCCGCGGCCGTGGAGGTCGAGGCCGGGCTGGAGTTCGATCCATCCAACGCCGATGCGCTCGCGCTACGAAAGCAGCTCACCGAGTTGCGGTCGCG
>JBDTUA010000288.1:0-7379 GCA_040007995.1 Gemmatimonadota bacterium | reverse complement strand
GCTGGAATCGCACCAGCAGCTGCGGGGTGGTCTGTCCGCCGATGCCGCGTCCAATGTACGGGAGGCCGGGAAACTGCTGCGGGAAGAGGCGGGCCCACCCGTCAGTAATGGAGTTGCCGTAGAAGACGACGCGCTGTTCGCCCGCTGCCGGTGCCGGGAGCTGCGCGTTCTCATCGCGGTATCGGGAGAGCCAGGCCCAGTCGTTATGCAAGCGTTGTTCGGCGGCATCCGGCGCGGCGGTCACCGCAGGTCGGGGCGTGACCGTCGGCGCCGGGGAGTGACAAGCGGCAAGAGAGGCAAGGAGCAGGGCGGCGAGCGTGTGCTGGATCGGGACGGGCAAGGTTTCACCTGTCGGAACGGGAAAGGGCAGACGAGCGCTCCGGCAACGATGACGCGAGATCATACCTCTGCCTGCCCCGTGCCCGCCACTCAGCTGAGGCAGGAGAGATCCGGCGGGTGCGCGCTTGCTTCAGTACTCCACGAACGCTTCGTCGGGATAGCAGAAGAGCCAGCGCTCGCCGCGTTCCGCCGACGAGATCACGGGGTGTCCGGTGGCGTGGGCGTGCTGGCTCGCATGCTGGTTCGGCGAGCTGTCGCAGCAGAGCGTGATTCCACATTCCTGACAGGTCCGAAGGTGCACCCAGCTGGCCCCCATCTCGACGCAGGTGACACACTCGTGACGCTTGGCGGTGCGAATGGTGGTGATGGCCTTGATATGAGCGCAGGATGCATCGGGCATTGGGCGTACCTGGTTGAGGAAATGGTGGGCGTCAGGCCGACGCGCTGCGCCCTGAGACATGGATCGCCAGTCGCGGCGTCACTCAGCCAGCACCTGGTGAACCGACGAGATGGCGACGGAGCCCTCTCCCACTGCCGAAGCGACCCGCTTCACGCTTCGACTGCGCACATCGCCGACCGCGAAGACCCCGGGGAGGCTGGTCTCGAAGGGATAGGGCGCGCGGGCGATCGGCCACTCCATGTGCGCGAGCTCCTCTGCGGTGAGGTCGGCGCCGGTCTTCACGAAGCCTCGATCGTCGAGTGCGATGCAGCCGTCCAACCAATGCGTGCAGGGATCGGCGCCGGCCAGGCAGAAGAGATGTCGGATCTCGTGTACCTCCCGCTCACCCGAATCGGCGTTTCGCCACGCGACGCGTTCGAGATGCGAGTTGCCTTCCAGTGCCTCGACGGATGTGCGCGTGAGTAACGTGATGTGATCGTGATCCTCGATGCGCTGGATCAGGTAGCGTGACATCGTCGCGGCGAGCCCCCCTGATCGCACCAGCATGTATACGTGCGATGTCCGATCTGCGAGGAACACGGCCGCCTGACCGGCAGAGTTGCCACCGCCGACGACGATCACCGCTTCGTGGACGCAGAGCTGTGCCTCGATATGTGTGGCCGCGTAGTACACCCCCAACCCCTCGAACTGCGAGAGGTTGTCGAGGGAGAGGCGGCGGTAGGCGGCACCTGTCGCGAGGACGATCGCTCGTGCGGGAATACGTACGCCGCCGTCGAGTCCGACGGTGTGCGTCCGGTCACCGCACGAGAGCTTGACCGCTTCCCTGGCGATCATGACCTGGGCGCCGAACTTCTCCGCCTGGGTCAGCGCGCGCGAGGACAGTTCTTCACCCGAGATTCCGGTTGGGAATCCAAGGTAGTTCTCGATGCGCGAACTGGCACCGGCCTGACCGCCGGGCGCGACCTGCTCCACGACGAGCACGTCGAGTCCCTCGGATGCCGCATACACGGCGGCAGAAAGCCCCGCCGGCCCCGCGCCTACGACGACGACATCGCGCAGCTGCGATGCGTCAATCGCGTCGTTAAAGCCGAGACAGTCGGCGACCTCCTCGTTGGTTGGATTGCGAAGTACGATCGTGCCGCGACAGATGAGGACCGGCACGTCGCGCGGTCCGATGTGGAAGCGGTCGAGCAGCTCCTGTGCTCCGTCATCGCTATCGAGGTCGACGGTCGAGTACGGGTGGCCGTTTCGGGTCAGAAACTCCTTGACCCGCAGGGTGGAGCCGCAGTGCGCCGACCCGAGCACCACCACCTCGCTGAGTCCGTGCGCGACGAGCTCCACTCGGCGAAGAATAAAGGCGCGCAGCACCAACTCGCCGACGGTCGCGTCGTGCTGCATGAGGGCGAGCAGGTGGGCGCGATCCACATCGACGACATCGCTGTCCTGCGACGCCCGAATGCGCGCCAGTCCGCGTCGCCCGGACAGGACGCTCAACTCTCCGGTGAACATCCCGGGAACGAAGCTGGCCAGCCGCTCCGTTCCGTTGCCGTCGTGCCGCTCGAGCGCGATCTCTCCACGCAACACAACGAAAAAGCGAGCGGTTCGCTCACCCGGTTCGACGAGCACAGTGCCGGCCGCGACATGGCGGCGCTCACCAAGTGCGGCGATCCGTTCGAGCTGGGCCGCCGATAGAAGTGGAAAGAGTGTCTCGTTCATGGGGCGCGCGAGTGGAGCGACCGGGGGAAAGCACCGTCGACCAGGGTGATAGTCGGGGCACGCCGCAGAATAGCGTGCGCTCGCCGATGCTCGCCATACGCCGTTTGGATAGTTCCCCCTCGGCGCCGCCCTCGCCGCCCTCGCCGCCCTCGCCGCCCTTGCAGCGCCGCTACTCGCCGCGCAAGGCGACCATCGGACTCACGCGGGCCGCACGCCACGCCGGCACGACCGCGGCGACCACCCCCGCTGACAGGAGTGCGGCGACTGCCGCAGCGACGCTGGCGGGGTCCGACGGCGAGACGCCAAAGACGAAGCGCGCCGCCAGCCGTCCCAGAAGGAGTGCGCCGGCGACCCCGACCGCCGTCCCGATGGCCACCGGAGTCACGCCACGTTGCACGACGTGCCGAGCGACGGACGCGCCCGCGGCCCCGAGCGCCATCCGCACCCCGAATTCGCCCTGCCGGCGCGCCACCGAATACGACACGACGGAGTACACGCCAACGATCCCAAGCACCAGTGCGAGCGCCGCGAACAACGTGAGGAAGAACCTGAGCCTCAGCGGCTCGGCGAGGGCGGTGTCGATCACATCCTGCATGTCGGTGATGCGCCCAACGGCGACGCGTGGCTCGAGGTCATGCACCAGGCGACGGATCGCCATCGTCTGGCTGCTCGCGCTGCGCACGACGAGTACTGCACCCTCCGGCGGGTCCGATGCCTGGGCCAGGGGAACGTAGTGAACCGGCGGATTGCTTCCGGTGATGCTGGCCACCTTGATGTCGTCGACGACGCCGACCACGGTGATCCACTCGCGGCTCTCCGACGCACCAGATTGATAACGACGTCCGATCGGATCCTTGCCGGGCCACGCCAGTTCGGCAAACGCCGCGCTGACGACACTGACC
Source organism: Gemmatimonadota bacterium (assembly GCA_040007995.1). Taxonomy (GTDB): domain Bacteria; phylum Gemmatimonadota; class Gemmatimonadetes; order Gemmatimonadales; family Gemmatimonadaceae; genus SCN-70-22. The sequence goes on along the minus strand of JBDTUA010000288.1, from coordinate 4,022 downwards.
GATGGCGTACCGGCGCGATCGGTGGAGGCGAGCACGCGCCCGGTCCTCAGGGCGATGCCCATCACCTTGAAGTAGTCGGGGGTCACCATGCGAAACATCGCGTTGGGCGCGGCGGTGCCTTGGAGGGCGGGGTTGTCCTCGATGGCGACGGGGCCTTGCCAGCCGCCGTCGCGCACTGGGAGCCGGCTCGTAAGCGCCGCCCCGGTCACGCCGGGGAGCGCGGCCGCGCGGTCGACGAGCATGGGATAGAACTGCTCGCGTGTGGCGCGTTCCACATCGCGGCTGCCGGCGAAGAGGTCAATCGCCGTCACTCCGTCAGGCGCAAAGCCGAGTTCGAGGGCATAGAGCGACCCGACGGACCGGATGAGCAGGCCGGCTCCCACCACGAGGATCACGGCGACTGCAGATTCGGACGCGACCAGGACTGCGTGCAGTCGGCCGGTGCGTCGCCCGGCCCCGGTCGCGCCGCGCTGTCCGCCGATTCCCTGCAGGCGGCCGGCGAGCAGGTCGCGGGCGGGGGCGGCCGCCACCACGAGCCCGACCAGCGCCGCCAGCAGCAATCCGGCGGCGAAGGCACCCCAGTCCAGGTGGATCGTCGCCCCGAGTCCGCCACTGAGCGGGAGGCTCGACACCAGCATCCGGAAGCCGATTGCGGCGATGAACGCCCCGACCACACCGGCCGCGATCGCCAGCACCATCGATTCCGAAAGCAGCTGTCGGGCGAGACGCCAGCGCCCGGCGCCTAACGCGACGCGCAGCGCGATCTCGTGCGTGCGATCGGTCGTGCGGGCGAGCACGAGCGCCGCCACGTTAGCGCAGGCCATCACCAGGATCAGCGTCCCGGCGCCGAGCAGGAGCAGCAGTGCCGGCGCCATGTCGCCGACCAGATAGGTCCGCAGCGGGCGCACGAACGCCCCCTTGGTCTTGTCCCACGCGGCCGGATACTCAAAGCGCTCGCCGAGCGCGGTGGCCATCGCCGAGACGTCGTCCGTCAGCTGCGCCTCGGACACGCCGGGACGTACTCGTCCGAGCAGCACGAGCCAGCCGTTTCCCTGGTACATCCCGCTCGAGGGGTCGAGGTCGAGGGGACGCCAGAGTCGGTAGTCCGGGGTAGGGAACCAGAACGACGCGGGCATGACGCCGATCACCGTAGTCGCGGCGCCATCGAGCACCACTCGACGACCCACGATCGATGGATCGCCGGCGAACTGGTCCTGCCACAGTCGATAGCTCAACACCACCACGGGCTCGTGTCCCGGGCGATCCTCGCCAGGGCGAAAGGTGCGCCCGAGCAAGGGCTTCGCGCCGAGAACTTCGAAGAGCCCGGCCGAGGCGACCGTCGCGGAAATCACCGTGCTCCCGTCGGCGGTGCGCAGCGCCGTGAGTTCGTCCGAATACGCGGCGAGCGCGGAGAAGGCGCGCGTCCGTTCCGTGAGATAGTCGAATTCGACGCCACGCCAGTTGTAGTCTGACCAGAAGACGCGAAGTGCACGTTCGTCGGTCACCGGCAGTGGGCGCACCAGGACGGCGCGCACCACGCTTCCGAGCGCCACGGTCGCACCGAGTCCGAGCGCCAGCGTCAGGATCGCGAGCGATGCATAGCCTGGACGGTGCACGAGTTGGCGGATCGCGAGGCGAGCGTCGGAGCCGAGTTCGCGCAAGGCGTGCATGGCATCACTCCAGGTGTGGGGCGGCCGGACGGGGAGGCGTCAAGGACGAGGGCGTGCCGCGTGCGAGCGGCGCAGCTGCGCCCACTCATCGATTGGATGCCCGCCGCCGCCGAAAGGTTGCGACGCGCGTGGCCGGCCCTGGCGTGTGGACCTCGTGTTGAACTTGTGCTGACCTTGTGTCGAACGCCCGCCGCCGGCGCCGGCCCAACGCGCGCCAGGATGGTCAGAGGAGTTGCGAGAGGAGCGTGGCGATGCCGAGGAAGCTGCCGAAGCCGACAATGTCCGTCACCGTTGTCAGGATGATCGACGACGACTGCGCCGGATCCTGTCCCACCATGGTGAGCAGCGTGGGCACGAGCACGCCGGCGATTCCGGCCGCAATCATCGAGAGCACCATCGAGATACCGATGACCAGCGACAAACCGACCGATTGACTCCACAGGTAGACGCCTCCCGAGGTGGTGAGCGCCACCGCAATCCCGTTGATGAGGGCGACGCTGGCCTCCTTTCGCACGACGCTCGGCCACTGCCCGATGCGAATCTCGCGCATGGCGAGCCCGCGCATCGTGACGGCCAGCGCCTGCGCCCCGGCATTTCCCGATTGGCCGGCGACGACAGGAAGGAGGATGGCGAGAGCCGTGAAGCGCGCAATCGTTCCCTCGAAGAGGCCGACGACGGCGGCGGCGAGGAAGGCTGTGCCGAGGTTGATCTGCAGCCAGGGAAGGCGCTGTCGCACCGAGAAGGAGACCGCGGAGAGCGCCCGCTCGTCGCGGCTCACACCAACCATCGCCTGCATGTCGGCCACCACGTCTTCCTGGGCGATGGCGGCCAGCGTATCCGAACGGATGACCCCCAGCAGTCGTCCCTCGAAGTCCACGACCGGAAGGCTGGCGAGTCTCCCCTTGGTGTATCGCTCGATGACGTCTTCCTGAGGGTCGATCGCCTGCACCGCCTCGGGCGACTCGGCGAGCGATTCGAGCAGTGCCGAGGGGGAGGCGACCGCAAGCACCTGCAGTGGGACACGCCCCGTCAGGCGCCGATCATCGTCGATCAGGAAGATGTCGGCGATGCGCCGGTCCCGAATCGAGCGCAACCGGCTCAAGGCCTGATGCACGGTGGCGCCGCGACGAAAGCCGACCGCGCGCGGGTCCATGAGTCGTGCCGCCGTCTCGGCCGGATAGCTCGTCATCTGCCGCAGGTCTCGGCCCAGCCCCGTGTCCAGCCGGGCGAGCAGGGCGTCGCGTGGCTCCTCATCCATCCATCCGAGGATTGCCGCTGTCTGGACCGGGTCCATCGCGCCGACGAGGTCGCGCGCGGCGTCGGGCGGAAGTTCTGCCAGCACCTGCGCTGCCAAGTCGGGGGCCAGGCGTTCCATGACCGGGACGGCGTACCGCACCGGCTCGCCGCGCACGATGCGCGCGACCTCGCCCACGGGGGCGTCATCGAGGCGACGCGTGGCATCGCCGGGGAACGTCCGCAGATACGTGCGCGCGAGGGACGCGAGGCCGGGAGCGGCGTCATGTCGCATCGGGTACCTCGTCGGACTCGGGGCCCGGACTCGCCGCGCCAGATGCGGGCGTTGCCCGGATGTGTCCCCCGGACTCGTGCGATTCTCCCTCGGGCTCGGTTCCGCCGTCGAACGAGCGTCCCTCTGCGCCCCTCCCGCGCTCGCGTGCTCGCGCAATCGACGCGGAGGCAGCCACGCCGGCGACCAGGCCGGTCGTACCGATCTGGAAGAGTTCCCCCAGTGCGCGCGCCGTCAGCAGCGAGGTGTCGGGGGCGCGCTCGGCGGTCTCCCGCTCGAGTCGGCGCAACGTCTGGTAGCGAATCGCGCCGAGCAGTCGCTGCTCTTCATCGACGACGGGAAGCGCATGGTGTCGTTGCCATCCGGGATGCTCCTGCACCGACGTCACGGGCAGCCAGGCCGAGAGCTGTTCGACGTGGTGCTGCATGACGCTGCTCAGGCGTTCGCGTGCGGGAGCGAGCATGAGTTGCGGGATGTCGAGAACCCCAACGAGGTGCTGCTCACGATCGACGACGTACACGTAGTAGAGCAGGTCCCGGGCCGCGCGCCGAAGTCGCGCGCGGGCGTCGGCCACGATCACGTCGGAGGGGAGTCGGAAGACGGAGGGGTCCATCGCCGCCCCGGCGGTGCCGTGCGGATAGGGAATGACGCGCGCGAGCGGATCGCGGGTCGCCTCCGGAAGGGCGGACATGAGTCGTTCGCGCTGCACGGGGTCGAGCGCACGAACGACGCTGGCGATGTGTTGGGTGGACATCTCCTCCGCGATGGCGGCTGCGGCTGACGGTTCGAGACGACCGAGGAGCCCGGCGGCGTGCGTGGTGGTCATC
>JBDTUA010000287.1:0-7402 GCA_040007995.1 Gemmatimonadota bacterium | reverse complement strand
GGAGACGAGCCCTCTGGGGACGAACCATCGGGTGACGCGGCCGCGGGCGGCACGGCGACGCAACGGCGCGACGATGCGCCGTTCGGACGCGCGACGCTGCCGGACGATCGAACGCCGGGTGAACGGCCGCGCATCGCCGTCACTCCAGCCGCGGCGGTGAGGCCTGCCGCGACGCGACGGCGCGGTGCCGCGGTCACACCGCTGCCACCGCCAGCTGCAGCGTCGATGCCGGAGTCGGGGGCGCGCGCGATGCCGATCGATCACGCCCTACCATTGCGCGGTGACCCGGCGTTGGGCGGAGGCGACGCCACGGCACCGACGTCTCTCGCTGAGCAGTCGGGCGAATCGCGTGGCGCGAACGCGGATGCCCACGCGGGTGGCGAGGTGAGTAGCGGCGAGAGTAGCGGCGAGAGTAGCGGCGAGAGTAGCGGCGAGAGTAGCGGCGTGAGTGGCGGCCCGGCAGCGAATCTCCCGGGCGACGCAGAACGCGGATGGCGCGGCGAGGTCGCGATCCCGATGGAACCGGTGCGGGAGGGGATGCCTGACCTGCCGCCGGAGGAGACCGTTCGCGTTAAGGGCGATGTTCCTTGGCGCGAGGTCGGCGTAGCCGGCGGGCAGGAGGAGATGCACTCCCACGGCGGTTCCGGGGCGCCTCGCTCCTCGCGCGCCCGACCGCGAAGCCTCATCCAGCGATTTCACCTTACGCGCGGGCAGCTCCATCCACGGGCACTGTCGTTAGGCGGCAAGGTCTTGCCGCGGGCGTACATCCGGCATCTCCCCGTTCCGACTCAACGGGCGCTCCAGGCCGAGGCGGCCGAGGCACCCGGGTCCCAGTCTCCGTCCGACGCACCGCTTGACGCACCGCTTGACGCACCGCTTGACGCACCGCTTGACGCGCCGGACCTGCGGGACAGCGCTCGCGACGACGCGCGCGACGAATCCCGGTCGGCGCTCGGCGATGTTGAGATGCGCCTCGAGGTGTGCATCGAGCCACCACCTTCCGTTGCTGCTCCTCTCGACGCCGAACCGGCGGAAGAGCGCGGCGGGCGTGAGGACGAGAGCGCGTCCGACGACGAGGGCGCGTCCGACGCGGCATCGCAGGCGGTATCGAACGACGACGAAAGTGGGGAGGGCGCGGCTCGGGAGAGAGCCCCCTCACCATCAGCGTCTAGCACTGGGGATGCGGTACCCGGATCGCCGACGGCGGCAGCGTCGGGGGTGGTCGTATCCGTGAACGTCTCGGCGGATGTACCGGTGGAGGCGTCTGGCGTCGCGCCGAGGGAGGGTGTGCCGAAGGAGGGTGTGCCGCCCGAGGTCGAGGAGACGGCCGTCGAGCGATCGAATAGGGAGCGGCCAGGCGTCGAGCCGTTGGGCGCCGAAGCGTTAGGCGCTGCGCCACGGGGCGCGGAACCGCTGGGCGCGGAACCGCTGGGCGCGGAGCCGCTGGGCACCGAACCGTCGGGCACCCAGCCGTTGGGTACGGAATCGTCAGAGGTTGGGCCGACGGGCGTTCGGCCAACGAGCGCTGCGCCAACGAGCGTTCAGGCGAGACACGCTGAGCCGGGAGACTCCGAGCTGTTGTCCCTAGAGCCGTTAGGCAGCGAGCCGCTCGGCGACGCCCGGGACGCGGCCCCGACGAACACCGCGACGACAGACGCCACGTCACCCGACTCGTCGCGGCCAGATCGAGCGTCGGACGTCAGTGCCACGGACGTCAGTGCCACGGGCGCCAAGGCGCCGGGCGCGGACGAAACGCCGGCGGCCTCGGATGCGGCCGTCACCCCGAGCGCACCCGGCGCGATGGACGCCATTCGCGACGACGTGCTCGCACGCGTCCGGCAGCGGCAACGCGAGCATGGGCGTGAGGTTTTCCGCGAGATTCCGGCGAGCCGTCCGCCGCGGGAACCGGGCACGATCGCTGTCGTCATCGCCAGCACTATCCTGGTCCTCGCGCTACTGGTGGCATTGGCGGTCATCTTCCGCCGAGCGCCTACCGCACCGTGGTAGCACCCTGAAAACGAACTGATTAGGGCACCCGCGCACCCGCGCGCAGCGCGCGTAGCGCCCCTCACCTGTCGCCGCTCCCAGTGTCGCCAGCGCTGGCCTCTCAGCGCTTCGGTGCCGCCACCAGCGCCGCGCGCGCCTGATCGAGTTGGCGGCTGGCGGCGACGAAGCGCAGGGCCAGATCGTCCACCTCGCTCCGCGCCAACGCCGCATTGCGCGCCCGCAACGCCTCGTTGATCGACGGGAAGACGATGGTCGAGTAGCCGTTGTCCTCGTCCGCGGCGTAGATGAGGTTCCGGAACCAGGGTCGCGTCCGCAGCCCCTCCGGGCGCGTCAGCGCGCGTTCCACCCCGAGCAATGCCTGGTTGGATGTTTGCAACATCGCCCGCGACGGCGCGCCGGCGAGCGCCGCGTCGCGCACGGTGGCGAACGACGCAGCTGCAGTCTCCATCGCGGTAATCGCCGCCGCGAGCGGCGCCACGTCGACCGATCCGCCGGACGCCGTCCCGGCCTCGGTCAGCGAGGGCAGGTAGCGACGCATGGTGCGCGCATACTCCACGTAGTCATACGGGAGCAGCTCGGCGTTAGCCAGGCGCAACAGCATCGCCGCTCCCACGCGGGCGGCGGTCGCATGGTAGACAAAGCCCGGATCGCCGAAACGTGACATCCAGGCGTAGGAGTCGAACATCGAGTGGTAGACGCCGCTACTTCCCCCGAATCCCCATTCAGAGATGGGAATACCCAGGTGGTTGTAGAAGCCGGCGAAGTCCGAACCGCCACCCGGGTCGCCCATCGCGGGTTCGAGCGTATCACTCGCGAGGCGGGCCGCGGCGCGCCAGCGGGCGTAGACGCTTCCGCCCTGAGGGTCGTCGACCTGGCGCACCACATCGCGCAGCGTCGCGCGCAGTGACGGCGAACCACCACCGCCGAAGCTGCTCCCCTGCGCCGACACGTCCTGGTTCAGGTACGCCACCGCGCCACGCAGCAGGCGAAGCGAGTCGTCCTCGACATACTCGGTCGAGCCGATGAGCCCCCATTCTTCCGCGTCCCACGTCGCGAAGACTACGGTGCGACGCGGACGCTCACCCTTCCGCACCTGCTCCATGACGGCGCGCGCCGCCTCGAGCACGCTGACCGTTCCGCTCACGTTGTCCGCCGCCCCCGGCCCCCACGCGTCCCGATGCGCACCGATGATCACCATCTCGTCGGGAAGCTCGCGTCCGCGTACAATGCCGAAGGTGTCCCAGATCGTCTTGTAGGCTTTTGTCGCTGTGTCGGTCGCGATCGCGACCCTCGCCTGCACCGGCCCCGGTCCTACGTGATAGCGAAACGGCAGCCCCCCCTGCCAACCGGCGGGGATTGCCGTCCCGCGCAGGTCTCGCAGGAGCAACGCCGCGTTGCCGTATCCGATCGGGATCACCGGGATGTGCGGGACGTTGAGCTCCGACACCGGCAGCCGCTTCGCGCCCGCCACGCTCGCCCACCCCGGCGTCGAGGGGTCGCCGTTGCCGTTCGCAACGCCGCCCCGCTGGATCCCGGTCGCCGGGCGCATCGGCCCCTCGGGATACACGTCGCCGCGCGCATACCCGTCGTCCTGGGGATCGGAATAGATGATGAGGGCGAGTGCCCCGTTCTTCTCGGCTTCGCGCGCCTTGATCCCGCGAAACGACCGTCCGTACCGGGCGATGGCGATCTTGCCTCGCACCGAGACGCCCAGCGCCTTCAGCTGTTCGTAGTCCTCGATGAGCCCGTAGTTCACGAAGACGACGTCGCCCGTGACGTCGCCGCTGCCGGCGTAGCCATTGATCGGGAGCACCTCGCCCGTGGTACCTAACGTGGAATCGCCGGCGATGGGCCCCTCCCGCAGGTCAAGCTCCTTGGTCGTCCCGTCCACACGCCAGGCGCGGACGCTGGTCGGGTGCGGCATCCAGATGTCGTAGGCGCGGACTTCGGTCTCGAGCCCCATGGCCTTCATCTGGGCGATCACATAGTCCCGCGTGCGGGCCTGTGCCGCGGTGCCGGCCACATGCGGTTCGGCCGAGAGGGCGCGGGAGAGCGTCGAGGCGCGCTCGGGACTCGGCACGGCGATCGCGGCCCGCTCCAGCTCGCGCTGGTGCTCACCCGAGGCGCGTGTGAAGCCGGTGACCTGCTGCGCCACGAGTGGCGCCGTGTAGAGACCCGTCAGCAGCAATGCGGGGAGGACCGGGAGCAGCGCATACGACGCGCGGGAGCGGGACATGGGGAGCGGATGGGAGGGAAGAGGTGGCGGCGACAGGATCGCTACGAGCGTCGGGGTCGGTCGTCGTGCTCCTCGAACTCGAGGAGGGCGTGCTCAAGGGCCGCGCGCAGCGTTGCCTCGCTGAGGTTGCCGCCGCATGCCCGGGAGACGAGGGCGAACTCGCGTTCCATCTCGGCCTCGACGAAGCCGTCGTCGGGGGCGGCCAGGCCTAACGAGTGCAGGGAGTGGGTGGCCAGCCGCCGCAGGAGGAGAAGCGTGTCGGCCGAAAGGCCGGTGAGCGAGCCGGGGTTGCGCGGGGGCGGGCGACGTTGTCGTCCCACATGGCCGTCGCGTGTCCGCGCTGGCGCCTCGAACAGGGCGCGGAGCGGGGCGAGTGTGACGGCGAACGACCCCGCGGTATGCTCCTCGACCGAGGCCACGACGCCGGCACGCCGGAGCCGCCCAAGCAGCTTCCGGACCTCCTCCCGCACGACCCCCACCTGTCCCGGACTGCCATTGCCGCGCCCGGTGATCACGAGGACGTCGCCCGCGTGCTCCACCTGCTTGGCCCGCAGCCATCCCTCGGCGCGTCGCGAGGCCTCGGCGCCACTGAGCATCGGTTCGCGCACGTTCAGGGTTCGCGTCGCCCCGAACCGCGCCTCGTCGAAGGCCTGCTGCAGCCGGGGTGGCGCCCGCATGCCTAACGAATTACGCGCGTCAGGACGTGGCCATCGAGCTTCTCCTCGGGGCGGATCTCGAGGAGCGCGGCCAGCGTCGGTGCGATGTCGACCACCAGCACCGTGTCGTTGGAGAAGCCCGGGCGGATGCCTGCGCCGTAGAACAGCACCGGCACTCGGGCATCGTAGTCATGCGGCGTACCGTGGTTGGCGGTGGGCACACCGCGCCAGCTCCAGAACGGCTTGAGCGTCACGACGGCCATGACCGGGAGGTCCGGGGGGTACATGTGCAGCCAGCGTCGGGCGATCACGTCCCGCGTCGTGTCGCTCCGCGCGAGGTCGGCGAACAGGTCGGCGCGCAGCACCCCCTCCACCTTCGACATCGCCACGACGTACGCGCGGGCCACCGAGTCCCGGTTCACGCGAGCGCGAGCGAAGACGAGCGAGTCGAGATAGAGCACACCCACGTCCTCTCGGTAGCCCGCGCTGTCGACCCCGGCACGGGCAAGCGCGTCGTACAGGGCGCGGGCGACCGGCCGGAGCGACGTGCGTCCCGCCGGCTCCTTGCGATAGCGCGACGTGAAGCCCGAGTCGGGAAAGGGGGCCACGCCGTGGTCGGCCGTGAGCGAGAAGACGATCGTCGAGGAGTCGCGGAGCTTGTACAACGAATCGATGAAGACCCCCAACGTGCGATCGAGGCGCAGCATCTGGTCGTGCTGCTCGCGCGAGTCGGGACCGTACTTGTGACCGACGGCATCCGTGGAAGAAAACGAGACGGCGAGGAAGTCGGTCCTTCCGGGCATCGCGCCCAGTTCGCGCGCAGTGACGCCCTCCAGCGCCAGCTGTGCCGTCAGCTCGTCCATCATCGGCGTGTAGATCAGCAGCAGAGCCGCCTTCTGCACGTCATCGGGGAAGGTGTGCGGAAACAGGTAGCCGTTCCCCGCCGCTTCGAGCGGGTTGCTGTCCGGTTCCGTGTACGACGCCGCCGGCAGGAGCAGGTTCCACTGCTTGCCCACATACGACTGCGGCACCTTTCTGGCATTGAATCGTTGGACCCAGCTTGGCAGCGTGTCGGCATACCAGAGACTCGTGGTGAAGAAGCCGCTCAGCGGGGCGTACCAGTACGCTTCGCCCTTCGCCCGTCCCAACGGGAGGATCGCCGCCCGGTCCTTGCGCGAGACCGAGAGGAGGCGCGCGCGAGAATCGGCAAAACGCATCCAGTCGCCGAGCGTGGACCCGCGAAAGCGGTACGGCGACGCCGGCTCTCCACGCGCCCCGGCGATGAGCGGCGATTCCGTGTCCAGCACCCCTCGATCATTCTCGACGATCCCGGTACTCCGCGGAAAGCGCCCCGACATCATGGTCGAATGTCCGGGCGCGGTCTCGGTCACCGCGTGATCCTGATAGCCGTTCGGAAAGTACGCACCGCCGCGGAGCAGTCGCGCGAGTCCGGCCGTAAACTGCGGCCCGTAGACTTCGAGATAGTCGGGTCGCAGCTGATCGACGCTCAGGTGCACCACCAGGCGCGGCTTGGCCGGCGTGCGTCGTTCGACCTGCGCCGAGGCACGGGAAGCCGAGAGAATCAACGAGGCGAAGGCGAGAACGACGAGCGACCGGCGTGGCATCGGCAGGCGTGGGATGAAGTGGCTGGGAATCTAGTGCTGGGACGAGTCACGGCATGGTGCGCCGGGCCCACGAGGGGATACGTTTTCCCCCGGTCGGCCGAGCCTCGACCGTCGTACGATTCCAGCGCTCCCGTGCTCGCGGCGTTTTCCCGCCTCTCCGGAGTCCCCCCATGCAAGCGAATGAGCAGCCGCGTCTCGTCTCGATGATCGGAGGTGTTCTGTTCGGCGCCATCCTGGTCGCAACACCGACCATGGTCGCCTCGGCGCAGGGGAACGCGTCCACGCGTCCAATTGCCGTGATCGTCTCGGGGGGCGCATCGGTGCCAACGGGGGGCTTCAAGGACTACAACGACCTTGGCGTGCACGCCGACGTGTCGGTGCTGGTGCGCTTCGCGGGACAGGCCTTCCGGCTGCGGCCGGAATTCTCGTATTCGCGGTTCAGCCTGAAGGGAGGCGGGCCTGTGTATCAACTCGCATCCGCACCGGGGGCCGCCGTGAGTCGCGCGGTATCGCCATCGTTCACGAACGGCGGTGGCCCACTCATGACCGTGCTGTCCGGCTACGGCGCGGGGACCGACGGCGCCTCCACCCTGCTTGGCCTGCTCGGCAACGTGGAGGTGCCGCTGACTGCGGGACTGTACGTCATCGCTGGCGTCGGGGCGACGAACGTGAAGAGCGGCGCCACAACTGCCGCGGAGGACGTCAGCCAGACCGCGCTCACCTACAACGGCGGTGCAGGTCTGCGATTCCGGATCGGCCGGATCGCCGGCTTCGTGGAAGGACGTCTGAAGAACATCGCCGTCGACAAGGGGAAGGCGCTGTTCAGCGACGTCACGACGATTCCGGTGTCGTTTGGGATCGTGTTTTAGGGACGGGGG
>JBDTUA010000286.1:0-7408 GCA_040007995.1 Gemmatimonadota bacterium | reverse complement strand
GGGCAGAAGCAGGATGGCCAGAAGCAGGATGGCCAGAAACAGGACGGGCAAAAGCAGGACGGGCAGAAGCAGGACGGGCAGAGCGGCCAGAAGCAGGACGGCGCGCAGCAGCAGGGACAGCAAGGCCAGCAGGGCCAGCAGGGACAACAGGGACAGACCGCCAAGGACGGGCAGCAGCAGGGTCAGGACCCGACCAAGGCCGGGGAGAAGGGAACGCAGAAGGGCGACTCGCAAGGGAAGCAGTCGGCGGCCGAGCAGGCGGCGAAGGCGATGGAAGACGCCGCCAACGACCTGCAGAAGGCGCGCGAGCAGCAGGTGGGCGAGTGGAAGAAGGAGCTCACCGGCGAGATGGACCAGTCGATCCAGGAGATGTTGCAGCTGGGTCGTGAGCAGGACAAGCTGGAACAGCAGGCCCGGGCCGGCGCGGCGCCGGGAGAGTTGCGGTCGCAGCAGAGCGCCCTGCAGCAGGGAGTCGAGAAGACGATGCAGCGGCTGCAGCAGGCGTCGACCAAGTCGAACCTGCTCTCGCAGCGTTCACTGCGCATGATGAACGACGCCCGGAAGAAGGTCGAGGACGCGACGGCGCAGTCGCAGCGCGCGCAGAGTGGGCAGCAGATGGCGAGCGCGATGCGCGAGGCCGGCGAGTCACTCAACCAGGCGGGCGCTTCGCTCGTCCGCGACCGCGAGCGCACGCAGAACAGCGAGTCGTCGACCGGCTTCGCCGAGATGCTCGAGCAGCTGCAACAGATGGCCCGCCAGCAGCAAGCGCTGAACTCGGCGGCCCAGGACCTGATGCCCAAGCCGGGCTCGAAGATGGACGGCAAGGGACAGGACGACGCGCGCGCGCTGGCGCAGCAGCAGCGCGAGGTGGCGTCGAAGCTGGAGGAGCAGGGGAACTCGGACGAGAGCGGTCGCGCCGACGAGATGGCCCGCGAGGCGCGCCAGATCGCCCAGCAACTCGAGTCGGCCAACCTCGATGCCTCGGTTCTCGAGCGCCAGCAGCGCCTCTTTCGCAAGATGCTCGACGCCGGCCGCCTGCTCGAGGAAGACCAGCGAGAGGACACCGGCAAGCGTGAAGCCACGTCGTGGACCGGGAGCGAGACCTTCACCCCGTCGGCCGGCTCCGCCAGCGGCAAGGGCGCCTCGAAGTTCACCCCGCCCACGTGGAACGAGTTGCGCGGCCTGACGCCGGAGGAGCGGCGGCTGGTGCTGGAGTATTTCAAGAGGATAAATGGGAAGAGCTAGGCGGGGGACGGGGGACGGGAGACGGGAGTTGAGTTGGCGACGGTGGGAGAGGCGGTGCGCGCTCTGGATCGTTGAACGGCTCTCTGCGTGTACGTCCCGTCTCCACCCCCGTATCCCGTCCCCCGTCTCCCGTCCCACCCTCTTGCTCTGCGCGGGTCTGCTCGGCTTCCCCGTTCTTCCGCTCTCCGCGCAGGACGCCTCGACTCCGCCCAAAACTGCGCTCGTTCTCGCGCTCGACCTGGAAAGCGCCAACAAGTGCCGCGAGGCGATCCCGCTATACCGGCAGTCGGTGGGCGGGACGGATCCGGTCAGTGCGGTGCTGGGACTCGAGCGCTGTTATGCGCAGGTAGGGGGGAGTGAGGCGATCCTCCCGCTCGTCGATTCCATGCTGACGCGCAAGCCGACCGATCCCACCTTGCGCACGGTGCAGTTGCGTACGCTCACCTCGCTCAGGCGGGCGAAGGAGGCCGACTCGGCGTTCGCGCAGTGGCTCTTCGCCGCGCCGCGTGACCCGGCGCCGTATCGCATCTATGCCCGGCAGCTCCTCGAGTCGGGTCGTGCGGCGGCCGCGGACACCGTCCTGCGGCGTGCCGAGGCGGCGTTAGGCGGAACGCGCGACCTCGCCGCCGAGTTCGCGCAGATGCAGGCGGCGCTGGGGATGTGGGAGGCGTCGGCGACCAGCTGGCGCGAGGCGAGCGAGACGATGGACTACATGGTGCAGGCGGCGGTCTTTTCGCTCATCGCCACCCCGGACTCGTTGCGCGACGGGGTTCGCGCGGTCTTCGTCGCCCCGCCCGCCGCCCTCCCGTCGAGGCGCATCCTCGCCGCGCTCGAGACGCGCTGGCGCTCGGCGCGCCAGGGGTGGGCCGTGTTGTCGCAGGTGACGCCGACCGACTCGGCCGTCGACGCCTGGATCGATTTCGCCGGCGACGCGGCGTCGAATGAGTCATGGCTTACCGCGCGCGACGCCTACGCCGCCGCTGCGGTGCGCCGTCCGCAGGATCACACGCTGCGGGTGAAGGCGGCGACAGCCGCCCTCAGCGGGGGAGAGCCGGCGTCGGCACTCACGCTCCTGCAGCCGCTCGCCACGTCGGGTGACTCCACGGCTGCGGGGGCGGTGGCGCTGCTCGAGGTGCGGGCGCTCGCCGCGTTAGGCAGGGCCCCCGAGATCGAGCGCCTGCTCGCCGAGCGCGCCGGACCGTTGGGGGAGCAGGGGGTCAAGCAGGCGCAACGCACGTTGGCGTGGGCCTGGATCCGGAGCGGCGACCTCGCTAAGGCCCGGGCGGCGCTGATCGCGGGAGGGGGCGGGACCGAGGAGGATTCGCGAGTGGAGGCCTGGCTCGCGCTGTACGAAGGGGACCTCAAGACCGCGCGGGCCGGACTCCGGCGCACCGATGAGACGTCGCGCGACGTGGTGACGGCGATGGCGCTCCTGTCGCGCACGCGCGCGGACACATCGCCGAGCGTCGGGCATGCCTTCCTCGTCTTGGCCAAGGGAGACACCGCGCAGGCCGCGCACGCCTTCGAGCTCACCGCCGACTCGCTCCCGAATGCCGCGCCCTTCCTCCTGCTCGTTGCCGCGCGCCTGTCGCAGGCGAGTGGTGACACACCGCACGCCGTGCAGTTGTGGAGACGGGTGATCGACGACTATTCGACGGCGCCAGAGGCGGCCGAGTCGGAGCTCGACTGGGCACGGGTGCTGCGGGCGCAGGGGAATGCAGTGGCGGCGATCGAACATCTCGAGCACCTGATCCTGACCTACACCCAGAGTTCGCTGGTGCCGCAGGCTCGTCGGGAACTGGAACTGGCGCGCGGCACGGTGCCGCCGGGGCGGGGTTAGGGGGGTGGTTGGGGTGTCGGGGATAGGGGGGGCGTGCGGTGGCGAGGATGTGTGCGGTGGCGAGGATGCGTGCGGTGGCAGGGAGGTGTGCGGTGGCAGGGAGGCTGGGGCTGCAGGGATCGGCGGGGATGTTGGGAAAGCTGGGGACGTTGGAGAAATTGCATCGAATTGAACGGGGCGCCGGCGAACTGGTTGGCTAGCGCGGGGGGCCCCCCCAAACGCACGATAACTCTTCCTTCTCGCACCTCCGTCATCATTTCATTGCCGTCGTCATCCTTCCCACCACGCCGCCGCGCCTCCCGCGTCCTGGCCGCCGCACGCTCCGGCACGCTCACGGCCACCGCGCTCCTCATGACCGCCCTCGTGGCCGCCCTCGTGGCCGCCCTCATCGCGCTCGCCGCCGTCGCGCGCGCCCAGCACCTCCTGGTCCCGATGGACGACGACCAGGGGAACGCGCTCAAGGCCTACGGCCTGACTTTCAACGCGCTCCGCGACGGCAACAAGGCCGAGTGGTTCATCAACTATCGGGGGGGCTCCTATCTGCTCCCCGATCTCCCGGAACTGCGCAAGCGCGCCACGCTCGACGGGGTCACCTTCGAGGCCCTCGACAACGGCAAGCTCGCCGCCATCCGCGCCGAGATCGCCGCGGGGAACATGGACGCCATCTCGCTCGAACGGGCGCCCAAGATCGCCATCTACAAACCGGCGAAGGCTCCGCCGTGGGACGATGCCGTCACGCTCGCCCTGCAGTACGCCGGGATCGAGTTCGCGACCGTCTACGACGAGGAAGTCATCGCCGGCGACCTCGCCAAGTACGACTGGTTGCATCTGCACCACGAGGACTTTACCGGCCAGCAGAACAAGCTCTACCTCGGCTTTCGCGATACGCCGTGGTTCATCGAGCAGCGCGACATCGCCATGACGAGCGCACGCAAGCTCGGCTTCGTCAACATTCCGGCGATGAAGAAGGCCGTCGCCGAGAAGATGCGGCAGTTTGTCGAGCGCGGCGGCTTCCTCTTCGCGATGTGCGGCGCGACCGAGACGCTCTCGCTGGCGATGGCCGCCCATGACGTCGACATCGCGGGGGCTTTCGCCGACGGGACCCCGGTGGATGAGAATGCCGACAGCAAGATGGACTGGGACCGCTCCTTCGCCTTCCACGACGTGCACCTCGAACCGTCGCCCTTCGTGAACTCGATGAGCGACATCGACGGCCACCAGGTCAACGTTCCCGGCCGCCGCCAGCCGCTCGGCCAGTTCACGCTCTTTCAGTTCTCGGCCAAGTTCGATCCCGTCTCGTCGATGCTCGTCCAGGACCACCGCACGGTCATTCCTGATTTCTATGGCGTGACGACGTCGTTCAACAAGGCGACGATCAAGCAGGGGGTCACGATCCTCGCGCAGGAAGACGGCGCGCCGTGGGCCAAGTACATCCACGGCGATTACGGGAAGGGATCGTGGACGTACCTGGGAGGACACGACCCGGAAGACCCGCAGCACAACATCGGCGCTGCGCCCACGGACCTGTCGCTGCACCCGTCGTCCCCGGGGTACCGGCTGATCCTGAACAATGTGTTGTTTCCGGCGGCGAAGAAGAAGCCACTGAAGACTTAGGGCTCTGAAGACGAGAAGACGAGAAGACGAGGGGCGGGGCGCCGGATGGGTTAGCTTGATGTGACTGAGCCCATCTCGCGTCTATAAACTTCTCGTCTTCTCGTCTTCTCGTCTTCTCCCCCCCATGTCCTCACTTTCGCCGAGCGCTGCCAACGGCGTTCGCGCCGCCATCCGGCTGGCGGGCGGGCGGGAGGTGTGTTTTGTCTGCACCCTGGATGACCGTGACACGATCGTCTCGGCGCGGGTCGTGGCGCGCGGCGACATCAAGTCGGTGCTGGCGTTGCCGGGCTTTGCGCAGCGCGGGGAGTTGCTGCTGCACAACCATCCGTCGGGCAACCTCGAGCCGTCGTCGCCCGACCTCGAGATCGCGGCGCGCATGCACGATGCCGGGGTCGGCTTTGCGATCACCAACAACGAGGCGAGCGAACTCTACGTCGTTGTTGAGGTGCCGCGGGAGCGGCGGCAGGCGCCGCTGGACGTCACGGCCATCGACGCCTTGCTCGGCGCGGGAGGAAAGGTCGCGGGGCGGCACCAGCGGTATGAGGATCGGGCGAGCCAGCGCGGCTACTCGCGCACCATCGCCCGGCTGTACAACGGCGGCGGGATCGGGGTGCTCGAGGCGGGGACGGGGGTCGGGAAGTCGTTAGGCTACCTCATCCCGGCACTGCGCTGGTCGGCGCAGAACGGGGAGCGCACCGTCGTCTCGACCAACACGATCAACCTGCAGGAGCAGCTCGTCGGCAAGGATCTCCCCTTCCTTGCGCTCACCCTCGACGACCAGCCGGTGCGCTTCGCCCTGCTCAAGGGGTGGCACAACTACGTATGCCTGTACCGCCTCGAGCAGGCACGCTCGGCGGGGGCGACGCTCTTCGATGCCGGGTCGGTGGACGAGGTCGAGGGGTTGGTGAAATGGGCGGAGCATACGTCGGACGGAAGCCTGAGCGACCTGGCGTCGCCTCCCAAGCCCGATGTATGGGACGAGGTGGCCGCCGAGCCCGACCTCTGCCTGCGGCTGCAATGCCCGCACTTCGACCGCTGCTTCCTCTTCGCCGCCCGGCGGCAGGCGGCGCAGGCCGACGTGATCGTCGTCAACCACCACCTGCTCCTGGCGGACCTCGCCGTGCGGCGCGCGTCGCAGAAGTGGGACGACGCGGCCGTGCTTCCGCCCTACACCCGGCTGATCGTCGACGAGGGACACCACCTCGAGGATGCCGCCGCCAACCACCTCGGCGCCACCGCCACCCGGCGCGGCCTGCTGCGCCTCTTTGGACGCCTGGAGCGGCGCGGCAAGGGGTTGCTGCCAACCCTTAGTGCGCGGTTGCAGGCGCGCAAGGACTTGTTGAGCGTCGCCTCGCACGACCTGGTGCAGGCCCGCCTCTACCCGGCCGCGGTGGCGGCGCGCGAGAAGGGGGGCGTCGTCTTCGACCTGCTGGAAGGGGTCATGCAGGAGTCACGCGCCCCGGTCTACCGGCTGGTGGACGCCTTCGCCGATCATCCGGTGTGGCGCGCGGGGCTTACGGTTGCGCTCGAGGACCTGCTGCGCGAGCTCGCCTTGTTAGGCGACAACCTGCGCCTCGTGCGCGAGCGCCTCGAGACCGACGAAAGCGCCGCCGAGCTGCACGCCCCGCTGCTGAGCGAACTGCGCGGCGTCACCCGGCGATTGGAAACCGCGGGTGACGCACTGCGCGAGGGACTCACCCCCGCCGGCAAGGTCGAGACCGTGCGCTGGCTCGAGGTGCGCGGGAAGGAACGCAACCTCTCCGTCACCAGCGTCCCCCTCGACCTCGCCCCCATCCTGCGCGAGGATCTCTTCAAGCGCCTCGACACCACGATCGTCACCAGCGCCACCCTCTCCACCGACGGACGCTTCGACTTCGTGCGCTCGCGCCTGGGCCTCACCGAGGACGAGGTCGAACCCGAGACCCAGAGCTTCCCCTCGCCCTTCGACTACCCGACGCAGGCGCTACTCGTCATCCCGACCGACATCCCCGCGCCTAACGTCGATCCGCGCGGCCACTTCGAGGCGGTGGTCGATGGCATCGTGGCGGTCGCCAACGCATCGGGAGGAGGTGTCTTCGCCCTGTTCACCTCGCACCGCGACGTGCGCGAGGCCGCGACGGTGTTGCGCGAGCGTGGACTCGACCAACGCTTCCCGCTGATGGTCCATGGCGAGGACGGACGCGACGCCCTGCTGCGCCGCTTCAAGGACGCCGGCCACGCCATCCTGCTCGGGACCTCGTCGTTCTGGGAAGGGGTCGATGTGCCGGGCGATCCGCTGCGCGCCCTCGTGCTTAGCAAGCTCCCCTTCAAGGTCCCCACGGAACCGCTGACGGCCGCCCACTGCGAGGCGATCGAGCGCCGAGGCGGTGACGCCTTCCGGGAATACATGATCCCGCATGCCGCGCTGCGCCTCAAGCAGGGCTTCGGCCGCCTGATCCGCACCGCCACCGATCACGGCGCCGTCCTGCTGATGGACCCCCGCGCCAACTCCAAGCCCTACGGCCGCGACCTGGTGGAAAGCCTCCCCCCCGCCAAGCGCCTGATCGCACCATGGAATGAGGTGAAGGAGGGCATCACCGCCTTCTATTCCCCCCGCACGCCCCGAGGGAGGTACTGAGAGAGTAGTTTATGGGGTCCCGCATGCAGCGTGCTGTCCCCCCGTCTCCCGTCCCCCGTCCCCCGTCTGCTTCTCCCATGTCTCTCATCCCC
>JBDTUA010000285.1:0-7429 GCA_040007995.1 Gemmatimonadota bacterium | reverse complement strand
CGTCCAAGCGCGCTGGCTCCGTCGCGTCGCTCGAGGACATCGCGACCCCGTCGCTGGTGGCGAAGGCGGTGATGGACTACACCGATCACATCATGCTCGTCGGCCACGACGCCCGCCGTTTCGCCGTCAACATGGGCTTCAAGACGCAGAACCTGCTCACCGACAAGTCCCGGCAGGACTGGCTGCGCTGGAAGGGGCGCCTGAATCGCGACGACGCCTGGCTCGATCACGACGAGGACGTGCGTATCAAGTTCAGTACCGGGACGATCAACATGAATGCGCTCAACGCTGCCGGCGACGTCTCGTCGTGCACGACGACGAGCGGCATGGCGTGGAAGGTGCCAGGGCGCGTCGGTGACTCGCCGATCATCGGCGCCGGCCAGTATTGCGACAACACCGTCGGTGCAGCCGGCTCCACCGGCCGCGGCGAGGCGAACATCAAGGTGTGCGGCGCCTTCCTCGTCGTCGAGTTCATGCGCAATGGCATGTCACCCGAACAAGCCTTGCTCAAGGTGATCGAGCGTGTGATCGCCATGACGGAGTCCCGCCTCCTCGACCGCAACGGGCGTCCGTACTTCGACCTGAACTTCTACGCGCTCACCAAGGACGGGCGATACGCCGGCGCATCGGCGTACGAGGGGAGCGACTTCGCGGTCTGCGACGAAAAGGGAGCGCGCGTTGAGAAGTGCATCTACCTGTACAAGAAGGAGCAGCGACCAATCGCTCCGCGCGACCGCTAGCGCCGTCGCTTTTCGCCCGACCCTCCCTCCCCCAGGGACGGCGGGCGGAGAAACATCAGGCCGTGGCCAGGCGGTCAGACAAGGCGATCGGCTCCGGCCGTACAACCTCGCTACCGTCGTCGCGGAGGGCAGGCGCCGGTGTCGGCGGCATCGTCGATGTATCGAGCCGCGCGCTGGCCGCCAAAGCCGCTGCCTTCTGCGCCGAACGTGCAAGCGTCGCGGAGAGCGCCGCGACGTCTTGTGTGCGCGCCAGGTGCGCGCCAGCGGCCAGGTGCGCATCGCGCACCACCACGCCCACTGCGTCCGACTCCTGCACCAGCGACACGAGGTGCTCGGCCAGCGCCTCCGACAGCGGCCCCGCCGCGGTGGCCCCCTCATGATTCGCGGTAAGCGGCGTTGCCGCTCCCGCCTGCCAACCGCGCTCGGCGTCGCGCAGCGCGCCGATCGCACGCCCGAGGCGTCCATGCGTCGCCTCCAGCGCTCCCACGCCCTCCATCGCACCAAGACGAGAGCGCTCGGCACGCGTCAGCACGTCCGCAACAAGTGCGTCCGTCCTGTCGGCCGCCTCCGTGGAACTCTTGGCGAGACGCCGCACCTCGCTGGCGACTACCGCAAAGCCGCTCCCCTGCTCGCCGGCGCGGGCCGCCTCCATCGCGGCGTTGAGTGCGAGTAACTTGGACTGGCGCGCCATCTTGCGCACGAGGGTGGCGAATTCGCGGATCTCGTCGGCGGCGAGCGCCAGCGCCTCGAGGTCGCCTAACGACGACTGGAGGACGGCGGCGACGGACTGTGCCTGCGCCGCGCCGTCGGACAGGTCCCCGGCCGACGCCCGAACGGCGCTCGCCATCGCTCCACCCCGGTCACTGACGAGGCGGTGCTCCCGCATGAGTGCCAACGCTGCGTCGCGAGTACGTTCCGCGTCGCCGTGGGCAGAGCGCGCGGCTTCCCCCAGCGCCGTCACGCGGTGGCCGGCGAGCGAGAGATGCTCGGCAGTGCGCTGCGCGCCGGCCGGCAGCGTCGCAGACTGCGTGCCGAGGTCGGTCGCGCGAGCGGCGACCTCGCGCATTTGGTCGCGCAGCGAGGTCAGGAGCAGTCGGACCGCATCGATCGCGTGGCGCAGTCCGCGGCCGATGGAGGCCAGTGGTCCCGGAAGGTCGGCGGGAACCGCCCGGGTGAAGTCGTTTCGCGCCGCCGCGTCGAGTGTGTCTACGAGTTGGCGCGCCCCCTCGCTGCTCGCCGGTGCGGCAAAGGCCGCGACGAATAGGGCGGCGAGGATCAGGGCACCCCCCGACGCCGCGCCGATCATGGCGAGAAGCGTCGCGGATTCAGCCAGGGCCAGTTGGCGTCGCAGGACCCACGCGCACGTCGATAGCACGAGCGCGCCGACCAGCCCGGCCGCGAGGGCCGCATTGGCGAGGTCGATGCTCGCGCGTCTCGACGCGCCTTTGTCTGCCAGTTGAGTGCCGCTAGATTCCTTCACACCCGCTCCCTCGTGCTCGGCGAACATGGCTCGTAAGATGCCATGTGCCAACGGCTTACCATGACAACATCGAACATCCCCGTCCCCTCCGACGACTCCGGCGGTTACGATCCCGCTGCCATCGAATCCAAGTGGCGGGAACGCTGGAGCGCGCGTGGCACGAACACGACTGACATCGAGGGAGGGGAACGTCCGTTCTACGCCCTGATGATGTTCCCGTATCCGTCGGCCGAGGGGCTCCATGTGGGCAATCTCTTCGCCTTCACGGGGAACGACATCTATGGACGATTCCACCGGCTGCAGGGGCACACGGTCTTCCAACCCCTGGGGTACGACGCCTTCGGGATCCACTCGGAGAACTACGCGCTGAAGGTGGGGGTCCATCCGATGCAGATGATCCCCAGGAACATCGCGAACTTCCGCCGGCAGCTCGAGCGGGCCGGGTTGATGGTGGACTGGAGCCGGTCGCTGGACACCACGGCGCCGGAGTACTACCGCTGGACGCAGTGGGTCTTCCTGCAGCTCTACAAGCAGGGCCTGGCCTACAAGAAGAAAGGCGCGGTCAACTGGTGTCCCAGCGACAAGACCGTCCTGGCCAATGAGCAGGTCATCGCTGGCGCCTGCGAGCGCTGCGGGACCTTGGTCGAGCAGCGGTTCCTCGAGCAGTGGTTCTTCCGCATCAGCGACTTCGCGCGGAGACTGCTGGACAACCTCGACGCCCTGGATTGGTCGGACACGACGAAGACAGCGCAACGGAACTGGATCGGGCAGAGCGAGGGCGCTCGCGTAGCGTTTCGGCGTGAGGCGGGGGATGGAAGCGCGGCGACGGGCGAGGCGATCGCCGTCTTCACGACGCGTCCCGATACGATCTTCGGCGCGACCTACATGGTGCTCGCCCCTGAGCACCCGATGGTCGATGACCTGACCACCGACGACTCGAGGGCTGCAGTGGCGGCATACCGCGACGCGTCGTCGCGGCAGGACGTGGTGGCGCGCAAGACAAACAAGGTGAAGACGGGAGTCTTCACCGGATCGTTCGCGATCAACCCGGCGACCAATCAGCCGATCCCCGTCTGGATCGCCGATTACGTGCTGATGGAGTACGGCACCGGGGCGATCATGGCCGTTCCCGGGCACGACGAGCGCGACTACGAGTTCGCCCAGGTCTTCGGCCTGCCGATCGTGCGGGTGGTGGCCGGCCCCGACGACTCGGCGACGACTCCGTTGGACGGGGCCTTCACCGACGACGCCGCGGGTCGGTTGGTCAACTCGGGGACGTTCGATGACCTCCCGGTGGCCCTCGCGAAGCAGGCGATCACGACGTGGCTGGCGGAGCGCGAGGCGGCCGAGCCGGTGACCAACTATCGACTGCATGACTGGTGCATCTCGCGGCAGCGCTACTGGGGGCCGCCGATCCCGATCATCTACTGCGATTCATGCGGCCCGCAGCCGGTCCCCGAGGCCGACCTCCCCGTGATCCTCCCCGACATCCCGGACTTCCGTCCGGACGACTCGGGAGTGTCGCCGCTCGCCCGCCACGCGGAGTGGTACCATGTGGCGTGCCCAAACTGCGGGAAGCAAGGGCGCCGGGAGACCGACGTCTCGGACACCTTCCTCGATAGCGGCTGGTACTTCCTCCGCTATCCCAGCGTCGGGCACGACACGGAGCCGTTCGACGCCGAGATCACGCGGAAGTGGCTCCCCGTCGATTCATACATCGGCGGTAACGAACACGCAGTCTTGCACCTGCTGTACGCGCGCTTCATCACGATGGTCCTGCACGACATGGGGTACCTGCACTTCGAGGAGCCCTTCACGCGGTTCCGCGCCCACGGGCTGATCATCCGCGATGGGGCAAAAATGTCGAAGAGCAAGGGGAACGTCGTGAACCCTGATGCCTTCATCGAGCAGTGGGGGGCCGACTCGTTCCGGACGTACCTCATGTTCCTCGGTCCGTACGAGGAGGGCGGGGACTTCCGGGACGCCGGGATCAGTGGCGTGCGGCGCTTCCTGGAACGTTTGTGGCTGGCTTCCGCACTCGCCACGGAGGCGGGAGCCCCCGACCCCGCGGTGATGCGCAAGCTGCACCAGACAATCGCGAAGGTGACGCACGACATCCCGCGGCTGTCGTACAACACGGCGATCGCCGCGATGATGGAGTACATGAACGTCCTGCGGAAGGGTGAGCGGACCCCGCACCGCGACGAAGTCGAACCCATGGTGCAGCTGGTCGCCCCCTTCGCCCCGCATATCGGCGAGGAGCTGTGGGAGCGGTTCGGGCACCACGTGAGCGTCTTCGATAGTGGGTGGCCGGCGTTCGACGCCGACCTGGCGCGCGACGAAACCGTGCAGCTGGCGGTGCAGGTCAACGGCAAGCTGCGCGGCACCCTCTCGGTCGCGCGGGACATCACGCAGGAGGCGGCGCTCGCGCTGGCGCTGGCCGAGCCGGGGATCGCCAAGCATGTGACCGGCGCCATGCGGAAAGTGATCTTCGTCCCGGGGCGGCTGCTCAACCTGGTGGTCTGAGGTCGCTCGGTCCGGGAAGGGAATCACGGACCGCGTTGCCAGCGAACGCGCAGCATCAGGACGGGTCCCGGCGGCGACCGGGACCCGTCGTTCGTCGAGCATGCCACCACCTGGCGCTGTGGCACGTCGAACGTCGGCCATGACGCGTCCCCGCCGCGCCTCGTCGAAGGGCAACACTTACGCCCGAACGCGTCGCGCGGCAGAATGCGCGCATGACTGACGCCCGTACGCTCATCGTCGCTCACGCCGACGTGGAACGCCTGTTGCCCATGGCCGCCTGCATCGACGTGATGGCCGACGCCCTCGCCGCGACGACGCGTGGCGATGCCCTCCTGCCCTTGCGCCAGGTACTGCGCCTGCGCGGAGGGCACAACGAATTCGCCATCATGCCGGCGATTCTCGGGAGCGCGATCGGGGCCAAGGTGATCACCGTCTTTCCGGGGAATGACGCTACGCCGTACGAGTCTCACATGGGCGTCATTCTCTACTTCGACGACACCAACGGCCGGCTGCTGGCGATCATCGACGCAAGCTCCGTCACCGCCATCCGGACCGCGGCCGTTTCCGGACTTGCGACGCGACTGCTCGCACGCCCCGACGCGACGCGCGTGGCCATCCTCGGCGCGGGCGTACAGGGAAGGACGCATTTCGAGGCGATGATGGCCGTACGTCCCATCACGCAGGTACGCATCTGGAGTCGCGGTGCAGCGCGCGTAGCGCGCCTTGCCGAGTGGGGAGAGGCGCGCTTCGGGGTCGAGGTGGTGCGCTGCGCGAGCGCCGAAGAGGCCGTGCGCGGCGCCGAGATCATCTGCACCGTGACGGCAGCACGCGAGCCCATCCTTGCCGGACGCTGGGTAGCCCCCGGGGCGCACATCAATGCGGTCGGCTCGTCGTTGGCCGGAGCGCGCGAACTGGACACCGAGGCGGTGGCGCAGGCACGGCTCTTCGTCGATCGTCGCGAGTCGGCGATGCATGAGGCGGGCGACTTCCTGATTCCGCGCGACGAAGGGGTGATCGACAACGACCACATCCTCGCGGAATTGGGTGAGCTGGTGACGGCGCAGGCAGCCGGTCGTACAGGGCCGCTCGACCGGACGCTATTCAAGTCGTTGGGAGTGGCGGTCGAGGATGTCGCGAGCGCCCGCCACATCTATCAGCAGGCGCTGGCGACGGGAGCAGGGACGTGGCTGGAACTTGGCGGCCTGCGCCCGGAGCATTCATGACGGCCGGCGTGCTCCCGCCCATCATCCCCTTGGGCGACATCCTCGCCGCGCGCGAGCGCCTGCGCGGGATGGTCGTACGCACGCCCGTGCTCACACTGCCACACGACGGCAGCGGTCCTGCGCTACGCCTCAAGCTGGAGAACCTGCAACCGATCGGTTCGTTCAAGCTGCGAGGTGCCGGGAACGCCATGCGTGTGCTGGGTCCGGACGCGTTAGGCGACGGCGTCTGGACGGCGAGTGCCGGCAACATGGCGCAGGGAGTGGCGTGGTGTGCCCGCGAGATGGGCGTCCCGTGTACGGTCGTCGTCCCCGAGCATGCGCCGAAATCCAAGACCGATGCCGTCGAGCGGCTCGGTGGGCGTATCGTCCGACGTCCGTTCGACGCGTGGTGGCAGATTCTCGTGGACCGGGGAGCACCCGGCCAGGCGGGACGCTTCATTCATCCCGTCTCCGATGCCGACGTGATGGCGGGGAACGCGACCGTTGCGCTGGAGATCCTCGAGGACGTTCCCGATGTTGCGGCCATCGTCGTTCCGTACGGAGGGGGAGGACTCAGCTGCGGGATCGCCTCTGCCGTGCGTCACTTGGCACCACACGTGAAGGTGTTCGCCGCTGAGGTGGCGACCGCCGCTCCGCTCGCCCCGGCCCTTGCGGCTGGCGGACCCGTCGCCACTCCCTATACGGCCAGCTTCGTCGATGGTATCGGGGGGCGTACCGTGCTCGCCGAGATGTGGCCTCTCGCCTCGACGCTGCTGGACGGGTCGCGTGTCGTGTCGCTGGAGGACGTGGCTACCGCCTGGCGCCTCGTGCTGCAACGCGCGCGGGTCCTCGCCGAAGGGGCGGGGGCGACTGCCGTGGCCGCCGCGCTCACCCTCACTGCAGATGAGGTGGGCGACGGGCCAGTCGTCGCGGTCGTCTCCGGCGGTAACATCGATCCCACAATGATCGTACGACTCCTGCAGGGGGAAGCGCCATGATCGGAGCCTCGTCGACTCCCCCCGCACTGCGCAGCGTGATCGCGGTGTCCGCGGGGATCTTCCTCGGTGGAATTGCCATCTTCGGCGTCGAAGCCCTTGGGCACATCATCGTTCGGCCACCACCAGGACTCGACGTCACGGATCCGAGCGCCGTACGGCGCGCGATCGCGACCATGCCCGCCGTGCACTTCCTCCCCGTCCTGCTCGCCTATGTCATCGGGCCCGCGTTAGGCGCGGCGCTCGCCGCCCGGATGTCCCCCGCACATCCGCTGCGGCACGCGAGCATTGTGGCCATCGTCTTCCTGGTGGGCGCGCTCATGAACTTCCGCAACATTCCGCATCCGGCGTGGTTTGTGGCCTGCTCGATCGTCGCCTTCATGGCGGCCCCATTCCTCGGCGTTCGACTCGCGCGGCGCTGACGACCGGCTGCGCTGACGACCGGCTGCGCTGACGACCGGCTGCGCTGACGACCGGCTGCGCTGA
>JBDTUA010000284.1:0-7435 GCA_040007995.1 Gemmatimonadota bacterium | reverse complement strand
ATGGCAATGGTTTCCCGTCCGAAGGGGTCGACGTCCGCGACGTATTGCGGCTCGCAGGGCTGACACCAGTGGACTCGCTCCACGGCGACATGCTCCGGCGTGTGGTGGTGCTCGTCGCGGCGGACGGGTACGCCGCCCTCATCGCGCTCAGTGATCTCGATCCGAGCATCGGTGGACGTCGGGCCGTGTCGGTTGAACGCGAGGACGGGGCGCCATTGCCCGCGGGACGGAGGCCGCGACGCGTCATCATCGAGAGCGACGCCCGCCCGACGCGCTGGGTGCGACAGGTCGGGCGCCTGGAAGTGCGCGATGTCTCGTTGGGCGCGCGTTAGCGACGGACGGTGCGGATGGCCGTGCTTCGGAGGCGGCGGCACTCTTCCTGACGGGGCCAAGCGTTGCCGGTCAGAGCGGAAAGAACGCGCAATGCGCGCTCCTACCCCCACAATCATACCCGATTGACTCTATCCCCATTCATCGTTACGATACCGACTCGAGGTTACATAAGAATCATTCTCAACTAATGGCGCGGCCTTGAACATTGTTCCTCTTCGACTAATCCTCGCCCTGATCGCGGTTGTTGGTGGCGCCGCGAGCCACGTCGGCGCCCAATCCTCGACCGGCGACACGATCTCATCGTCAAGTAAGGCGCCGCGTAAGACACCGCCTTCGCCGGGGAGCGATTCATCCCGCCAGGCGGGTACCCGGCTACGAGCCATAAAGATCACGACGCGCTTCGCCCCTCGTACCGTGACCTTTCTCCCGGAACGCCATGGCGCAGAGCTGCTGACCGGGAAAAAGACCGAGGTCCTCCTCGTCGACAGCGTTGGCGCCAATGCGGCGCAGAACGTCGCCCGCCAGGTTCTGGCCCGTCTGCCCGGCCTGGTCGTGGCGGAAACGGAAGGGAGCGGGTTTCCGTCGAATGGCGTCGCGGTCCGCGGTCTCAATCCCACGCAGTCGGTGGAGATGAATGTACGGCAGAATGGCGTGAACATCGCCGCCGATCCGTACGGCTACAACGAGACGTATTACGTTCCACCGCTGGAAGCGGTCGAACGTGTGGAGCTCGTGCGTGGGGCGTCCGGGTTGCAATACGGTCCGCAGTTTGGGGGAATGATCAATTACGTCATGAAGCAGGGTGACCCGTCGCGCCCGCTCTCGGGCGAGATTCAGCAAACCACCGGCAGCTATGGTCTTGCGAACACGTACGCGTCGGTCGGTGGCGGGCACGGACAGTGGCGTTGGTTTGGCTACGCGCAGCGACGTGTGCAGGACGGATGGCGCCCCAACTCAGACATGCGTCAAACGTCGGCGTACGGCTCTGTCGCGTACGCTCCGACTTCTTCGTTGACCGCGACGCTCGACTACTCCCTGCTTCGAAACCGGATTCACATGCCCGGCGGGCTGTCCGACGCCCAGTGGGAAGCGGGCGCGCGCCAGTCCTACCGCGCACGAAACTGGCTCACGAGTCCCTGGAACATTGGTTCGCTCACGCTTGACTGGCGTCTCCCGCACGGCGTGAGGTTACAGAGTGTCACGTCGGCCCTGGGCAGCTCGCGCGCGCTGGTGTGGAGGAATGAAGACGGTGGTCCCGGCGCGCTCGATCTCGTCGACCCGGTGACCGGGCGATTCGTTGCGCGGGAGGTGGAGCGTGAGGGATTCAGGAACGTGATCGAGGAACTGCGGGTCCTCGCGCCGTATCGCGCACTGAGTCTCGCGAACACGCTCTCGGCGGGCGCCCGCTGGTTCAGCGGCTCCATGCGCCGGCAGGGTGGCGGCGAAGGATCGTCTGGCGCCGACGATCACTTCAGTCTCGCGGGTGGAGCGTATGGCTATGACCTTCGCTTTGGCCAGTCGGCCGCCTCCGTCTGGATCGAGAACGCCGTGCGGGTCAGCGACCGGCTCTCGGTAACTCCCGGTGTTCGAGTCGAACAGCTCCGCTCACGCATCGAGGGCTACACCGACACAAGCTTCGCAGCGCAAGCGAGAGATCGCCGTATACCGCTGCTGGGTGTCGGAGCGACGTGGATCACGTCGCGGTCGACGAGCGCGTATGCTAACGTGACACAGGCGTATCGCTCCTTGGACTATTCCGCGCTCACGCCGATTGGCGGGGTGTCACGCATCGATCCGCACCTGCGTGACGCGCGCGGTGTAAACGCCGACCTTGGCCTGCACGGTACGCTTGCTGACGATCGCGTACGATTCGATGTCGGTGTCTTCCGACTTTCCTACAACGACCGCGTCGGACTCGTCTCGCGTGCGGACAGCGCAGGCGTAGCCTACACGGAACGGACGAACGTCGCGAACAGTGTCCATCGCGGACTGGAGGCATATGTGGAAGTGACGCCCCTTGCTGCGGGCGCCGGCGGCGGCGCGCTGCAAGGCGCTCTCACGTTTTTCAACTCGTTCTCTTTCATTGACGCACGCTACACCACGGGAGAATTTCGCCAGAACAGGGTCGAGTATGCGCCGCGCGTCGTAGAGCGAGCGGGGGTGACCATCTCACATCGCTCAGTCGCATCCACCGTGTTGCTGAGTTTCGTCGGCATGGCTTTCGGCGATGCAAATAACACCAGGCGCAGCGACGACGCGGTCGTTGGGCGTGTCCCGGCGTATTCGGTGATCGACTGGTCCGCGTCTGTTGGTATGGGTCGGAGCTTGCGCCTCCAACTCGGGGTCAACAATCTCGCCGACCGCCATTATTTCACCCGTCGTACTGACGAATATCCCGGACCCGGTATCATTCCGGCGATCGGCCGTAGTGCCTATGTCTCGGTGCGCGTGCGCCCGTGAGGTCCGAGCGGATCGCGAGAACGACCCGATCCTAACCTGCGCAGCATGACAGCTGCGACACGTCCTTCGTGAAAGTCTGCGCGGCGAGCTTGAGCCCTTCCACCATCGTGAGGTAGGGGAAGAGCTGATCCACGAGATCATCAACCGTGAGCTGCGCGCGAAGTGCCATCGCCGCCGTCTGGATGATCTCACCGGCGCTGTCGCAGAGCGCCTGCACACCCAGCAACCTTCCACTCCCAGCTTCGACAACGAGCTTGATGACGCCCCGCGTCTCGAAGTTGACGAGCGCGCGAGGAACGCTATCCAGCGACAGTGTGCGCTGATCCGTCTCGATCCCGCGTCGATGCGCCTCGGCCTCTGAGAGGCCAACGGTCGCTACCTGTGGATCGGTGAACACGACGGCGGGCATCGTGGACAAATCCAGTGGACGCTTGCCCCCCATGAGATTCACCGCCGCGCGGGTTCCCGCGGCCGCCGCCACGTAGACAAACTGCGGCTGGGTTGTGCAGTCTCCGACGGCGAAGATGCGGGAGGCACTCGTTCGCAAATACGCATCGACTACAATTGCGCCGCGCGAGTCCGTCTCGACACCTACGCGATCGAGCTCGAGGCTCGCCGTGTTTGGAGCACGACCGGTGGCTACGAGCACGTGATCTGCCTCCACCACATCCGCGTCGGTCTCCAGTCGGAAGCGTTGATTCGCGTGTGCCACCCGGCGCACCGACGTCTGTGTCCGTACCTCGATCCCCTCGTCCGCGAAGGCCGACAGCAGTCCGTCGCCAAGGACCGGATCCTCACGAAAGAGCAGGGAGTTTCGCGCCAGGATCGTGACGCGACTCCCGAGTCGCGCGAACGCCTGTCCAAGTTCGACCGCGACCACGGAGGAGCCGATCACCGCCAGCTGCTTCGGGATAATCGCGCTGGCGAGCGCCTCCCTGGATGTCCAGTACGGCGATGTTGCGAGACCGTCGATGGGCGGTATTGCCGGATGCGCACCGGTGGCGATCACGCATCGGTCGAACGGGATCACCTGTTCGCCTCCGGACGCGAGCGCCACCGTTAGCGAACTCGCTTCGCGGAACTTCGCATCGCCATGCACGACCGAAATCGACGCATTTCCCTCGAGGATTGCCTCGTACTTCGCCGCGCGCAGTTCGTCGACTCGCCGCTGCTGCTGCGCCAAAAGGGCCGTCCGATCGATGCGTACGGGAGCAGCGCTTACTCCACCATCGAACGGGCTTGTGCGACGGAGATGCGCCACGTGCGCGGCGCGCAACAGGATCTTGGAGGGGACGCAACCGATGTTGACGCAGGTGCCTCCGATCGTCCCTCGCTCCACCAGCGTGACCAGCGCGCCGAGTTCGGCGGCCTTGAGCGCGGCGGCCATCGCCCCGCCACCGCTCCCGATGACCGCCACGCGCGTGGGCGCTGCGGGGAGACTACCGACGCTCACGTCGGCGACGGTCGCTTCCTCGGTGACGATGCAACTGTCGCACGTCGACGCCACGCTCGCCCGCGTCACGCTACGGGTGTGTTGAATCACGCTCGGCGGACTTCGACGTCTTTATCGTCGAGGGGTAGCCAGCGTCCGTCGTGGCCTTGATCAGGGCCTCTGCGCTGGTCTTGCTGTCTTCAAACGTCACGACGGCCTCGAGCTTTTCGTAGCTCACCTCGACACGCGTGACGCCTGGAACTTTGGAGAGCGCCTTCTTGATCGTGATTGGGCACGTTGAGCAGGTCATCCCGGGAACCGCCAGCGTTACCGTCTTGGGTGCGACCCAGGCGGCGGTGACGAACACGAGGAGGACGGCGGCGAGTGAGCGGAGCGTTTTCATGGTGATCACCAGTCAATAGAAGAGCGGTGCGATGAACGGGAAGGCCAGCGCGACGGCGAGCAGTGCCACAGCGACCCAGAAGAAGATCCGATAGGACCGATTGATCGCCGGCACGGCGCAGATCTCTCCCGGCTTGCAGTCCGCTGCCGGTCGGAAGATCCGCTTGTGCGCGAAGTACAGCGCGCCCGCGGATGCGGCGACAAAAATCGGGCGGTACGGCTCCAGCGCTGTGAGATTTCCGATCCATGCGCCACTGATGCCGAGCATGAGCAGTATCAGCGGGCCGAGACAGCATACGGAGGCGAGGACGGCGGCGACTCCCCCAACGAAGAGCGCGCCTCCGCCGGGCCTCGACAATTGCGACCGCATCGACTTTCGAAGGATTTCCATACAGACTAACCTTACAACCGTACCGAAGTACGGAGTCAATAGGCGATGATCATGTCCGATCAATCTCTGACGATCGGTGCCTTCGCGAAGGCGGCCGACGTCAATGTCGAGACGATCCGATTCTACCAGCGACGAGGCCTCATCCGCACGCCTACTCGGTCGATTGGACGGATCCGCCGCTATAGCGCGTCGGACATTGCTCGCGTGCGGTTTGTGAAGTCGGCGCAGGCGCTCGGCTTCAGCCTTGACGAGATCGCGGGTCTGCTGCGTCTTGAAGACGGCTCGCATTGCAACGACGCGCGGGCGGCTGCGGAGGAAAAGCTGGCCGGGGTGAGAGCCAAGCTCACTGATCTCCAGCGTATCGAAGCGGCGCTGGGCGAACTGGTCGATAAGTGCCGCGCGGCGACTGGGAGTGTGACCTGTCCGCTGATCAGTGCGCTGCAACGGCGAGACGACGGCGAGCGCTGAGGCGGTGAAGCACCCGCTTCCGCACTCGCGAACCTCGGGAAGCTCGCACGACTCTCGAAAGTTCCGGACGTGATATCGCACTTCGCGCGCGCACAAGGTCCCATAGTTCGCTGGTGCCATGAGAACCGGGATGTCGGAGCACGGATCTCACTCGGCCGCCGCGGCTTGTTTCGAGGCTTTACTCGGAGTAAAGTGAGGCTTGCCGCCGGCGTCGAAAATCGGCGGCCCCTTGTTTGGTCCAAACTCCCTTCCTTCGCACTAATGCGCACAGCCACCCTGCTCTTCGCCCTGCTCGCTGCCGCATTCACGGCGGCGAACGCGCACGATTTCTGGCTGGTGCCGACTGCATTTTCGGTGGCACGAGGGACCGCGCTCGATGTGTCAGGTCGCACGAGCACGCGCTTCCCGACCAGCGAGAGTGCCGTTGCGCCGGATCGGGTGCAATCCGCGCGACTCTTATCCGCCAAAACGGACGAACCGATCACCGGTCTTTCCGTGTCGGGTAAGGCGCTTCGACTGCAGCATCGTCCAGCCGCGGATGGTCAATACCTCGTTACCGTAGCGCTGGTCGCCCGCGAGTCCCGCACCACCCCGGAGCGCTTGCGCCGGTATATCGCCCTCGAAGGGGCGCCCGCGCTCGCGCAGCGATACGAGGCGGATGGCGCCTATCCGAAGGCGGATTCTGTTGTGCAGATCGTAAGCAAGTTCGCCAAGACGATCGTGGAAGTCGGGCGCGGCGGAACGCCCGCGTACACCCGGCGCGCGGGCGATGCGCTCGAGATCGTGCCGCTCGACGACCCGCGCACCCTTAAGGCCGACGATGTACTGCATGTGCAGCTTCTCTACCGGGGCACACCGCTTGCACAGGCGGAGCTGTTTGCCGGTGGAGCGGATGCCGGTGACACGCTCGCGGGACATGAGGCGAAGAAAGACAGCCGCGTGCTAACCGATGCGGACGGACGGGCGGCGATTCCGTTGGGCGCGGGGCAGTTGTGGAACGTGCGGAGCCTGCACGCCGCACCCGCGCCGGGCGGCGACGCCGTCCGATGGGAAGTGCTGTTCTCGACGCTCGTCGTGCAGCTCGGCGGCGGACATGGCGCGCACGACGCACACGCCGCGCGCGAGTCGAACGGGGAGGTCGCGCTCAGCCCATCGCGACCGGCCGGCGATTCCGCCGACGTCGCCGCGGTCGTACAAGCCTTTCATGCCGCGCTCGCCTCTGGTGACTCGAGTGCGGCGCTCGCCCTTCTGGCGGCCGATGTGACCATCCTGGAGAGCGGCGGGGTGGAAACGAGGGCGCAGTATCGGGATCGCCACTTGGCGGGAGACATTGCCTTCGCCCGCGCGGTCCCGAGCCGCCGATCGGCGACGCAGGTTTGGGTGCGTGGCGACGCCGCGTGGGTCACGTCCACGAGTGTAACGGAGGGCGAGTATCGAGGGCGCGCGGTCAACTCCACGGGAGTGGAGCTCGCCGTACTGACGCGAGAAGTTGAGGGGTGGCGCATTCGCGCCATTCACTGGTCGTCGCGCGCCAAGCGGTAACAGACACTCGGCGCCATCGGCAAGTTAGGCGTCGTAGACGGGGCGGTCGGTCAGCCGCGAACGACACGGAAGCGCTGCTCCTCGGTTTCGGCAGCTCCGCCATCGGATCGAGCTAATGCTTGAGTGCAGGCCTTCAGCCCTTCATTGGCATGCCCGAGTCGCCGTTCCTGCAGGGCGACGGCAGCTTGCCGAGTTTTTCCCGTTGCGCGGGTGTAAGCATGTCACGCACCCGTGCCGCCGTTAAGAGGTGCTGCGCCATCATCGAACCGTGCATTGCAGCCATGGGCATCACCGCGGCCGCGATGGCAGCCGAGTCAGCAGGGGAGCTGTCCAACGCCGTCTTGAGCTGGATATGGCTCGCCTGCATCTGCTTCATCATGGGATTGTCGGTCGTCCCCATACCGTCC
>JBDTUA010000283.1:0-7441 GCA_040007995.1 Gemmatimonadota bacterium | reverse complement strand
CTCGACCGCGAAAGTGCACAGCGCGAGTCGGTGGAGCTGGAGCAGCGCGCGTCCGCCCTGGAACTCGAGCGGCAGCAGCTGGTGGATGCCGCGGCGGCGCTGTCGCGGGAGATCGCCGGCGCCGACGAGGCGATCGAGATGGCGAAGGTGAACGTGGCGACCGCCGTCGAGGCGCTGGAGGAGGCGCGGGCGACGGCGCGCACGGCGCGCGAGCAGGACGCACAGGCGCGGGCGGAGCTGGGTCGCGCCGAGGACAGCTTCACCGCGCTCGACGGCAAGGTCAACGCATTGGAGGGGCTCGAGCGCGAGCGCGTCGGGCTCGCGCCGGCAGCCGCTCGTTTGCTGCGCGAACGGGAACGCTTTGGCGAGGGGGCGGTCCTCGGTCCGATCTCCGACTTCCTCACGACGACGGCCAGCTCCGCGGTTCTGGTGGAGCGCTTTCTGGGGATGACGGTCCACGCGGTCGTCGTGCGCGACCAAGCGGTGACGGAAGCGGTGCGCACGTGGCACGGGCAGGTGAATCCCGGCCCGCTCCTCCTGCTGCCGCTCGACGCGGTCCCTGCTGCAGCTGGCGGAGAGTCGGGCGACTTGCTGCCGCAGGTCGAGGCCGCGGCGCCGGCGGCGGCGTGGATCCACAACCTGCTCGAGCGCGTGCGCGCGCTGGATGAAGGGAGCGGCTTCGTGGATGGGCGCGGCGCGGTCTGGCTCCCTGGGACCACGGCCGGGCCTGGGCCCCTGCGTCGTCGCGCGGAGTTGTCGTCGCTGCGCGCCGACCTGCAGTCGGCCACCGAAGGACGCAAACTGGCGGCAACTTCGGCGGAGGCGGCGCGCCGCGCCCTCGCCGAGGCAGACGCCGCGGTGGCGATGTCGACTGAGGGAGCCAACCTCGCGACCGCCGAGGACCGGCGCGCCAATGACCAGCGCGCCGAGCTCGAACGCCGGCGGTTGCGGGCGGCGCGCGAGCTCGAGAACGCCGACGGGTTGGCGCAGCGTTTGACCGACCGGCACGAGGAGCTCGCCAGCCGACTGGCGGCGCTCGAGGTGCGCGCGGCCGAGCTGCACGAGTCGCTGGGGACGCACGGCGCCGATGTCGACGCCCTGCGCGAGCAGGCGATCGAGGCCGAGCGCGCGCTCGAGGCGGCGCGTGAGCAGCGTGCCAACGGGCAGGTGGCGCTGGCGCAGTCGCAGGCGCGCCTGCAGGTGGCCGCCGATCGTTTGCATCGACTGGAGCAGGAGCACGACAACGCGGCGCAGCGATTGCAGTCGCTGCAGTCCGAACTCTCGACGCTCGCCGACTCCGATCGATCGCTGGCTGAGCAGATGGCGGTCTGGCAGATGGATCTCGATGCCCGCGTGGCCACGCTCACGGATGCAGACGGACGGCTTGCCGACGCGGAGCAGCAGGTACGCGACACCGACGCCGCGCTCACCGCCGCCGACCAGTCGCTCGATGCGGCGCGTCGCGATTCGCATGAGCACGAGTCGGCGCTGCACCACGCCGAGCTGCGCTTCACGGAGCTATCGGGACGCCGCGCGGCGATCCGCGAACGGCTGGAAACCGAGTGGCGTCGTCCGCTCGAGGACCTGATGGCGAGCTTCGATGCGCTCGACGTGGAAGATGAGCTCCTGCGCGTCGAGGCCGAACAGCTGCGCGCTGAGCTCGAGAAGCTCGGACCGGTCAATCCGCTTGCGGTCGAGGAGCACGAGGAAGAAATGAAGCGCCTCGACTTCATCACGGGCCAGCGGAACGACCTCAGCGAGGCCAAGAACAAGTTGCAGCTGGCCATTCGTGAGATCGACCTGACCGCGCGCGAGCTGTTCATGGCGACCTTCGTGCAGGTGCGCGAAAACTTCCGCCAGATTTTCATGACCCTCTTCGGCGGCGGCGAGTGCGACCTCCGCCTCGAGAACCCGGAGTTTCCGCTCGACTGCGATATCGAGGTGCACGCCAGCCCGCGCGGCAAGCGCACGCAGCGCATTCACCTCCTGTCGAGCGGCGAGCGGGCGCTGGTTGCCCTGTCGCTCCTCTTCGGGATCTTCCTGACGAAGCCGTCGCCCTTCTGCCTGCTCGACGAGGTCGACGCGCCACTGGACGATGCGAACATCGGGCGATACGTGCGGATGCTGAACCAGTTCAAGGGGAAGACGCAGTTCATCGTCATCACCCACAATCCGCGCACCACGACCGAGGCGGCCGACGCCGTGTATGGCGTCACGATGCAGGAGCCCGGCGTGTCGTCGTTAGTGAGCGTGCGCATGGGCGGCGGCAACGCCGTCGATGACTCACCCGCGGCCGACGAGGCGAGCGCCGAATCGGAAGGCTCGGAAGACGAAGTCGCCACCGCCCCCGCCTAACGACGAGGTCGAACGCGCGCCCTCCCCGCCCCCGACGCGCCCAGCGCGTCGGGGGCACTCCCGTCCCCCGTTCCCCGTCCCCCATGCTTCTCCGCACGATCGGCACCGGCACCGCCGCCCCGTCGCCCCATCGCGTGCAGAGCGCAACGCTGCTGGCGCACGGCGACGTCCGGCTGCTCGTCGATTGCGGAAGCGGTGCGGTCTACCGCATGGCGCAGCTTGGCATCGACTGGCGCACGATCACCCACCTCGCGCTGACGCACTTTCACGCCGACCACACCAACGACGTCGCGAACCTCCTGTACGCCTGGCGCTACGGGATGCTCCCACCGCGATCCACGCCGATCGAGATCGTGGGGCCGGCCGGGACGCACGCGCTGCTCGACAACCTGGCGCTCACCTTTGGCGCCAGCCTATACGACACCGTCCCGATGGTGGTCCACGAGGTGGCGCCGGGAGAACGGCTGCAGCTGTCGGACGCCCTCGGGCTCGAGGCGGCGAAGGTACCACACACGGCGGAGAGTGTGGCATATTCCGCCACGGCCGGCGGGCGGCGGGTGGTGATTTCGGGCGACACCGGCTTCGACGCGGGATTCGCCGAGTGGGCCGCGGGGAGCGACGTCCTGCTGCTCGAATGCTCGCTCCCCGATGCACTCGCGATTCCGTCGCACCTCACACCGCGCCAGTGCGGCACGATGGCCGGCATCGCCCGCCCCGCCCTGCTCGCGCTCACGCACTTCTATCCTCCCGTCGAGGACGTCGATATCGAAGGCCAGGTGGCCGAGGGATTCGACGGACGCGCACTCCGCGCCTTCGACGGGTGGATGCACGATCTTCAGGAGACGTAATGCTCGTCGTCATGCACTCGACCGCCACGCCAGGCGACATCGACGCCGTCTGCCGCGTGATCGCGGACATGGGCTTCTCGGCCGTCCCGATGCCTGGCGAGCAACGGACCGCCATCGGGGTCGTCGGGAACGACGGACGGGTGGACGACACCAATGTCGTGGGGCTCGCCGGCGTCGCGCAGGTCATTCACGTCTCGAAGCCCTACAAGCAGGTGTCCCGCGAATGGCGCGCGGAGAACACGGTGGTGCGACTCGCCCCGGGCGTGGAGTTCGGCGGCAGCGCGGTCGTGGTGATCGCCGGTCCGTGTTCGGTCGAATCGGAGGAGCAGATCCTGGCGGCCGCGCGCGCCGTGCGTGCAGCTGGCGGGAGCGCGCTGCGCGGCGGGGCGTTCAAGCCACGCAGCTCTCCCTACTCATTCCAGGGGCTCGGAAAGCAGGGACTGGAGTTGCTCGCGCTCGCCCGCGAAGTGACGGGACTGCCCATCGTCACCGAGGCGATGGACGAAGCCGGGGCGGAACTCGTCGCCGAATACGCCGATTGCATCCAGATCGGCGCGCGTAACATGCAGAACTACTCGCTGCTCAAAGCCGTTGGGCGCATCGGCAAACCGATCCTCCTCAAGCGCGGAATGGCGGCGACGATCACCGACCTCCTGCTGAGCGCCGAATACATCCTCGCCGAGGGAAACAGCCAGGTGATCCTGTGCGAGCGAGGGCTGCGCTCGTTCGACACGGCCGCGCGCAACATGTTCGACCTGAACGCCGTGCCGATCGTGCAGAAGCTGTCGCACCTCCCGATCGTCGCCGACCCGAGTCACGGGACGGGGCGACGCGACATGGTGCTCGCGATGACGCGCGCCGCGCTTGCCGCGGGGGCGGATGGCATCATCGTGGAGATGCACCCGAATCCCGAGCGCGCGAAGTCGGATGGGGCGCAGAGTCTCTTCCCGGATCAATTCGTGCGCTTGATGCAGGAGGCACACCTTATCGCCGGGGCCATCGGCCGATCCATTGCTCCGCCGGTGGGAACGGACGCCGCCGCCGACAGGTAACAGGAAGGGAGGGCGAGAGGCATCGCTTCCCCCTCCCTCCCCCCGCACGAGGCGTCATGCACCTACCCATGCGACAACACATCGGACTCCTGACGCTCGCTGCGTCGCTGAGTCTTTCGCTTGTTGTGTCCCCGGTCACAACT
The DNA here is from genome assembly GCA_040007995.1 of Gemmatimonadota bacterium. GTDB lineage: Bacteria > Gemmatimonadota > Gemmatimonadetes > Gemmatimonadales > Gemmatimonadaceae > SCN-70-22. The sequence goes on along the minus strand of JBDTUA010000283.1, from coordinate 3,043 downwards.
CGCTCGCTGCTGGCACAGGATGCCGGCGGCGGCGCGATCGACCGCGCGGTCGCCGCGTACTCGAAGGTCCGCACGGCTCGCGCGACCTTCGAGCAGGTGGTCACCAACCCGCTCACGGGATCAAAGCTGCAATCCAGTGGCGCCTTCGAGCAGGCACGTCCCGATCGGTTCGCGTTCCGCTTCGACGATCCCAAGGGAGATATAATCGTCTCCGACGGGAAGTTCGTCTGGATCTACCTCCCGAGCTCGACGCCGGGACAGGTGATCCGCGCCCCGCTCTCCTCCGACCTCAGCGGGTCGATCGACCTGATCGGGGCCTTCTTCACCAATCCGCGCACGCGCTACACGGTCGCCGACGCAGGGGCCGCAACCATCGGCGGACACGCGACGCGCGCGGTGACCCTCGTCCCCAAGGGAAAAGAGGGAAGCTTCACCCGCGCCAAGGTGTGGATCGATGCAGCCGACGGGACGCTGCGTCAGTTCGAGGCCGAGGAGCCGAGCGGCGTGGTGCGCCTGGTGACTATCAAGACCTTTACCACAAACGCCGCAGTGCCGGAATCGAGCTTCCGGTTCAAGACTCCGCGCGGCGTGCGGGTCGTGAACCAGTCCGAGCTCCCCTAATCGAACGCAGCCTCTCCCGCGCGGTGCGAGGAGTCCACGGAGGGTGAGCCCGCCGCGCGCCGGTACGTCTGACGGTGCGCCGGACGCGCGCGGTACGTGCTACAGCGCGCCGGAACCTGCTACGGCGCGGCGGTGCGCAGGGCGGCGCCGCGTTCGAGGACGTCATGCGGCGACTTGGCGCCGGCGAGCAGCGACTGCGCCACCCGGATCACCGAATCGTCATCGATCGAGCGGCGTGCCTCACCCGCCGCCCCGAAGGTGAAACGTGTCACCTCGCGCGCAATCAGGTGATCGACGATCGGCGTCGCGGCGTCGTAGATGGCACGATCGAAGGTGAAGTCGCGCTGTGCCATCACCCGCCAGAGACCGTCACGCATGGCCTGCGTCACGACGAAGTCCGGGGACGCCGGTGGTGCGGACGCCTTGACGCTGATGGCGTAGTTGGTGAGCGCGTCGCGGAACTGGGGGATGCGCTTGCCTAACGCACGGGCGAGCGCGAGTTCCTGCGGCGTCTGCGCCGTGTCACCGGCGACGACGTCGGGGATGATCCCTCCCCCGCCCTCGATCGTCCGCCCGCCATCGGTCTTGAACGTACGCGCCTTCCCGTGCAACGAGTCAGTCTCGTTCCGCACGCCGCGCCGTTCATTCGCCATGCGGTCGATCGAGCGCCCCGAGGGCGTGAACCACTTGGCCGTGGTCAGCTTGAGCGCCCCACCCGCAGCCGTCGGGTAGACCGACTGGGCGCTCCCCTTGCCGTACGTCGTGCGCCCGACGACGAGCGCGCGATCGTGATCCTGCAGCGCCCCGGCGACGATCTCCGACGCACTGGCGCTGCCGTCATCGACGAGCACGACGAGGGGAAGCTTCGGCCATTGCTGCGGCGCCTGGTCGCTCAACGTCGCATTCGCCTCCGGCATGCGACCCTTGATCGCCACGATTTCGGCCCCGCGGTCGAGGAAGAGGTCGGCGACCCCAACGCCCTGCGCCAGCAGGCCGCCGAGATTACCGCGCAAGTCGAGGATCAGCGACGTCATCCCTGCGGCCGTCAGCGAGTCGATCGTGCGCGACACCTCGAGTCGCGTCGAATCGGAGAAGACCTTCACGTCGATGTACCCGACCCCTCCGGGGAGCAGCGCGCTGCGCCTGACGGCGCGCTGGTGGATCTCGCCGCGCGTCACCTGTACGGGAAACGGCATCGGGACGCCAGGGCGCTCGATCATTGCCACAAGCAACGAGCCGGCCTGCCCGCGCAGCAATGCGCGAACCTCTTCCCCGGTCAACCCTCGCGTGGTTTTGCCGGCGATCTCGATCATCCGGTCGCCGCTCTGCAGTCCCGCATGCTCCGCCGGTCCGCCGGGGAGCGCGGCCAGCACCGTCGGCAGTCCGTCGCGCACGTCAACCTGAACGCCGAGCCCGGTGTAGTTCCCGCTTGTCGTCTCGTTCAGCCGCTTGAGCCGATCGGGATCGAGATACAGCGTGTGCGGGTCGCCGAGTTCTGCGAGCATCCCGTTCATCGCCTTCTCGAACAGCTCGGGCTGTGCGATCGAGTCGACGTAGTAGCGGCGGACGTGCGAGAAGACCTCGTCGAAGAGGCGCTCCCCGTTTGGACGAGCCTCGTGCTGCATGCCGCGGCTGAGGAGCCACCCGCCGAACAGGAGGGAGCTCCCCAGAACCGTCATCACGACCAGCAGTCTCGAACGCATTGACATGTCGCTACAGGTGAGACTCTGGAACGAGAGAAAACGTTTCAGGCCACTGCGAGCAAAGCTGCAGCCAGACACGGTCGGCGACCTCGTCCTCGGCGCCACAAGCGTCGATCGCGACGATCGGTCCGCACTCCGGATGCGCGGCCTGCCACTCCGCGCTCGCAAATGTACGGAACGCGAGCGCCACGCGCTCGTGGAACGCCTTTCCGGAGCGCTCCATCCGGTCCGGCTCGCCACGCGCTGCGATGCGGCTCATCCCCTCGTTGTCCGGGAGGTCGAGCAGGAGCGTCACGCCGGGCGTGAGTCCCGCGGTCGCGAACGCATTTGCCCCGCGCACGCCGTCGGCGTCGAGCCCGCGTCCCTCGATCTGGTATGCATAAGTTGCCAGAAAGAAACGGTCGGCGAGGACGAATTGCCCCTTCGCAATGGCAGGACGCACGACGGTTTCGACGAGTTGTGCGCGGGATGCCATGAAGAGAAGGGCCTCTGCCCTGGGGACGATGGTGCCTGTCGGGTCGAGCAGGAGCCGCCGAATCTCGTCGCCAACCGGGGTGCCCCCAGGTTCCCGCACACTGCAATGCGGAATTCCGGCCTCCGACATGCGCAGGCCGAGCCGACGGAGTTGCGTCGTCTTGCCGACGCCCTCCGCCCCTTCCAGCACGACCAGCGCCCCTGCCCCCGCCCCCGCCTTCCGGTCGTGCCCCACGCTCACGTCA
>JBDTUA010000282.1:0-7454 GCA_040007995.1 Gemmatimonadota bacterium | reverse complement strand
GGTCCGAGTCTTTCAGCTTGGGACGCGGGAAAACCCAGACGAGGTCAGGATGGGTGAGTTCTGACGTATAGCGGCACTGGACGCATTGGCCGCAGGGCGCCGTCTCCCGTTCACAGAGGATCGCCTGGGCCAGCCAGAGCGCGAGACGCTGCTTCCCTATCCCGGACTCTCCGTGCAACAGGAGGCTCTGCGGCAGCAATCCCCGAGCGCGGGCGTCGGAGAGCCGGGCGCGCAGAGCGTCGTGACCGTGAAGCGGGACGATGGGCATGGTCGAAATATGGCCCGCGACCGCTCCTAGCGGAGCGGGGGAACGCTCGCGGGAGGTCGACGATGCCGAGTTCCCTGCTCATACGCGAAGGCCAGCCGGAAGAGCGTCCCCTCGGCGAACGGTCGGGCGAGGAGTTGCAGCCCGGCGGGCAGGAGTCCACGCGTGTATCCCATCGGGACCGTGATCGCGGGGAAACCGGTCGACGGTGAGAAGAGCTGTGAGTTGTCGCCTCCCGGGGAGTTGAGGTCGCCGATGAGTCGGGGCGGATTGCTCCATGTCGGGTAGGCGACGGCATCGAGCCGGAGCGAGTCCATCATGCGGCGCAGGGCGATGCGCAGGCCGGCGCGGTATTGCTCGCGTGCGCGACAGCCGGGGCTCGAGTCGGGAGACTCGGTCACGAGCTGCGCCGCCTCGAGGCGTGACTGGATCGACGGGTGATAGCGTCCCGACTTGAGGATCTCGTCGACCGTTCGGATCGGGGGATGCGAATCGGCCACACGCGTGAGATACGCCTCGAAGTCGTGGCGGAAAACTGAGCAGGTTCCGCTGGCGATCTTGCGCAGGGAATCCAGTTCGGGGACGGCGACCGGATCGACGACCGTCGCACCGAGTCGCGTCAGGTCGGCGACGGCGCGATGGAAGACGGCGTCAACCTCGCGATCGAGCGTGGGCGAGTCGTAGGCGACACGCAGGACGCCGATGCGCGCGCCGCGCAGGCCGTCGGGGCGTAGCGAGTCGGCGTAGGTGGGAATCGGATGCGCGCGGGCGGCAGCCGTGACCGCGTCGCCAGGATCCTCCCCGGCGATGACCTGGAAGACGGCGACGACGTCTGCCACGGTGCGTCCCATGGGACCGGCGATGTCCTGCGAGTCGAAAAGGGGGACGACGCCATTTCGGCTGGTCAGTCCCATCGTCGAGCGAATGCCGACGAGCGCCTGGTGCGACGACGGTCCGCGGATGGAGTTGCCGGTGTCGCTCCCGAGTCCGACCGCGCCGAACGACGATGCGACGGCTGCCGCGGTCCCGCCGCTGGAGCCGGCGGTGACGCGATCGAGCGCGTAGGGATTCTTCGTGTAGCCGGCCAGGATCGAGCTCACCGTTTCGACGGGCGAAAAGGCCAGTTCGGCCATGTTCGACTTGGCGAGGACGATCGCGCCCGCCGAGCGGATGCGTTGCACCTGAAAGGCATCGCGGGTCGGCTGCCATCCTTTGAGCGAGAGCGAACCGGCCGTCGTGGGGAGGTCCTTCGTCTCGAAGTTGTCCTTCACGATCGTGGGTACGCAGTGGAGCGGCCCGACGAAGCCCTCCCGCGCATACCGACGGTCGAGCGAGTCGGCCGTCGCGAGGGCGGCCGGGTTCACGACGATCAGCGAGTTGATCGCCGGCCCATTCTTATCGTACTCCTCGATGCGGCGCAGATATCCCTGGACGAGCTGGCGGCAGGTGAGGGCGCCGCTGCGCATCGCGGCATGGATATCGGCAATGCTCGCTTCCTCGAGGATGAAGGGCGCCCTCGTTGCGGTCGTCGCCTGCGCCGCTGCGCGAGTGGTCGCTGCCGCCACCGCCGTCACGACGAGCGACGCGAGGATGGCTCGCCGAGTGAAAGCGCGCGGGCAATGGAAGAACAATTCAGGGTGTCTCATGCGATTCGTCTATTCGGCCGGATGCAAGGCGTCGCGGAGGGCGTCGCCGAGCAGGTTGATGCTCACCACTGCGAGCAGGATCATGGCACCGGGGAAGACCGCGAGCCATGGGGCGGTGAAGAGCGAAGTTTGCGATCCGCTGAGCATATTCCCCCAGCTGGCGGCCGGCGGCTGTACGCCGAGCCCGAGGAAGGAGAGCGCCGACTCGGTGAGAAGTGCGCTTCCCATCCCCAAGGTTGCGTTGACGAGGATCGTGGGCCAGAGGTGCGGGAGCAGGTGGCGCATCGCACGCTCGATCGGCGGCGCGCCGAGGGCGATCGCCCCCTCGACGAAGCTCTGCTGCCGCAGCGCGAGGAGTTCGCCGCGCACGAGTCGCGCGAGTCCCATCCACGAGGTGGCGCCGATCGTGACGACGAGCGTCGGGACCGACGGTCCAAAGAAGGTCAGGACGGTGATGGCGATGAAGATCGTCGGCACCGCGAGGGCGGCGTCCGTCAGGCGCATGAGGAGCGCGTCGAGGCGATGGCCGCCGAGTGCGGCGAGTGTCCCGGTGAGCGTGCCGACGAAGACGGCCAGCAGCATCGCCGATGCGCCGGTCGCGAGCGAGATGCGTCCGCCGACGAGGAGGCGCGCGAGCACGTCGCGCCCATTCTCATCGGTGCCGAGGGGATGTCCGGCCCCGGGCGGCACGGTGGCGCGGGCGAAGTCGAGCACGTTCGGGTCGACGGCGTACAGGAGGGGCCCCAGCACCGCGGCTCCCACCAGGAGGGCGAGGATGGCTGCCGCCAGTTGCAAGCGTCGCCGTGCGTGGGGGGCACCCGCTGCGGTCATGCGCGGGGGCGAAGTCTGGGGTCGAGCGCCACGTACGCGAGGTCGACGAGGAATGAGGCCAGCAGGACGCCGACCGAGACGAGGAGCGTGATCCCCATGATCAGGGGATAGTCGCGCGCGAGCGCGGCCTCGATCCCCAACCGCCCCATTCCCGGCCAGGAGAAGACGGTCTCGGTGATCGCGGCGCCGCCGACCAGGCGGGGCAGCTGCAACCCGATCACGGTGACGACCGGAATGCAGGCATTCCGCATCGCGTGTCGCCACCGCACGCCTCGCTCCGGCACGCCCTTGGCGCGGGCGGTGCGGACGAAGGGGCGGGCGCGCTGGGCGAGCGCACTGGCCCGCGTGTAGCGGAAGAGCTCCGCCGTGCCGGCCGCGGCCAGCACCAGCGCCGGGAGCACCAGGTGGCGAAGGCGGTCGACGATCGAGTCGCTGCCGCCGACGTCCGACGCCCCGCCGGCCGGGAGGATGTGCGCGTACACGGCAAAGGCGAGTATGGCGAGGATGCCGAGCCAGAACACCGGGACGGAGATCGCGCCTAACGCCAGCGCCCCCGCGAGGCGGTCGAGCAGCCCGCCGGGGCGCTCGGCACACCACGCGGCAACCGGGACCGCGACGGCGACGGTCAGCAGGAGCGCGGCCCCCGCGAGCAGCAACGTGTTGGGCAGTCGCTCCATGATGGTGGAGACGGTGCTCGTCTGGTACAGGAAGGAATTGCCGAGATCCCCGCGCGCGAGCCGCGCCAGCCAGCGGCCGTATTGCACCAGGATGGGGCGGTCGATGCCGAGCCGTTGCTCGATCGCTGCGCGATCGGCAATACTCAGCTTGGGGTCGGCTAGCAGCGACGGCCCGCCGGGGGCGGCGTGTACGATCCCGAACGTGACAGTACAGACGACCAGGAGCACGAGCAGGGCATGTCCGAGTCGCCGCAGGAGGAACCCGGCCATGACAGACCTACTTCGTGCGCAGGGCGAAGCGCTCGCTGTGGCGAAGCGCGTCGCGGATGCCAAGCGAGGGAAAGCCGACGAGTCGGCTCGTGACCGCCTGGATCTCCCGCGGGTAGAAGAGGACCATGACCGGTGGATCCTCCATCTCGAGGCGCTGGAACGCGCGGTAGATCGCCTGGCGCCGAGGTACGTCGAGCGTCGCGCGACCGAGGGCGAGGAGTGAGTCGGCGACGGGATTCGACCAGCCGACGTTGTTGTTGTCCTGCCCGGTGTGATAGAAGGCGAACTGGTCGGGATCGGGGGGCGTCGTCCACCAGATGAGTGTGGCGTCGAAGGTCCCGGGGAGGACGCGGTCGCGCACGAGTGCCGCAAACTCCATCGTGCGCAGGGTCACCGTCACCCCGATACGTCCGAGGTCCTGCTGCACGGCGAGCGCCGATTGCTCCCGCGTCGGGTTCCCCTTGTCGAGCAGGAGTTCGAAGGCGAACGGGGCGCCGGCGGCATCGCGCAGTCGGCCGTCGGCCCCGCGCCGCCAGCCCGCACGCGCGAGCAGCACGAGCGACGAGTCGGGGGCGTAGGGTATCGGGGGGAGCGCATCGGCGAAATAGTCCTTCAGCACGACCGGAATCGTTCCCCGCGGCAGGTCGGCGTAGCCGCGCAGGACGCCGTCGATGATCGCCGGCCGGTTGATCGCCATGCCTAACGCGCGCCGGACGTCGGGCGAGCGGAAGGCCGGACGTCGGACGTTCAGCCCGACATAGAAGTGCTGCACGACCGGCACCTGCAGCACTTCCACGCCGGGCACGCCCTGCACGCTGGCGAGGTTGGCCGGCTCGAGCGTGACGAGATCGAGCTCGCCGGCGCGCAGTTGTGCCACTTGTGCATTCAGGTCGGGGACGACCTTGAACACCACGCGATCGAGCTTGGGGACGCTGCCATAATAGTGAGGATTCCGGACCAGCGTCACCGAGGCACCCGGCGCGACCTCGGTCACCATGAAGGGTCCGGTGCCCACCGGCTTCCGGCGGTTGAAGTCAGTCGCCTCCGTCAGCGGCGCCCCCTGCAACAGGTGCTTTGGCAGGATTCCAGCGTTGTAGCCGAGCAATGTGAGGAACGGTGCGAAGGGCGCGTGGAAGTCGAAGCGCACGGTGAGCGAGTCCTCGATCACGACGCGTTGCACGGCGGCGAAGTCGGAGCGCAGTCGGGAGCCCGAGGCGAGGTCGAGGATGGCGTCGAAGGTGAACTTCACGTCCTCGGCGCTGAAGGGCGCTCCGTCATGCCACAACACTCCCGGGCGCAGCGTGAACGTGGCGTGCAGGCCGTCGTCGCTGATGGTCCACGATTCGGCCAGGTCGGGCGTCGGGCGCAGCGCTTCGTCGGGCCGCACCAAACCGGGAAAGATCAACTTGTTCGGCAGGATGGAGCCGAGGTCCGGGGCGATGACCGGATCAAAGATCGGGTCGTTGATCAGCGGAATACGCAGCGTCCCGCCGGCCGCGGCCGCCTGCTCCACGGCACTGCGCGGTTCCCCCCCGCCGCAGGCCGCGGCGAGCAGCCATGCCGCAGCGGCGACGATCGATCGGTGCGACAGGGCCCCGGCGGCGGGCCACCGGCGGCGTCGGCTCACGCCATGGCCTCGACCACGACGCGGCGCGCATCGCGCAACGCGGCCACCAGCCGGTTCTGGCCGCGCAACAGGTGGGTGCGCAGGAACCCGATCTCACCCGGTGCCATCGTCGGCGCGTTGAGCGCGACCGAGAGGTCGGGAAGGGCGGGGGTCGTCTCGGCCGGGTCGTGGAAGAAGGCCGGGCCGCGCGTGTAGTTCACGGGAACCAGGAGCCGGGCGAGGCGACGCAGCGCGTGATTCAGTCGCCGCACGGCGGGATCGCCCACGGGGAGGGCGGCGGTCTTGCAGGCGTAGGTGCCTAACGCCTCGAGCGTGGCATCGAGCTCGCCGATCGCCTCGCGGGCCGGGGCGAAGTCGAAGTCCGTGCCCACCGCGGCCTGATACTGCTCGAGCGTGCGGCTGAACGTGCGCAACGTCTGGCGGAAGTTGAATGGGGCGACGGTCGCGTTGGCCACGCCCATCACCGCGGCGAGGTAGATCTTGATGTCCTTCTCCAGGATTTCCCGGTCGGCGATGTGGATCAGGTCCTCCTCGGTGTGCCACGCGATATTCGCCCCGCATCCGCCGACCGCGTAGTAGTCGAGTTCCTCGCGATGTGCATCCTTCATCGTCGAGAGCAACATGAAGAAGGAGGAGATCCCGATGTTGTTGAACGAGTAGTCGCCCGCCTGGTGGGGTCGCTCGCCGCGCGACTCCTGCCCGGTTACGTCGCGGATGACCGACTGGCAGTAGGCCTCCGTCTCGTCCATCCACGAGATGTCCTTGTACTCGGTGGCCCAACGGCAGCCGGGGGAGTCGCAGTTCACCTGCGCAATGCACTGCTCGTAGAGGTCGAGCGCGAACGCATCGGCAAACCACGTACTGCCGGCGTAGCGGCCGGTCGAGTGCCCGGGCCACCAGGCAATGCGTACGGAGCGCTTGAGCGACGCGCGATGCTCCCAGAGCACGCGCGCGACCTCGAGCAGCGTCCCGTCACCGACGGCGTTGTCGCCGATCCCGTAGTCCCAGGAATCGTAGTGGCCGTGCAGAAGGACGAAGGCCTCAGGCTCGTCGGTGCCCGGGATCGTCACGACCGGGATCGGCGACTCCCACCATCCCTCGGTCACCTCGCTGGTCAGCGTGACGCTCCCGCCGGCCCGCGCCACCTCGATCAAGGCGAGGCCGTCGGGATTGTTCACGGCGACGACGGCCATCTTCGGCTTGCGCGGAAGGTCGCGCAGGTCGGGCGTCCCCCACACGGTCGTGCAGATCCCCCAGTGCGGATTGTGCCCCGGATTGATGGCGATCATCCCGATCGCGCCGCGCTGCTCGAACCACGCCACCTTGCCCGGCATGCCGAAGCCCTCGCTCACCACGATCTTGCCGTGCAGGTCGACATCCGTCTCGCTCACGAACCCCTTGGTGAACATCTCGTCGGCATTTCGGGCGTAGCGCGCCGGCACGTGAACGAGCGGAGCCGTCACGCCGTCAGGATATGGGACCGACATTGCCATCGGCTTGGCGCGGAAGTGCTGCGCGCCCGCCGCGATCGATGCGCGCCCCGGAAGGCTGAGGAAGAGGGTCGGGCGATGGACCTCCACCGGGACACCGAGTCGCGTTAGGCGATCGACGATCTCGCGTGCCGCCGTCGCGACGTCGTCCGGATGCTCGCGCTTCAGCGTGGTGAATCGCTCGATGAGTGACCACGGTTCGACCGTCGAAACGCTGGAGAGGGCGGCGGAGACGTCTGGAGAGAGAGGCACGGAGGGAGACGGGAGACGGGAGACGACGCCCGGTCGGGCGTCGCATGGGGGCGGAGGCGACGCCGCGGGGGCGAGGTGCAATTGCGGGGGCGCGGAGGAGACTGTCAAGGGTGGCGGGTTGTCGTTCCCACGTTCAGGCGGCAATATCGTCGCGCCGTAGCGGCGCCCAGTTCGCGGCGCCGCGCTCGCGCGAGGTACCCCGTCCCCGACACCCATGATCATGCCGCTCGGTTTTTCGAAGTCCGCTGGCTCTGCGTCCGACGTGCGATCACGTCGTAGTCCGGCGAACGTCGTCCTGTGGCTGGTACTCGGCGCATCAGTGACGCTGGCGCCGCCGCTGGCGTTAGGTGCGCAAGCCGCCGCGCGCTCCGCCGCAAGCGACACCCTGTTCGCCCT
>JBDTUA010000281.1:0-7536 GCA_040007995.1 Gemmatimonadota bacterium | reverse complement strand
TGAGTTCTGCGACCGCTTCGTCCACGCGCGCGTGCAGGGCGGCAAGCGCCTGCGCGACGTCGGCCGGATCGAGCGGCTCGCGTTCCCGCTTGAGCGCGGCAAACTGCTCCTCCGACAGCGCCCCACCGCGCGCGTAGGTGAAGAGCCGATCGATCACCCCCGGGATGTGCAGGAGGTGGAAGGCTGGCGAGGCGACGCCCGCAGGACGGGCGTTCCAGTCCAGCTCGGGCATCTGCTGCACGAACTCCTCCACACTCTCGTGCACCTGAAGCAGGATATGGGCGACCGGCTGCAGGAGGGCGGGGACGCCCTCCACCGGGCCACGCTGCCACCATTCGGTTGCTGCCATCGTCGTGTCTCGTGTCGGAAGGTGGTCGCTGCCTAACGCTTGTTCAGGACCGGGCGCGTGCTCGCATTGGCGAGATCCCAGCTCGCCTGGTACACCAGTCGCACGATGCGCTCCATCTTGGCGTACTCGATGCGCTCCGGTCGGTCCGCCGTGGTATGGTAATCGGGATGCAGCCCGGTGGCGAAGGTGACCGCGGGGACACCGCGCTGCTGGAAGGCCCACATATCGGTGCGCCGCATGAGCTGGGAGCTGTTGTTGTCGTAGCGCTTCTCGAGCGTGAGAGCGATGGCTCCGTTCGCGCGCTCGATGGCCGCGGTGAGCGTGTTGCTGCGGCTGAAGCCGTACAGGTTGACGCTGTTGCGGTTGGATTCAGCGCTCTGAACCGGCAGCCCTCGGAAGCGCCCGCCGCCATCGGCGGGCACCTCCTCGTTGCGGCCGATCATGTCCATGTTGAGCATCGCCACCGTGCGTTCCAGCGGGACGACCGGCGCCTCGACGTATCCCCAGGCTCCCATCAGCGGGCCGCGCTCCTCGGAGTTGAGCGCCACGAAGAGGATGGAGCGCTTGGGCCGCACACCGTCGGCGGCGGCGCGCGCGTAGGCATCGGCGATCGCGAGCAGCCCCACCGTCCCGGATCCGTTGTCGTCGGCGCCGTTGAAGATCTCCGTACCGTCGGCGCCGTTATGGTCCGGGTGTGCGGCGACGATCACGTATTCGTCCTTGAGCGCCGGATCGCTCCCTTCGAGCACCGCCACGACGTTGCGATCCTGCACGACGATTCGCTGAACATCGGTCGTGACCGTGACGCTCACGCCGGGCAGGGTGAGTGGCGCGTGGCTCGTCTCCGAGCTGCGAGCAAGTGTCAGCAGCGACTTCCCCGTTCCCTGCACGAGTTGCTCGGCGAGCGCCACCGAGACCTGCCCCGCGGGGATATGTACCTGCTGCATCCATGAGGCCAGCGTGTAGCGCGGGATGCGCGCCGGGACGGAGGGCCAGTAGGCCGCAGAGGAGGCGGCGAAGTTCTCCGCTCCGCGTCGGTTGTGCACGTCGGCGACAAAGAGGACGGCGGCGGCCCCCTTCGCCTGTGCATCTAGCGTCTTGTTCAGCTGGTTGGAATACTCGGTGCTCACTACGCCGTCGAACGGACTTGCTGGATCGTTGGCCCCCGGTTCGTTGTCGAGGACCAGGAGGATCTTCCCGCGCACATCGCCGGCGAGGTCGTCGTGGCCGAGTGCGGGGGCGCTGATCCCGAATCCGACAAAGGCCACGGCTCCGGTGGCGCGTCCAGTCGCCGAGTGGAAGCGCGGGTGGAAGTCGGGCCCGACGGTGTGACGCGACGTCGAGCTCCCCCAGTCGACCGCGAGTTCATTCCCGGAGCCTAACGTGCTAGTCATCAGCAGGTAGGGCGCGAAGTAAGAGCCCCCCTCCCTTTTCGGCGCGAGCCCCAGCCATTCAAAGCGCGCCTTGATCCACTCGAGCGCGAGGGCATTCTCCGGCGTGTCGGTGAGCCGTCCGCGGAAGTCGTCGCCGGCAATGAACATGAGGTCGGCGCGCATGCGCGCAGCGGTGATGACGTCGGCGTGGGGCGCGGGAGCCGGGGCGGCGTTCTGTGCCGTGAGCGACGACGGAACGGCGAGGGGGGCCAGGAGGAATGCGGCCGGGAGTAGCGCGTGTACGAAGCGTGAAACGCTCATCGTCGCTCGTTGGGAGGGGAGCCGCTCGTGGGGGCGCCGACGCGCCTTGGGGGGGGCGCATCGACTCGGGGTTCACGAGGGGACGCGAGGGTTTTACTGGGAGGGGCAGGTCGGGTCAAGCGGGTGGGGCGGGTGCGCCCGCACCTCATTCACCGGCCTGACCGTACTATGTCTGGCTTCCCTCCAGTTCGCAGGAACTCGATGAAGTCGTCCGGCAACCCCGCCTCGCGAACCGCAGCCGTCGCGGCGTCGAGATCGTACGCGACGCGCACGTGCTCCACCCCGACTTCGGCCGCTCCGAGATCGAGCACCACGTAGCCAGCGCGTTCATCGCCGTCTTTCGGCCGCCCCACGCTTCCCGTGTTGATGCAGTGGATGCCCGCCACCACCCGATGCCACGGCTTGTGCGTATGCCCGAAGGCGATGGCGTCGCCGGCCTTGAGACCCACCATTCCCGCCATCTTCAGGCAGAAGTCGTCGGAGCGATCCTCGGTCCAGTACACCGTGTTGAGCGTCGGCGTCCCGTGCACGAGCACGAGCCGCGGACCGGCCAGGTGGCCGCCTAACGGGCGCAGGTCAAGCGAGAAGGGGAGCCCGCCGAGCCAACGCTTGTTGGCCGAAGTCACCGTGCGCCGCGTGAACTCGTAGCTCATGTGCGCCAGCTCCTCCTGCCGCGGCGTCTCGGACTTGCAGCCACAATGCTTGTAGTCGGTGGCCACAGTGGAGTCGTAGTTACCGGCGATCCCGGCGATCCCCCTCTCACGCAATCGCGCGATCACCTCGTTCGGAAACGCCGAGTAGCCAACGAGATCCCCGAGGTGGTAGACCGCGTCGACGTTGCCGCGCCCGGCGATGTCCGCGAGGATGGCGTCGAGGGCATGCAGGTTCGCGTGGATGTCGGAGATCAGCGCGTAGCGCATCGTTATGCGAGGAGAGGTGGAGTACGCGTTTCCGCCGCCGCCGCCCGGCGCTCCAGGGACTCGAACACCAACGCGAGAAAGCAGCCGATGGGTCGCGTGACGGGGGTCAGTCACAGGGGGCGACTTCACGCGCGTTCACGCGCGCATCGGCCCGCGCTCGTTCCTCATCGAGCTCCGCGATGCCGCGGAAACACTCCGCGACGCAGCCGATGAGACGACGGTGCACGGGAGTCGCCGGCTGCGCGAGGCGATAGTGCGCGAACTTCCAGTCGCGCGTCGCGGTCACCAACCCGCTTCGCCGCAGGTAGGCCAGGTGCCGCGAGACCGTGGGCTGCACGACGTCGAGAATCTCGACGATGTCGCAGACGCACAGTTCGCCGGCGGCGAGCACGTTGAGGATTCGCAGGCGCGTCGGGTCGGCGAAACCCTTGAAGAGCGCGTCGGCCGAATCCAGCGAGCCCGTGACTTCGTGGTCCGAGGACCGCTCCGCGAGTTCGGTGGTGCCGAGCGTTGCGCAGCATGCCCCCTTGTCAACACCGGTCGCCGTGGCAGTTGGTATCATATGCGGTTTCACGGATGCAAAATCCTTGGACGTTGCCGAGTGGTCAAGAGCTGCGAGCGAGCCTCGGTGCCGTGCTCGCGCTCAGCGCCGCGGCCTGTGCGTCCTGCGCAGCGGCCGTTACGATCTCAAGGCACGTTTCGCAGTAGATCGGTGCCCCCGGGATGTTGGCCCGGTGCGCGTGGCTCGCGCACACGCCGGCGCCGCAGTGTTGGCAGACGGCGACGGCCTCGTGAGTGGTGGACCAAAGGCCGCCAGCGGGCGGACGCGTGGTGTTACAGACGTAGCACTTCATACGAACGAGCTTCTGAACAGCGTTAGGCGCGCCCGGTGGTGCGACGCGTGGTCGGCCGTCGCGCGCTGCTCGTCGCGGCGGTCGTGGAGGAGGTGGGAGTAATTGTAGACGGGGATGCAGCGGCGCTCGGCGTAAAGCCAAACCATCGACGCCCCAGCGCGAGGGAGAGGTAGACAAGACCGATGAGCGCCGGCACTTCAACGAGCGGGCCAACGACCGCGGCCAACGCTTCACCGGAACCGATGCCGAACGTCGCGACGGCCACCGCGATCGCCAGCTCGAAGTTGTTCCCCGCCGCCGTGAAGGAGAGCGAGGCCGTGCTCTGGTAGTCGAAGCCCATCCGGTGCGAGAACCAGAACGCAAAGCCGAACATCACCACGAAGTAGACCAGCAGCGGAACGGCGATCCGCAGCACGTCGAGCGGCAGCTCGAGGATGCGGTGCCCCTGCATCGCGAACATCAGGACGATGGTGTAGAGCAGGCCGAGCAGCGCCGTCGGGCCGATCTTCGGTATGAAGACGCCGTCGTACCACGCCCCACCCTTGCGCGCCACGAGCACCTTGCGCGTCAGGTAGCCGGCGACGAGCGGAACGCCGAGGAAGATCCCGACGCTCCTGGCGATCTGTCCCATCGTCACGTCCAGCACCGCCGACTCGGCGCCGAACCAACCGGGGATCACGGTCAGGAAGAGCCAGCCGAGCACTGAGTAGGTCAGGATCTGGAAGACCGAGTTGAGCGCAACGAGCACCGCGGCCAGCTCGCCGGAGCCACAGGCCAGGGTGTTCCAGATGAGCACCATCGCGATGCAGCGGGCAAGTCCGATGAGGACGAGTCCGTTGCGATACTCCGGCAGGTCGGGGAGAAAGAGCCACGCGAGCGCGAGCATCAGGAGCGGGCCGGCGACCCAGTTGAGCACCAGCGAGGTGCCCAGCAGACGGGTGTCCTTGGCGTGCTCACCGATGGCTTCGTATCGGACCTTGGCGAGGACCGGATACATCATCCAGAGCAGTCCGACGGCGATCGGGACCGAGACGCCGGCGAGTTGGACGCGGTCCAGCGCGGCTCCGAGCCCGGGATAGACACGCCCGAGCAAGAGCCCGAGCCCCATCGCCGCGAAGATCCAGACCGGGAGGAAGCGGTCGAGGGTGGAGAGGCGCTGCAGGAGGGGCGCGTTCGGGGATGAATCACCGACTGCGTTCGGGGGCACGGCTGCCGTGGCGCTCATGCTCCCGGCTCCAAGCAAGCGAGAGGGGCCCACAGACGGCTGGCGGGGCGCGAACGATTCGCGGAGTAAGCAGATGACGAGATCATATGGTCGTGTACCTGAATCAAATGTCGGTATACGCATATGATAACGCATCGCCTGAAGCGCTGATCTCTTGCCGTGGAATCCCCTACGTCGACGCGCCGCAGTCTCGATATCCGGCGGTGCCGGGCGCCGCCGGGCATGTCCCGGCGAAGTCGGCGCGTTCGGGGGAACGCTAGTCGGGAACGCTAGCGGGAACGCTAGCGGGAACGCTAGCCGAGACTCGAGCCTCGACGGAGCACCCCGCTCAGCTCTGTCCCCGGGGCGACCGTATTGAACACCGTCCCGTACTTCCGCACGTTGGTGTGCAGGAGTTCGAGCCGCTGGTCGGGCTCGTCGGTGTCGACGACGATCTCATAGGTGATCGACTCGAGGCGCGGCGGCACGTCCTGCCGAACGCCATGGATCGTGACGGAGACGCCCCGCAGAGAGAATTTCAGCAGCGGCGTCACGCGCTCGATCCCCTTCAGCATGCACGCGGCGAGCGCCGTCAGCAGCAACTCGGCGGGATTCATCGCGTCGCGGCGTCCGGCGAGGTCGGTGTCGAGCGGGACAACCGCGTCCTTGCATCGCGCGACACTGCCGTGCGCGTCGAGCCGTTCCGCGGTGACCGTGTATTCCAGCTTCGTGGTCGGATTGGCCATGGCGCGCTCCGTGTGTCAAGGTTGCTGATCCAACTCAGTGATGCTTGCGATGGCGCCGAGTGCTCACGAAAGCCAACCCTCGACCTTCGCGCGTGACGGCACCCCGCCCGCGTGGACAACCCTCTCGTCGATCACGACGCCCGGCGTCGAGATGACGCCGTAAGCCATGATGTCGCGGATCTCCTCCACCTTCTCGACGGTCACCGCGATCCCCTTCTGCTCGGCGACGTCGGCGATCAGCTTCGCCGTCACCTTGCAGCTGTTGCAGCCGCTGCCCAGCACTTTCACCGTTTTCATGTGTCCCTCGTCGGCGTTCAGAGCACCGCGTTGAAGATGTAGCCTACGGCGAGAATCCCGCTCGCCACCACCGCCATGAACGTCACGATCAGGCGGACCTTGAGCACCTTGCGCAGGATGATCATTTCCGGCAGCGAGAGGGCGATCACGCTCATCATGAAGGCCAGCACCGTGCCTAACGCGGCGCCCTTGGCGAGCAGCGCCTCGACGATGGGGATGATCCCCGCCGCGTTGGTGTACATGGGGACGCCGATGAGCACGGCGAGCGGCACCGACCACCAGACGTCGCGCCCCATGAGGCGGGCCATGAAGTCTTCGGGGACGTAGCCATGGATCAGGGCACCGATGAGGATCCCGACCAGTACGTAGGGCCACACCTTGCCCACGATCTCGCGCACCGAGTCGAAGCCTGCCTGCACGCGGTCGGAGAGCGTCATCGTATCGTGCACCGCGGCCGCCTGCGTCCGGGGCATCTGCTGCACCCAGTCTTCGAGGTACGCCTCCATCCTGGCCTTGCCGATCACCCATCCCGCCACGATGGCGACGCCCAGGCCCAGCCCGAGGTAGAGCGCCGCGACGCGGAACCCAAACAATCCGAAGAGCAAAGTCAGCGCGACCTCGTTCACCATCGGGGCCGCGATCAGGAACGAGAAGGTGATGCCGAGCGGGACGCCGGCCTGCACGAAGCCGATGAAGAGCGGCACGGCCGAGCACGAACAGAACGGAGTGACGATGCCGAGCGAGGCGGCCATGACGTTCCCGACACCTTCCGCGCGCCCCGCCAGCAGCACACGCGTGCGCTCGGCGGTGAAGTAGGAGTTGATCATCCCCATCACCATGACCACACCGGTGAGGAGGAGGAGGACCTTCGGTGCGTCGTACAGGAAGAACTCCACCGCACCGGCGAGGTGACTATCCGAAGCGAGCGGAAGCTGTGCGACGATGCTGGCCGCAAGCGGGGCAAGCGCCTGGTAGGTCAGGAGCCACAGCACCGCGGCGAATGCGAGGAAGACGCGCGGACGGTGCTGGGGAAGTCGAAGGATCGCGTTCATGAGGCGTTCCTGAGGAGTCGAATCGGGCGGTCGACGAAGTCATCGAGCCGCCGTCGCGCCAACCGAAGTTCCTCAGGCGGGACTCCACCCGAGGTCAATCCGTCGAGGATCGCCCGCGCCCAAGGCGGGACATCGCCGATTCGATAGTAGATGCGCCGGCCGTCGCGCCGACCGTCGACCCATTCCGCGTTTCGGAGGATGGCGAGCTGTCGTGACACGATCGGCTGAAGCTGATCGAGGGCGACTTCGAGCTCGCAGACACAGAGTTCCTGCTCGAGGGTGAGCAGGGCGAGCATGGTGCGCCGGGTCGGGTCGGCGAGGACGTTCAGGTCGGGGCGCATGCGTGATACATGTGGTTGATCACATATGTATGAAGTCGGATATGTCCTGACGGTGGGGCGGGGTTTGTCGGACGGGGGG
>JBDTUA010000280.1:0-7537 GCA_040007995.1 Gemmatimonadota bacterium | reverse complement strand
CCCGTCGGGTGACCAGACCACGCGCGGTCCCTTCTCGGTGCCATCGAAGGTGAGGCGGGTGACCGCGGCACCGTCGGCGCGCATGACGTAGATCTCCCGCCCTCCCGTACGATCCGAGACGAACGCGATGCGGCTCCCGTCCGGCGACCAGGCGCCAGCGAAATCGTCGGCGGGATCATCAGTGAGGCGTCGCTGGTCGGTCCCGTCCGCGCGCATGTCATAGAGCTCGAAGTTGCGGTCGCGCGAGGAGGTGAAGAGCACGCGCGCGCCGTCCGGTGACCAGCGGGGATACCCGTTGGCCGCCGCCCCCGTCGTCAGCTGCAGCAACCCGGTCCCCGTCGTCCCCACCACGTAGACCTGGTAGGTCCCGGTACGGTTCGACATGAACGCGATGTCGAGACCGCTGGGAGAATAGTCGCCATGCTGGTTCCCCTGCGCCTGCGCCGTGAGGGAGCGCTGTCCGCTCCCGTCGGGATTCATCACGTACAGGTCGAAGCTCCCCGCGCGTGCGGTGGAGAAGACGATCTGGTTGCCGACACGCGGACTCACCCGGGCCACGGCCACCGGTTCGTCGCCATGACAGCCGGCGAGCGTCATGGACAGAGCGAACGACTGTGCGATCGCGACCAGCGATGCGACGCGAGGCAGGAAACGCACCTGTACCCTCGCGCATCCTTCCGCTGCCGCCGAAGGCGCGCCATCGCGACAACGGGACGCAACACTCCGCCCTCCAACACTCGCGGAACGGACCGCGTCCAGCTGCTCGCAAGGGTCGTCGATGGCGATCACCAGTGGCTTGTGAGGGGCAAGGCGTGGCGGTCTACCATAGCACATCCGGCGAATTGAAGTAACAGCCGGGCGGGTGGGCTCCCCCGCCATCCGCTCGTTGGCCATGGCCGCCCGCTTGACGCCTCGTGCTCAGACCGGCGTGCGGTGTTCTCCCACGCCGAGGTTCCGATCGCGCACGGACTCGCGTCGCGGCGCAACCTGCCGCTCGCGGAGTGGCACTTCCATGTCCGTGATGACGGCCGGTAGCGCACGCCGTACGGCGAGATCATCCTCCGCAGCAAGCCTGCGCAGCTCCTCGATGTCCGGAGTGCCACGCCTGAAGAAGATGATTGCAAACCAGACCGCGCCGGTTACAAAACCTGTGGCGATCGCCCATATCAGCAGCCGTGCCATTGTCGTCCTCCAGCCGGCGTTCCGCCTGGCATCACGAACGTGATGGGCGCATGTACCTCGTCACTACGGGATGGCGTACCGCGTACTTTCCCGCACGCGGGCGCCGCCGCACCCCCTCACCATGCGATGCGGCGTCGTCTCAGTCAACCGTGGCGTCTCGCGTTGCGTGCACCCGCTCCGGGAGAGAACGCGAATCGGCAAAGAGCTGCCATGCCGTCATGAACAGCGCCGCGATGACCGGACCCACCACAAATCCATTGATCCCGACCAGCGCGATGCCACCAATCGTCGAAAGCAGGACGACGTAGTCCGGCATCTGCGTGTCGCGGCCCACCAGGATCGGGCGCAGGACGTTGTCGACCGACCCGACGACCAGCGTGCCGAACGCCACGAGCGCGACGCTCTGCCAGACGGCCCCCGTCGCGAATAAGTACAGCGCCGCCGGCCCCCAGATGATCGCCGCGCCAATCGCTGGCAGCAGCGAAAAGATCGCCATCAGCACCCCCCACAGCAGCGCCCCCTGCACGCCGAGAACGGCCATGGCTACGCCGCCCAGCGTCCCCTGCACCGCCGCCACGATCACGTTCCCCTTCACCGTCGCCCTCGTCACGATCGTCAGGCGATTGAGGAGATGATGCGCGTGCTGGCGCGACAGCGGCATCGCGCGCCGGATCGCCGCCGACAGCTTCCGCCCGTCACGCAGGAGGAAGAACAGCAGGTAGAGCATCACGCCGCAACTGATCAGGAACGAGAGCGTGTTCTGACCGACACTCAGCGCGCCGGTCGCCAGCGTCTGGCTCCCATTCGCCGCCAGATCCTGCAGCCGCTGCTGCGCCGCCGCGGGATCATCGAGCCCGATGCGGTTGAGCAAGTCGACCATCCAATCGGGAGTGGCCGCGGTCATGCGCTGGAAGATGCTCGCGAAGTCGATCTCCCCGCTGCGGATGCGGGTCGTCAACTCGAGCAGGTCCTGCACCAGGACGACGCCGACGATCGCCAGCGGTACCACGACAGCGACCAGCACGATCAGCACCGTCAGGACCGCGGCGCCGTTCCGGCGCTTGTGCAGCGCCCCTCCCAGCCGTCGGTACAGGGGATGAAACAGCATCGCCAGCGCGACCGCCCAGAGCAGCGCTCCAAAGAAGGGGAGCAGCAAGCCAAGGAAGGCGCAGGTCAGGACGCCGAGCAGGAGCAGAAAGGCGCTTCGCTCGAGCGACGGCGTGCGAAGGGGAAGCAGGCGTTGCGGCACAGAGCCTCGGGGAGAACGATGAAGGTCGGAAAATAGGAGCGATGCCGGCGAGCGACATCGCTCGTGCGGGAGACAGCGGGCCTGAACCAACGGTTGACGCTGCGCCGATCCCCCGCCTGCTCGTGGCCAGCGGGACCGACGGAGCGGCCCCAGACGATTCTACGGCGCTGGTCCCAGCAAGTCGCGTCGAGGGAACTCCCAATCGGGCACCGGATGTGGACACGCTCCCCCGGAGTCGATGGTGACGCTGGCGAAGCTCCCCGCCCCTTCACCGAACCGCAGGTCCGAAAGCGTCCCCGTGCCATCTCCCTCGCGACGCCACACCGGGACTCGAATGAACCAGAGTGCCGCGGCCGCGGAACAATTCCCGAGTGCCAGGTGGCGCAGCTCGGAGAGAGGAGCACTCCAGCTCCCCTCCCACCGGATCGCACCGCTCCCCGACGCCGAGTCTGCAGCCGTGCGCGCCCCGCTCCGCTCGTGACACGCGAAAGCGTCGTGGAGCGCGGGCCACGGCGCGATCGTCGCTCGGCTCGTGCCGTACCGATCGCCGTCCACGCGCACCAGCACGCCCGAGAGACAGAACGGATTGCCCGGAGCTGGCGAAAGCGCGAGGTCCCGATAGGCGAGCCCGACCTCGCGCCGTACCGCGCGTCGTGCGACAACCGAGCCGGAGAAGAAGACTGCTTCGAGTACCATCCACCCCGCCAGCGCCAACACCGCGCGCGCGCTCGGCGGGACAGCACGCATGAACACGGTCCACGCGATCGCAGCCATCGTGAGCACCGCAGCGACCGACGTCCCCACCAGCGAGATCCGCCACGACGCCACCACGATCCCCAGCAGCAGGAGACCACTCACCACGCGCCAGAACGTCCGGCGCGCGATGAAGAGGAGCGCGGGGAGCGCGACGACCCAGAACCAGGGCTCGACGATGAACACGGCGTCTCCGTAGAACCATCGCCGGTCAACCGGCCAGAATGGGTGCACCCCGTAGCTGTTGGAGTAGTCGAGGGCGAGATGTGAGAGCGTTCCCACGAGGGCGAGCAGCAGGAGCGGACGGCCGTACTCCGGCACGCGCAACCCGCGTCGGAACGCCAGCGCCACGGCCCACACGAGGACGGCGCTCGCGATCGCGAACAGCACCGTGTGCGTGTACCCCCGATGGTGCAACAGGTAACCCAGCTTCCCCATGTGCATCGGCGCGCCGGCATAGAGGAGATCTGCATCCGGTAGCTCAGCGGTCAGGACGCCGAGGGTGTACGCCGCGCGCCGAAAGGTCGCCGACGGCTCGCCGGCACGCTGTTCGACCACGCGGCAGGTAACCGCGGCGAGCAGCGCACCCGCGAGGGCATGGGTGACGTTGTCCATGCCCGAAAACTATCCGGGGAGGCGCTGACGCGGCGACTCGTGCCGCTCCGCCCTGCGCGACGCATCGCCCTCACCGAGCGCGTCGATCGACGCTATGTTCGCACCGAACGTCGAACGGGGGCGCGGGCAGGCGTCCGCCTCACGCGTCCGTGCCACGATTCCAGAGAACCTCTCGTCGAGCCCCCAGCATGCGAGTCCAGATGATGCGACGGTTGCGCGTTTCACTCGGCTGCCTAACGGCACTCCTCCTCGTTCGTTCGCCGGTCGTCGCCCAGTCGAGCGCCGCGATCGACGCCGACGTCTGGCGGGCGATAGCGACATCGGTGGTCAACGCCGATATCACCGCCATGGGACGCACGTATCATCCGGATGCGGTGCTGGTCTCCAGCGCGGGCACGCGCCCGATCAGCCAGGTGCTTGCCGGTTGGGGAAAGGACATGGACACCAACACGGCGAAGGGAACGCGCGCCACGGTGGAGTTCCGCTTCACCCTGCGGCAGGATGACGCCGAGTCGGCGTTCGAGGCGGGCGTCTTCAGGTACACCGTGTTCGACAAGGCCGGCGCGAGCACGCCCAGCTATCGACGCCTGGAGACGTTGCTGGTGAAGCAGGGCGGGACGTGGCGCATCCTCATGGAGCGACAGCTCGACGCGGTAACGCAGCAGGTGTGGGACGGCTTGAAGCACTGACGGCCGACACCACGCGCTTCGTTAGGCGAAGCTTCCGCGGCGGTCATGGGACCGTCGCGTTGCGCTCCACGTGCTCAGCCATCATGCGAAGCAGCGCCTGGTTTGTCCACGGCTGCCAGCCGTGCGGCTTGAGCGGCCGGCCGTAATCGACGCTTCCCGCGTAGTAGGGCCCCTTCCCCGCCTCGCGCGTCCCCTCGAGGAAGTGGTCGAAGCGATAGACGCCGAGATTGAGGAAATAGTTGTCCATGTCGCCGACTGCGACGTGCAGCTTGCCGACGAGTCGCGGGCCGAGCGTCGGCCAGTTGCGTTCGACATAGTCGCGCAGGTCGTACCCCCGCGCGCGCATCGACTCGGCGACGCGGCGGTCGATCGTCCCGGTGGCCTTGTTCCACAGCGGCTGCGGGTACCCGTCAGCCCCAACGGGGGCCCAGGCCGCCTGCCAGCCGTCCCACTGCCCCCCCGAGCGTCCCTTCGAGGCGATGACCGATTCCGCCCGGTTCTCCTCGCGCACCGTCAGTTCGGTAAGTCCCTCGATGGTGCGGCTGGACGGAATCTCGCGCGGCAGCCAGGAGCCATCATCGTTCACGAAGGCGTTGGTATCGGCGTAGATGTTCCCAAACTGATAGTTGCGGAAGTCGAGCTGGTCGGGATAGAGCGACCAGGCGCCGCCAAAAACGTCCGGGTAGTGCACCTGCAGCGCGAGCACATCCCACCCGCCGGTGGAACCGCCGGTGAGGACACGTGCGTACGGCGCCGCGATCGTACGGAAGCGACGGTCGATCTCGGGAATCAGTTCGCGCGTGATCGCGTCGCCATACGGTCCATTGTTCTCCGAGTTGAGCACGTAACTGTCATCGTAGAACGGGGTGGTATGCTGGATGAAGACGGCGATCATTTCCGGCACCTGCCCCGACGTCCACGCCCGCTGGAATTCACACCCGGGCTCACGCGCAGTCCGCGCGAGACGCGCCGCGCGCGCTTCGGCTGTCTCAGGCGTGTCGCAGTGCTCGGTGGTGAAGCCGAACGGCGGACGTTCGCTGAAATGGCCCACGGTGTAGACCACCGGGTAGCGCTTGCTCGGGTTCGCGTCGTAGCCCTTCGGCAGGAGCACCACCGCGCCTAACGACATGGGATGCTGCCAGAAGGCACTGGCGAGCGTCGAGGTGATCCGGACGCGCTTCACCCACGGCGTCTCACCCGGCGGCGTCACCGGCGGGAGGGTGCGGGAAAGTTCGAGCGTGACGATCGATTTCATGCCGGGCTCGATGCGAATTTTTCGCACCTCGCTGACCAGCGAGCCGGGGCTGTCGTTGAAGCGCTGTCCCTCACCCGCATCCATGTGCGCCCAGATCGTATGTCCGTCGGCGCGGGCGAAGCGAGTGTACGGGAGGATCATCCCCTGCACGAAGTACTCACCCGCCGGAAGCTGGCTGAGCGAACGCACCGGGTAGCCCGGAATCGACGGATCGATGGTGATCGCCTGCGATCGTACCATCCCCTCGACGTCGAGGCCGAAGAACGGCTCGCTCTCGCGCGATGCCCCCGATTGAAGGCGCGGCTCGCGTCGATCGGTGCGAGCGACGAAGAGGAAGGCGCGTCCGGTGATTGGAGGAGCGGAGGTGCTCGCCGGGATGGTGAGTCGAAACGTCTGGGCTCGGACCGCAGACGGCACGATCGCGAGGAGCGTCGCGACGCCAAGCGAGCCAAGAAGCGCGAGCGCAAGCGCGCTTGTGCCGCGCGAGAGGCGAGCGCGACCGATCGCCCGAGGCGGGATGAGTTGTCGTCTGTCCATCCGAAGAAGTTACGCCATTTCGGCGCGGCGAGGTGACATGTCTGCGTCGCTTCAGCTGGCGCATGAAGCCTGGCGACGGGAAATGGAGGCTTATATTTGCAATACTTTCTCGACTATTCCGAAATAGGGTGGTGAGGAAGACTCAAAAGTGTTATTCTTCTTGACGAGTACGCCGGGTCACGTGAGGATGTCGTGGCCTGTCAGCGGAACACAGCCCTTCGGGTGAGCCAGCCGCTCCCCGTCGCCGCGCCGACCGAAAGACAGTCACAAGTAGGTCGATTGCCTCAGGGTGATCGCGATGTAACGCTCGGCCCCGCACCGACCACCGCGCGGGCGATACCTGGAATGGAAGGGCCCTCATCTCCTCGTGTCAGCCCGCGCTCGTGGTGTATGCGCCTGAACGACCACGTCCGCACCCGCCTGGATCGCCCACGATTCTTGACGTCGCCGCGCCTGCGGCCGCGTCGCTCCCGGGAACGGTATCACCGACGAGGAGAACTCTCATGTTTTTGCAAAGTACCGTTTCGAATGAGCTCCGCGCCAAGCACTGGAGCGTGGTCCTGCGATTCGAGGAAGGATCGCTCCCCGCGTCGGAGTGGTGTGAGGAGACACTAACGCTTGTCGCGTCGTGGTACGCCAAGCACCTGACACCCGATCGCGCTCGCGCGAGGTATGAGAAGTACTACCTGCGAAATCGCCATCGCCTCTCCAATCGCCTCGGGAATGCCCCCGTGGCAACTGAATCCATCGAGGCTGTCCACGCGATGTGGGAGTCGCTCCTGCAGCGTGCGCTGGACGGGGCGGCCGCATAGGACGTCGAGCGCGGCGACCGGCGCTGTCCGGAATCTGCACAGGGCTGTGAAGCGAGGCGTCTCCACGAGACGCCTCGCTTTTTCGTATCGCCGACGTTCTGTTGACGCCCTCGACGCGAGGTTGAGAGCTTCCCGCGCCCGCGCCCGCCGCGCTGCGCGCACCGCGCGCAACGAGATCGAGGACCCTCTCGTTGGAGGTAGACGTCCCGCGCTCATCAAGGCGTTGGAGCTTCTGCCGCGCGCGGTCCTTCCGGGGCACCTCCAGCCGGGGCACCTCCAGCCGGGGCACCTCCAGCCGTGGCACCTCCAGCCGTGGCACCTCCAGCAGATGAGCCGGGTGCTGACGCTCGGTGAACCGTCCCACGACCCGGTGAGTCGCCGGTCGGAACCCGCCGATTGTCGCCGATTGTCGCCGATTGTCGCCGATTGTCGCCGATTGTCGCCG
>JBDTUA010000279.1:0-7559 GCA_040007995.1 Gemmatimonadota bacterium | reverse complement strand
GGAGGCGAACGCCAGAAGGGCGAGGGAAAGCGCGAAGAGGAGCGGACGGGGGTCGGGGGACGGGGGACGGGGGTTCATTGGCGGTCGGGAGGGAGAGGCGCGCGTTAGACGGTACTGCATCAATTCCGAGCGTTCGTCTGCTACCGGACCTCGAGGGGTGCACGTGCGATGTGGGTGCGAGGATGATATTGTCCCGCGACTTGGCTCCACCACCACTCGCGCGGGGAAATGTCATGCGAATCGTCAGTCATGCGTCCGTCGTCGCCCTTTCCTTGACGGTGACTTCGCTGCTTGCTGGGAGCGCGCGGCCGGTGCTCGCCCAGCAGGGAACCCCGATCTACACCGCGGGGGCGCTCAAGCCGCACCAGCAGCTGAGCCGGGAGATCTACAAGGAGCTGGTGGAGATCAATACCGGGGTGGAAACGGGGGATATCACGGCTGCGGCGCAGGCGATGGCCGCCCGCTTCCGGGCGGCGGGGATCCCGGAGGGCGACATCTTCGTGGGAGGGCCGCAGCCGAAGAAGTACAACGTGGTCGCCAGATTCCGCGGAAAAGGGGGACCCAACGCGGCGAAGCCACTCCTCCTGCTGGCGCACATCGACGTGGTGGAAGCGCTCAAGGCCGACTGGTCGCCGGAGCTCGATCCCTTCGTCTTCACCGAGCGAGACGGCTACTACTACGGCCGCGGCACCGCCGACGACAAGGCGATGGCGTCGATCTTCGTGGCCAACCTGTTCCGGATGAAGCGCGAGGGCTTCGTCCCCGACCGTGACATCATCATCGCCCTGACGGCCGACGAGGAAAGCGGGCCATTCAACGGCGTGGATTGGCTGGTGAAGAACCACCGGGAGCTGGTCGACGCCGGAGTGGTGATCAATGAGGGGGGCGGCGGGACGTTGCGTGACGGGAAACCGCTGTTCAACACGGTGCAGGCGGCGGAGAAGGTCACGACCAACTTCACGCTGCGCGCGACGAACCGTGGCGGCCACTCCTCGGTACCGCGCGACGACAACGCGATCACGGCGCTGGCCGACGCGCTGTCGAAGGTCGGGCGCCATCGTTTCGCCGTGCAGCTGAGCGAGGTCACGCGCGCCTTCTTCACGCGGACCGGGGCGCTGGAGGCTCCTGCGGTGGGCGCGGCGATGCTGGCGATCGTCGCGAAGCCGAACGATGCGGCAGCGCTTGCGGTGCTGGAGGCGGACCCGCGCTACAACTCGATGCTGCGCACGACGTGCGTTGCGACGCTGCTCAGCGGCGGGCACGCGACGAACGCGCTGCCGCAGCTGGCGGAGGCGAACGTGAACTGTCGCATCTATCCGACCAGCAGCGCGACGGAAGTGCGCTCGGAGCTGGAACGGGTGATTGCCGACACGAATGTCGCGGTGGTCATCAAGACGCAGCGTCCGGCGACGCCGGCCACCGCGCTCGCGCGCGACGTCATGGGGCCGGTCGAGCGCATCACGCAGGAGCTGTGGGGGAAGATCCCCGTGATCCCGACGATGAGCACCGGGGCGACCGACTCGCGGTTCTTCCGCGCGTTAGGCATCCCGGCGTACGGTGTGTCGGGGCTGTTCAGCGACCCGAGCGTCGACGCGCGCGCCCACGGCCGCGACGAGCGGATGGGGATCCGGAGCTACTACGAGGGGCAGGAGTTTCTCTACCGCTTGACCAAGGCGCTGAGTTCATCGACGGTGGCACAGTAGGGACTACGGGTCCATCAGCCGTCCCGCCGCGACCCACGTCCTTCCATCGATCGTCACCGTGGCGTCGGTGAAGAAGTTCCAGCGCACGTAGCCCCCTCGCACCTTGCCACCCAGCTCGGTATTGTCGCCTAACGACAGCCGCACCACGCCAGCCCCGTAGCCATAGTACGGGATCCATCGTTCGCCCGAGGTCGGGATGGCGAGCAGGGGGTTGAAGCCGAGGGCGAACTCTCGGAACGAGCGCCCGGCGTTGCCGGCGGCATCGATTTCCCGGGCGACCCCTTCGCGGCCCTGGGTCGCGGTGAAGCCGGTGAGGCGTCCGCGCGCGAACGTCATGACCAGGCCGCGCACCGCCTCTCCGCCCCACGTCCCGTCGGGGAAGGCGATCTTCCCCTCGACGCTCTCCTCGACCGGGGCGACACGGATGGCGCCCGCCGGGAGCTCGATCTCGCGGTCGATCAGCGTCTTCGCCTCGCGCGCGCGCCCCTGCGAGGCGTCCCCGTCCTGCCGGGTGACGACACGCGACCCGATGCGAAAGGAGAGATCCGTCCCGGCGGGCGTCGTGACGCGCACGGGTCCGGTGCGCATGGCGGCCTCGAAGGCGCGCTGCGCCAGCCCTAACGCGTCGTAGTCGGTATCCACCAGCGCGTGCTGGTACAGCGCGGCGATCTCGCTCGTGACCGGGATCGGGTCACCGGCGATCGAGTACGCGCCCGACCAATGAAAGTGGATTGTGCGCACCGGTCGACCCGCCGGGCGATTGAGGTGGTACTGGAAGGCCTTGTACGGCGCATCGGTCGCCCCCGCCCCCGGAAGCATGATCCCCACGTCGACGTCCTTGAGGATCTCGACCAGCTGCAACATCGGGCGCTGCCCCGCCCGGCGCGTGAAGTCGCTGCGCCACTTCTGCGGCGTCGGCCCGCGTGCCGGGAGCAGCCCGGCCACCTCACCCCCACCCCTGGGGATCGCGCGCAGCAGCGACTCCACCAGTGCGTCGGCCGTCCCGGGCTCGACGACGAGGACGACACGCTCGCGGGCGAGCAGCTGCAATCGCTCGACGATGACGCGCGCCACCTCGTCCCAGTCCGGCGCCGGCGCCGGTGCAGCGAGCGTGGCCACGTCCTGCGCCGGCAGTCGAATCGCCGGGAGCAGCAGCACCGCCCCCACCCAGGCCGAGCGCCGACTAGCGGCGAAAACCCGCCGCATGAATGTACGCCGTCCCCACTGTGCAGCTCGCATGCTAGCCTCTCCGTCGTCCCGTGAGCCGACCCTTACCCGCGACGCCACCACCCCCGACATTCTCCCACGCTGCACACTCCCCGACCAGCACTCCGTCCCAACTCCCGTCTCCTCTCCTCCGTCCCCCGTCCGTTTCATGCCCGACTCCCTCGACCTCGCCGCGCTCGTTCGCTCACGCCAGGTGTCCCCGCGCGAGCTCGTGGAGGCGGCGATTGCGCGCATCGAGCGTCTCAACCCGCAACTCAATGCGGTGATACACCCGATGTTCGCCCAGGCGCGCCAGATCGCCGACGCGCCGCTGGCTCACCCGGAAGGGACGTTCGCCGGCGTCCCCTTCCTGATCAAGGACCTGCTCACCGCCTACGCGGGTGAGCCGCTCGAAAGCGGCTCGGCGCTGTACGCAGGGTGGCGCCCGGACCACGATTCGGAAGTGATGCGGCGCTACCGACGCTCGGGGGTGATCGTGCTCGGCAAGACGAACACGCCGGAGTTCGGGCTCGCTCCGTTCACCGAGCCGAAGGCGAAGGGGATCACCCGGAATCCCTGGAACGTCGATCGGACCACAGGGGGATCGAGCGGAGGTTCCGCGGCCGCGGTGGCCAGCGGGATGGTGACGATGGCCGGGGGCGGGGACGGCGGCGGCTCGATCCGCATTCCCGCGTCGTGTTGCGGCGTCTTCGGACTCAAGGCGACGCGCGGGCGCGTCCCGACTGGCCCGGACGATGGGGAGTTGTGGGCGGGGGCCGTGACCGAGGGGGTCCTCTCCCGATCGGTGCGCGACTCGGCGGCGATGCTCGACGCGCTCCACGGCGCAGACGTGGGGGCGCCGTACGCCGCGCCACCGCGCGAGCGCCCCTTCCTCGGAGAGGTGGCGGCCGATCCCGGACGTCTCCGCATCGCCTTCACCGACGCGTCGATGCTCGGGCACGCGATCCACCCGGATTGTTCGGCGGCGGTGCGCGACGCGGCGCGCCTGCTCGAATCGTTAGGCCACCACGTCGAGGAGCGGGCGCCGTCGCTCGACCGCGACGGCTTCAACCAGGCCTTCATCACCATCGTATGCGGCGAGGTGGTGGCCGACCTGCGTGATGCCGCGCGCCGGTTGGGGCGCGAGGCGACGCGTGGCGACGTCGAAGTCGCCACCTGGGGGCTCGCCACCCTTGGCGGGGCGATAAGCGCGGGCGACTACGCGAGTGCCCACCGATACCTCCAGCGCATCGCGCGCGGCATCGGCCACTTCTTCGAGGAGGTGGACCTCCTGCTCACGCCGACGCTCGGCGCCCCCCCGATCCTTCACGGTGCGCTCCAGCCCAAGCCCGCCGAGGAACGCCTGCTGAAGCTGTTCGGGGCACTGGGCGCTGGGCGGCTCATGAAGCGGCTTGGCGCCATCGGTGAGGCAGCCGCAACGATCTTCGATTTCACGCCCTATCCGCCGCTCTTCAACATCACGGGGCAGCCGGCGATGTCGGTCCCGCTGTGGTGGAACGGGGAGGGATTGCCGGTAGGCGTGCAGCTGGCGGGGCGCTTCGGCGACGATGCCACGCTCTTTCGGGTGGCGGGGCAGCTGGAGCGGGCGCGCCCGTGGGGCGGGCGCTGGCCGGGCGTGCACGCCGACCCGCTCGCCTGAGACCAGGGGGAATGCAGTGCGCCACGTGTCGCCCGGATAATTCCGGCCGGTGACCGCGTGGTTGCTCCGTGTCAAGACTCGAGTGCCTGTGGTGCCTGTGGTGCCTGTGGTGCGTGTGGTGCGTGTGGTGCGTGTGGTGCGTGCGCTGCCACTACCGACGCGGCGGTAGTGTCCGCCGAGGCGGCGAGGTGATGCACACCAGCTCGCACCTCGTCGAGCATCGCGAGCAGCGCGCTGAGACGTTCCTCGCCCAGCGGCGCGAGCACACCGTCGGTGGTCGCGGCCACATCGGGGTCCATGCGCTCGAGCAGCGCGAGCCCAAGCGACGTAATGCAGCAGAAGACCTTGCGACGGTCGGCGGACGCCGCCCGGTCACGACTCACGAGGCCCGCCGCCTCGAGTTTGTCGATCAGGCGGGTGATCCCCGCAGCTTCCTCGATCATCCGCTCGCGGATCGCCAGCGTGGGGAGCCCGGGCTCGCCCGCGCCGCGCAGGATGCGCAGCACGTTGTACTGCGCCAGCGACAACGCGTGCTCCTCGACCACCTTCGAGACCGGACGCCGCACCAGCGCCGCGGTGCGCAGGAGCGCGAGGACGACTTCTTCGCGCCTGGAACGAAAGGGGCGACGCTGCTGCAGCTCCTCCTGGATCGAGCGAGGCGGGAAGGTCATCGACGCGCGGAGGTGAAGGGCGAGGTGGGGAGCGGGCCGGTTATCCGGGGCCCTCGGACCGGGTCCTGCGTCAGCTCCAGGCCGCGGCGTCGAGGGCCAGGATGGTCGAGAGCAGGACGTTGGCGCCGTTGGTGATGTCGGCCGGCGTCGAGAATTCCTTGGGCGAGTGCGAGATCCCGCCGACGCTCGGAATGAAGATCATCCCCGACGGGCAGAGCTGCGCCATGTGCTGCGCATCGTGCCCGGCGCCGCTCGGCAACGACCGGCTGCTCAGCGCGCGCCCCTTCGCACTCTCGGCGACCGCCTGTTGGATGCGCGGGTCGCACAGCGCCGGCGCGGACAGGTGCGTCGGGTCGTAGCGGAAGGTCGTCCCGGTGGCCTTGCCGATCGTCTCCGCCCCCTCCCGGATGCGCGCATAGAGCATCGCCTGCTTGTCGGCATCGAGTTCGCGGAGTTCGAGCGAACAGACCACCTTGCCGGGGATCACGTTAGGCGCACCGGGAAACGCCTGCAGCCGTCCCACCGTTCCCACCTGCCGCCCTGGAACGCTGGTGACGACATGGTTCACGAGCTCGATGAACTGCGCTGCCGCCCGCATGGCATCGCGACGCTGCCCCATCGGCGTCGTCCCGGCATGGTTGGCGAAGCCCTCGATCGTCACGTCCCACCAGCCGATCCCCACGATCCCCTCGACCACCCCGATATCGATGTGGGCCGCCTCGAGCGTGCCCCCTTGTTCGATGTGCAGCTCGACATATGCCGCGAACGCGCCCCGTGCCCGCTTGACGCTGGCGAGGGCGGTCGGGTCGCCGCCGATGACGCGGATCCCCTCGCCGATGGTGCGACCGCTTTTGGTTGGTAACGTGAGATCGGCGGGACTCACCTCGCCTACCAACGCGCGGCTGCCGACCGTTCCCCCCTCCTCGTTCTGGAAGATCACGACGTCGAGCGGGTGTCGGGTCGTGATCCCTGATTCGGCGAGCGTCTGCGCGACCTCGATGGCGGCAAACGATCCGACCGTGCCGTCGTAGTTGCCCCCCTCGGGGACCGAATCGATGTGCGAGCCGAAGGCGAGCGGCTTGCGGGCGGCGTCGCTACCGGCGCGACGCCCCCAGATATTCCCGGCGACATCGACGGTGACCGTGAGCCCCGCCGCGCGCATCAGTTGCGTGGTGTAGGCCCGCCCCTGCAGGTCGAAGTCCGAGTACGCGACCCGCGAGACGCCGCCGATCTCGTTCTTCCCGAAGGCCGACATCGCCGCCAGGTGCGCGTTGAGGCGATCGCCGTTGACGCTGGTCGCGGCAGTCGCGTGCCGAGGCGGTACGCCAACGGGCGTCGCCGCGGCGAGGGCCGGAAGTGTCGTGCCCCCGAGACGCTCCAGCGAGAGCGCCCCGAGGGCAGTGAGGGATGTCCGGGTGAAGTCGCGGCGGCGCATGCGGTGGGATCCGTAGGTGGGATCACACAGTATGCGCCACGCGCCGACGATCTACCACTCCACGTAGCCGACGATCTTGTCGTTGATCATGATGGCGCGGTCGGGGACGACGGTACCCGGCGCCAGGTGCGATCCATCGACGTACGCCCGCACCCCGATCGTACTCCCGTTCCCGATCTTGGATCGGAAGACGACGGCCCAGTCCTTCACGGTGACGTCATCGCCGATCCGGGTGATGGCATGTGGCTCGCTCGCGTCGTCGGGCCCTCCGTGGACGACGACGTGGAAACCGATGCTACTGCGCTGCCCCACCTCGAGCTCCGTGTGTTCCAGCGCGTGAAACGTCACGCGGTCCTGCAGGCGGGTGAGGACGCCGAAACGGAACTGTTCACCCTCGTCGGCACGAATCGAGACGTTGCGCCCGATCTTCGCACCAAGCGCCTCCCAGGGATCGTCCATCCGCACGCCGCCGATGATCCGGAAGCGCTCGTTCTCCAAGTGCGCCTCACCCTTGCCGTTGAAGGTGGGGAGGTCGGTGTCGTGATTGAATTCCGACTGACCCGGGTCGCGCCCGACCACAGGCACCTGCGCCGGCGACGAGTGAAAGAGATCGGTGTAGCCGCCGGCGAACGAGATATTGACGAAGAGCACCGCATCCATGAAGGCGCGGTCGGCCTCGGTGACCTGAGTGACCTTGCCGAGCGCCACATTGTCGGCCTCTTCCTGCGTGCGGACGAACCTGCCGGGGAGGACCTTGGTCCCGGCATGGACGATGATCCCCGGCGCGATGCGGGCCAGATGCCCGACGAAGGCATCGCCCTCGATCATCGCTCCGTCGATGTAGGCATTGAAGCCGATGAAGGCTGCCTTCCCCTTCGACGCGC
>JBDTUA010000278.1:0-7567 GCA_040007995.1 Gemmatimonadota bacterium | reverse complement strand
CGACCCGCGTCACACGCGCCTTGCCCACGACTCGAGCTCCGCTGGTCGCAACCGGTGCCCGGAAGACTCGCACGCCGAGTACGCGCGCGCCGAGTACGCGCGCACTGAAGACGCACTCGACGATCCCATCAGCGCCGACGGCCTACAGCTCCGAGACGGGACGCACGTATCGACTCGACCGGATGATCGGGAAGGGCGGATTCGGCGAGGTGTACCTCGCGACCCCCATACCGGCCGACGGCCTCCCGTCGCAAGTGTGCGTGAAGATCAGTGACCGCATTTCCAGCTGGGTGCGCGAAGTGTACTTCGCCCAGCTCATCGAACGTCAGCCACGTGGGCGACTTCGGGATCGCCACGCACCAGATGAGCCGACGTGGTGTCACCGCCGACGCCTTCAACCTCATGAATGCCCCGACCGAGATCGCGTGGGGCAAGGTTCGCAAGTGGCAGCAACGCGACGACATCTACCAGGTCGGGCAGCTGGCGGCGATGCTGCTGCGGGGTGACATCACCAGCCCGATGCGCAGTCGTGATGTGCGCGCCCTGCCGTGCAGTGACCACCTCAAGGAAGTGATTCACCGATGCCTCGGCGCGCGCGACAAGCGCTGTGAGGCAGCCGGGGAGCTGATCAAGGCGTTGCGCCACGCGCCGAAGGAGCAGGCGAAGGGGACGATCAAGACGCTCGAGGGGGTGCGACTCTCGTTCACCGGCTTCCTGAGCCGACCGCGAAGCGCGGCGGTCGCGGCGGCGAAGCGCGCCGGGGCGATCGTGCAATCGGCGCCGGGGAAGTCGACCGACGTCCTCGTTCAGGGCGCGCCGAACAAGCAGCAGATTGCAGGCGGCGACTACACGGCCTTGCCGCTGAACGTCTGCGTCTTCCATTGCCCCGCGCCCGGATGCTCCCACACCGAGTCGAGCTGTTCCCCCCTCGGCACGTAGAAGGCTGCGCGCACCACGCCAGACGGGAGGAAATGCAGAAGCGGATCGCCATGCGGCGGTGAATGCGCGCCCATGATCTTCCGCTTGATCTCCTGATGGAAAGGCTCCGATGGCTCCCAGTTCCAGATCCCGCCATGCTGAGCCTGAAACTCGAGCGAGGACTGCAGCGCTTTCTGCACGTGCCCGAGCGTCCCGTCATGGATCAGCGTCCCGGACTCTCCCTTGGTGAAGCCGAACAGGTCGTGATCCCCGACCATGTTCATGTCGGGACGCGCCTTGAGCCGGATGTACGGCCCTTCGATGTGCGCATGTTCCTTGTAGTGTCCAAGGCGGTACTCGTGGTCCTCCTCGGCGAACTCCCTGGCGCGGTCCATGAAGAGGTCGTGCAGCTTGATCCAGTCACCCTCGCTCTTGGGCCAGAAGCGCAGGCGTTCGTCGAGTCGGCGCGACTGCAGCGTGCGAAGACGCACGGACTCGATGTAGATGCGCTTGCGCGCCCATTCCTGCTCGGTTGCCTTGGGTGCCATCGAGACCTGCACCATCGCCCCCGAGCGCGCGCCCGAGGTCCAGCCGACACGGGGGTTGTAGTGTACGACGGAACCGATGTCTTCCCACTTGATCTCATCGCAGAGAAAAAGGTCGAGCTCCTTCGACGTCTTGTTCTTGAACTCCTGCGCCTTGGTCGGGTTGCCTGACTCGATGCCTTGGTGCGCGAGCACCCCGGTCGGCCGCACGGAGATCCCGACGCCACACTCCGACGCGATGCGCGACGCGTCCTTGATGGCGCCCTTTACCATGCCCTGCAGCAGGTACTCCTGCTCGGCGTTTCGCTGCGGAGAGCCCACCGGATGGCGCGGGTCACCCAGCTGCTGAAAGAAGGCGGGGTTGGCCCAGCCGACGCTGCTGGAGGATACGTCGGTCCGGAACACCACTGGGGCGATGTTCGTGTTCTCCCCTGGCTTCTGGAAGAAGGCGTTCTCGCGGCTGGTTGCGGGTCCTGTCATGGCACCTGTGCGCGGTGGGAGTCAAGGAAGGGCTGCTGGTCCTCGGTGAAGCTGCAGAAAACGCGACGAAGTCGCCAGCTGCGTCACATTTCCGGTCGTCCACCAGGCGACACCCGCACCCTACGGATTGAGCCAGTAGTTCATCTTGATGACGACGATGTTGTCGGGACGCGTGCCGAAGAGTGCCCGACGGTCGCGCGAAAAATCGAAGTCGCCCACGGGGGCCACGTCCACCCGGCGCTGCTGCCAGGCGACGAAGATGGTCGATCCGCGCCGCCATTCCCACCGCAGGACGGCGTTGCCACGCAGCGAACGCAGGTTGAAGTCGAGTGCGGGGACCGACCCGTCGAATGGCACGAAGGCGTAGCGCTGCGGCGAGACAAACTGTCGAGCACCTCCGTAATCCTGGCTCGACAACAAGGGTTGTGCATACGTCTCGAGCGAGAGCGTGGGAGAGAACGTCGCGTTGAAGCGTGTCTCGAGGGCGATGCTCGTCTGGTGCAGCGGGGCAAAGACATACCGCCGGCCGTAGGTCGCCGTGTAGGAGGGATCGGCGACCGACGTCACGAACTGCGCGGGGGTGTACAGCCGGCTCACGGTCGGGGCGACGGACAGGTTCCATCGCGACGACGTCTTGACGCCGAACGACGTGCGAGCCGACCAGCTCCATCCGCCGGAGGCGTAGTCCAGCGCATTGACCCCGAGTCCAAGAGTGAGCGGCTTCCGCACGTCGGACGACGCATTCAGCTGATACTGCCACCAGGCCGGCCGCGTCGCGAGCGGACCGCCCCGCGTCAAGCGATCGTCCAGTGCCTGGAAGTAGCGCGAGATACCGAAGTTCAGCGACCAGTAATTGCTGGTGGTCAGGCTCGACTGGAGCGTGCCGAAGGTGAGGATCGGCTGCCAATCGTAGTTGTGCTCGGATCGTCCGACGGCGGTAAGGGACCATTGCCGCAGCACGAGGCCCGGCGCGTTCTGGAGGTACGTCATCGACCCCTGTACATCCCGGCGATCGGTGCGTACGGCGAAGCCGAGGTCGTTCACCTCGTAGCCGGGACTCGTCAGCGCGCCGCCGAGTTGTCCGCGCCAGTGCGTCCCCGCCTGACGAGCGATGGCGGCGTTGAGTGAGTAGCCACTCAGCGACGTGGCGGTCGAGTCGACCTCGAGGTGGCTGGCATCGGGACGCTGGAAGAAGTGGTTCGAACGTCGTTGCGTCGCGGTGATCGCCGCGGTGGATCCGGCGACGCGACTGAACTGGATGTCGCCAAACGAGAGCCAGCTGCGATGCCCCCACTCGTGACGGAAGTCCAGGCCGGCGGCGTAGGCCGATCGATGCAGGAGGGCCTGCACCGCATCGGTGGCGAGATCGCGATTGACGCTGGTGACGACACCGCCGATGAAGCTTTGTCCCTGCCGGAACTCGCGACGCGCTCGGCCGACGAGGTAGTTGGCGAGCGGCTCAACAACGAACGCGTCGTCCGCACCTTGCGCCGTGCGATATCGCGCCGTCTCACGCGCTGTTACCGCTTCGAGCAGCCCGACGGACCAGGGCCCGAGCTTGCCGGAAAGCTTGGCCGAGCCGAGGATCGTCGTCGCGTCGGGGATATCGCTCGCCGTGGTCGGTGCCTGGAGCGACGGGGCCCGCCCGATGCGACGCGAGTAGAACAGCTGCCCCCCACTCGTGCTGTTCGCCCCGAAGTCGAAGACGTCGCTCCCCTCGATGAAGAGCGGGCGCTTCTCCTGAAAGAAAGTCTCGTAGACCCCGAGGTTTACCACCGCGGGATCGACCTCGACCTGACCGAAGTCGGGATTGATGGCGGCATTCAATGTCAGGTTGGACGACGCGCGCAGCACCAGGTCGAGGCCGCCGGTCGTGCCGTAGTCCGGATTGGACTTGAATGGATCAAGCCCGGGATCGACGTAGGATGCCCGCTGCACGACGTAGGGGAGGAGCTCGACGCGCTTCCCCGGCCGCAGGTCGTGCAGGCCGTCCAGCAGTCCGTACTTCGGCACGCCGCCGACTTCCGACTTCGGCATGGGGGTCGAGGTGGCATACTCGTGACGCCTACCGATCACGCGCTCGAACTGGATCCCCCATTCCTGCACCGTCGCGCTGGAGAAGCGCAGTTGGCTGAAGGGAATCCGGTACTCCGCGCTCCACCCTCCCGAATCGATGGACGTCGCGACGTCCCACACTGGGTCCCAGGAATTGTCGTCGTGATTGATGATCTTGACTTCGTCGCGCCTGACGCCGAGCGGATTGACGTCGAAGCCGAATGCCGTGCGGCGGTCGTGATAGGAGTCGATCATCACGCCGAACCAGTCGGAGTCTCCGAGGTCCATGTCGCGCCGCCCGAGTCGGCCGATCACGGGGCCGCTGTCGTGGAGTCGCACGCCCACGTAGAGAAACGCGTCGTCGTAGAGCACTCGCACCTCGGTCCGCTGCGACGCCGGACGCCCTTCTTCGGGGTCGATCTGCGTAAAGCTGCTGGTCACCGGAGCGGCATCCCAGGCAGGCTCACTCAGGTGACCGTCGAGGACGATGGGCGACGTGGTCCGCACCGCATGCGCGACAGGCAGCGGGCGACTCGAGTCGGCGACGACGCCGGACGTAGTCTGTCCGGTGGCGAGCAGCGGGAAAAAAAGCGCGAGGGGGAGGACGCGCTGGAAAATGCGCAACATGGGCCTTCAGGACGAAAGGCCAAGTATATCGTCGTCTCGCGTCCCGCGGGGCGCGCGGTCACCGCGCCCCCTTCCCTCACGCTACGCGACGCCGGGGTCCGGCACGTCCTCGCCGAGTGCCGTGGCCAGCTCGATCAGGTGGTCCTGCTCCTGGCGCAGGATTTCCCGCAGGTGCTCGGAGATCGCGAATTCGCCTAACGCCTCACATTGAAGGACGCGGCGGCGGTACTGGCGGATCGTCTCCGTTTCGTTGGCGAGGTCGGCGCGCAGCATGACCTCAGCCTTGTCGGAGACCTTTACCGGCTTGGCGACCGCGGTGGGCGCGCCTCCGAGATAATCGATCTGCTTGGCAATAATCAGCGCGTGCGCGAGTTCCTCGCCTGCGTGTCGTTCGAGCTCCTTCGCGACGTGCATATAGGGTGCCCCCTTGAGCACCTGCGAATAGTTCACGTAGGCGATGATCGCCTGGTATTCGCGGGAGAGGTCCTCGTTGAGCGCGTCGATCAGCTGGCTGCGTGTGACTTGATCCGCATTGGCGATGGGGGTGGGCGTAATCTTCTTTGATGCAGGCACGGAGACCTCGGACGAGAAAGGGGTGGTGTTCGGTCGCCGGCTGGCACCGACGTCCAACCGTCGAGCCTAGGGGCGCGTGTTCTGAGAAGCCATCGCTCCCGAGCACAGCTTTCATCTACTCCCACCGGACGACTCCGCTCGACCTGCCGCGACTCCACGTTTCACCCTTACGCCCGAGGCGCTCGACGACAGCTCAGTCTCCGATGAGCTCGACGCTGCCGCCAACCGCCGACGCTCGGCGATCTTCGTCATACGATCTCGGCGCAGTTGCTGCACGGCGCGCACACATGAACCATTCATGAACAACTTTCAGGTATTTGAGTGTGCCGAGCAGCCGTTTCGCCCCACAGCACGTTGCGTCCGACCAACAGCTCGTCCCAGCAGCTTCTTCAATTAAGGCGCACCGCACCCCGTATCGCCCCGAGATCGACGGGCTGCGGGCCATTGCCGTCATTGGCGTCATTCTCTTCCATCTGGGAGTCCCCCACGTTCAGGGCGGCTTCGCGGGGGTCGACGTATTTTTTGTCATCTCGGGCTTCCTCATCACCGGAAACCTGCTGACCGACATGCAAGCGGGGCGATTCAGCTTCGCCCGCTTCTACGAGCGGCGCGCCCGTCGTCTTCTCCCCGCGTTGTTCTTCACCCTGGCGGCCTCCATGGCTGCCTCGGCGATTCTCCTGCCGCCGTACCAGCTGAGAGCCATGGCCAAGTCGCTCGCGGCGGCGGTCTTCTCAGCATCGAACTTCGTCTTCTGGAGCCAGTCCGGCTACTTCGATACCGACGCCGCGCTCAAGCCACTGCTTCATACATGGTCGCTGTCGGTCGAGGAGCAGTTTTACCTTCTCTGGCCGACCTTGATGCTCCTGCTCTGGAAGCGCGGGGGGGCACGGCTGTTGATCACTGTGCTGGCGCTCGCGGTCATCGTTTCGACCGGAGCCGCGGAGTTCGTGTTGTCTCGGGATCGCGACGCGGCGTTCTATCTGGCGCCATTCCGCGTGGCAGAGTTGGCGATCGGGGCGCTCTGCGTCTGGTGGATCGAGCGTATTCCGTCCGGTTGGTGGAAGGGTGACCTCACGGCATTCGTCGGGTTGGCCGCCATCGGCTACGCCATCATCTCGTTCACCGACCACACGCGCTTCCCGGGCATCAACGCGCTGCTTCCATGCCTCGGCACCGCCGCCGTGATCTGCGCGCCGGATGCTCGACTCGCGCGGAGTGTGCTGAGCGTACCGATCGCCCGCGGGATCGGCCTGATCTCGTACTCGCTCTACCTGGCGCACTGGCCCATCCTTGTCTTCGTGCGGCATCGAACGGAAGGTCCGTTTGGTCCGTGGTTGGGGGGCGCGCTCCTGGTCGCGATGTTCGCGGTGGCGACGCTGATGTACTTCTACGTGGAGCGCCCGTTCCGATGGACGGCCCATCGCCCAACCGCGGAAGTGCGCGTATCAGGCGCGAACGTCGCGCAAGGCACCCGGCGCTTTGTCACTGGCCTGGCGGTGGCCGCGGCGGCACTCACACTCTTGGCGTATTCCGCCTACGCCACGCGCGGCTGGCCAGCACGAGTCGCGCCAGACGTCCGCCTCCTGCTCGCGGGGAACGCCGAGGCGTTTCAACGCCGGGCGGTCGCCGTTCGGTCGCCGCGTTGTCACATGAATGGCGCGTTCGATCCGCGACGCATGGCGCGTCCCGACTGCATGGGAATCATGCCGGACCGGTTGAACGTGCTGGTGATCGGCGATTCACACGCTGCGGATCTCTGGATGGCGCTGCACGGTGCGTATCCGGAGGTCAACTTCCTTCAGGCGACGGGAGCCGGCTGCCTACCGGTGGAAGCGCGCTACGCAGGACTCGAGCGTCCCTGCCTCGACCTGCTGCGGTACGTGAAGCGCAGTCGTCCGACGCTCGATGGAATCGATGGTGTCATCCTCGCCGGCCGATGGCGCCCTCCGCTCGAGGAGATCCGGACGGAGATTGACTTCTTCGAGTCGCAGCATATCCCGGTGACGGTGTTTGGTCCGCCGCTGGAACTGTCCGACGATGTGCGCACCCTCCTCTTTCGCGCCGGCTCCGCCAGCGACTTCGAGGCGTTCGCCCAGCAGTTCGTCGACTCGTCTGTTGTCGAGGTGGACCGCCAGCTGCAGCGTGTGGTCGCCGCCGAAGGGGCAGGCTACGTCAGCATCATCGGCATGCTGTGCGGTCGTGGAACGTGCCCGATGTTCGATGCGAATCGGCGCTTGCTCCTGCACGACTACGGCCACTGGGGGGTGGAGGGCGGAGCCTACTTCGCGCGCCTGCTGACGTCACGATATCCCGACCCCAACTCACTCCTGCCACGTCCACACGCCGCACGCCCCTCCGGAACTCCGCTC
>JBDTUA010000277.1:0-7568 GCA_040007995.1 Gemmatimonadota bacterium | reverse complement strand
CCGCGGGCGAGGCTGGCACTCGCGAGGTTCGTGCAGGCCGTCAGCAGGAGGATCGCCGACGCCGCAAGGAGGAGATAGAGCGGCGTGCGCGACGTCGCGGTCATCGCATCCTGCAGCGGCGTGATCGTCGATCCTACGGCGTCGAAGTCGGGATAGTATTGCTCGTTCAAGCGCGCGAGCACCTGGTCGACGTCGAGTTGCGCCGCCGCCGGCGACACCCCGGGCGCGAGTCGGCCGATCGTGTCCCAGGCGTGTGAGGTGTGGCTCGTTGACTGCTCGATCAACTCTGCCGGTTGCCAGAATTGCGTCCCGCTGGGGAAGTCGAAGTCGGCGGGCAGGACCCCGACCACCGCGAAATCCCGGTCTCCCCGCAGGCGTATCGTGTCGAGCGACGACGGCGCCCCGAGGAAGTCGCGCCAGAAGGCATAGCTCACCACCACAACCGGCACCGCGCCCCGGACGTGCTCGTCGGGGAGCGGGATTCTCCCCATCATCGGGCGGAGCGGGAATGCCTTGAAGAAGTCGCGCGAGATCCAGGCCGTGTTGACGGTGAAGCCGCGATCCGTCCCGATCACCGTCGAGGTTCCCGCGCCGTACTCCGCCATCGCATCGAACGATCGCGACTGCTCCCGCAGGTCGAGGTACGTCGCGAACGAGAGATTGGCCCATCCGCTCTCGTGCCGCTCGGTGATCGTCACGAGTCGATCGGCGTTCTCGAAAGCCAGCGGCTGCAGCAGGACGCGATTCACGATCGAGAAGACCGCGGTGTTGGCACCGATGCCCAGCGCGAGCGTGAGCACTGCTGCAGCCGTGTAGCCTGGGCTTCGCCGCAGCAGCCGCGCGCCGAGACGAACATCCTGGCGAAAGGTGTCCCAGCGCCGGGTCCGGCGATTGGTTGCGCGCCGACGCGACTCGATCTCGCGACACTCGGCCTCCACCGCCGCCTTGTCCCCGAAGAACTCGCGGGCCGCCGCGCGCGCGTCGTCGGGCGTCATCCCGCGTGCTTCCAGCTCCGCGGCCCTCGCCTCGATGTGGAACGCCACCTCCCGCCGAACATCCTCGTCCACGGGGGGGATACGCGACATGGGAAGATCTTCGTCGTCGCGACTCATGCGATGGACCCTCGCGGCCGGGCATCCAACACGCGCGCAAAGACCGCGACGTACCGCTGCCACGCGGCGACCTCTAAGCGCATCGCACGCCTGCCGACGTCGGTCAGGTCGTACACCCGCGCATCACGCCCCGACTCACTGGTCTCCCAGCGCGACGCGACCCAGCCCTTCTCCTCCAGTCGTCGGAGTGCGGGATAGAGCGCCCCCTCCTCGATCTGCAGGTCGTCGTCCGACGACTGGCGAATCCAGCGGGAGATGGCATAGCCATGCGCTGGACCCCAGCCCAGAGTGCGGAGGATGAGGACGTCGAGCGTCCCTTTAAGGAGGCGAATCGGGGTGTCGCTCACGAGACGGAGGGCTGAAGGGAGTCGGTGCCGGCCGTTCAAGGCCGCGTATACATAAGACACTTATGTATGACGCAGGGGTTTGAACGCTCCCTGAATTTTTCTTCGCCGCGCTTCGCCCGGCTCGCCGTCCCATCCCCGAAGCTGCCTACCGTATCGTCACCAGAGATCGCCGGGCACGTGACACGCCCTCACCGGCGACCATCGATACGGCGCGTATTGCGATCCGCCGATGCTGCTATTGCACAACGATCGGCGCGCTCCATCGAAAGGTCCCCCACGCCAGCGACAGCGTTCCGTGCTTCGCATCTCCCGGGAGGATCGTGATCGTGAACTTTTCTACGGTGTCGGCAGCGGTCTCGCTGCGCAGCTTGACGACGCCGAGGTCGCGTCCAGCGCTGTATTGCGTCCCCCACTGGCCCGTTTGAGTGTTCACGATCAAGTCGGCACCATCGTGATGCGGCACGGTCCAGAGCGTGTAGCTCCCGGCCGGAACTGCCAGCCCTGCGAGCGTGAGCGGTGCTGTCGTCGTGAACTGGGTCGCCGCGTTCGCACCCGTGCGCCAGACGCGATCGTACGTGATCACGTTGCCGAGCAGGGAGCGTCCGCGCGCCAGCGGACGGCCGTAGTCCACGGAGAGCGTGGCGGCGCCGAACGTCGCATGGGCCGTATCCCGAACGCTTAACTGTGCCGCACCGGAACGCGCCTCGTCGGCCTCGAGACGATCGCCGATCCCCTCGACATCGGGGAGAGCAGTCGTGCGTGTCACCGCGACCTGATACGTCGAGCGCTTGCCCGAATATGTGAGGAGCCGCCCCCCGCTGTCGATGGTGACATCGCCCGAGCCGGACAGCCAGTCGTGTCGCAGCTCCACTCGGCCTTCGCCCATCGGGTGGACGAATCCGCGATGCAGCGCGAAGCTGCGCCCGATATCGCGGTCAGGATAGAACTGTCGGAAGAGCACACTGTCGCCGGCCTTGAGTCCCGAGGCCGCCGCCTGCAACATCGCGGATGCAATCTCCAGCTCGATAACGCTGTACATCATCGAGACATGCGGGACCGTGATCGCACCGCCAGTCGCGAAGGCGGTGTCCCTCACGCCGCTGGCGTCGCGAATCGCGATCTTCACACCGTCGTTCGTGAAATCAGCGGTAATCCGTCGCTCGCGCTCCGCGGGAGATTGCCCACTCGGTGTTCGCACGTCCATGACCATGTGACGGATCTTTCCATCCGCAGCGAGGTCGAAATCGGAATGCCGTCGGCGCACCACGGGAAATCGATCGACGCCGTCGCTCACCAGCCGCCGTGGCGATCGCGACACACGCTCGACGGCGACCGTGTCGCGCCCGAGCACCGTGACGAAGCCGTACTGCTCGGTAGGGCCGCTGCTGGAGCAGGCGACGAGGGCGAGTACGACGATGGGCGACCGCTTCATGCCCGTTACTCATGCTGAAGGTGGGAAGACTGCGGCACACCGCGATGGATAGCCGGAACCGACGTGGCTCGATACCGACGCGTCGAAGTGACGCCCCGGCGACCGAGGAGGCAAGTCTCTCCCCCCCACGATGGTCGACACCGCGCGACGCGGAACGATCTCCGTGACGAGAGGCGCTCAACGAGGGGCGACGCGTCCCCTTCCCGCCCGAAGTTCAGGCAGGTCAATTAGGCTTGGGGGTGCACATCAGGTGACGCCGGAAGCGCTCGAGGAGCGCACCGGCGCTCGCCGCCACACCGTGAGGAGCATCAGCGTGCTGCACGCACTTGCCCGCCGGTCGAAAGGGATCGTTGTCCTGATGCTCGTCGCCTTCGCGCCCTCGCTCGCGCTGGCCAGCGAGACCGGTCCCACCAGCACGACCGATCCCATCTCCCAGGGAATCGTCGCCCTGACGATCGTAATGCTCTTCGTCCTCCTCGCGCGGGAGGCGGCCCACCGCGTCCTGATCGTACTTGGTGCCGCGGCGTTGATGTGGCTCATCACCTATCTCACGCCGTTTCACCTCATCTCGTTCGAACGCGCGTGGGCGGCGGTTGACCTGAACGTCCTGCTGCTCCTTGCCTCGATGATGGCGGTGGTGGCCGTGCTCAAGGCGACAGGATTCTTCGCCTGGGCCGTGGGGACGATCATGAATCGCGCACAGGGCGAACCGCGACGCGTCCAGCGTCTCGTCGGATGGTTCACCGCCGCCACCTCGGCGTTTCTCGACAACGTCACGACGGTGATCTTCGTGACGCCGATGGCAACGGGGATGGGGGCCCGCCTCGGACTGGCCCCAGTCGCCATACTGCTCCCCATGGTGATTGCCTCCAATATCGGGGGGACCGCCACGCTGATCGGCGATCCGCCCAATATCATGATCGGTTCAGGGGCCCACCTGAGCTTCCTCGACTTCCTCGAGGTGCTCACGGCACCCGTGATCGTCATGATGGTCGCGATCCAGGCGTACTCGGCGCGCTACTACCGGGCCGCACTCGATGGCGCGCGCCCTCCAGGAGGCGCCTTCGTCCCGGAGGCTCCGCCACGCCCTACCGACCCATTGCTTCTGCGCTGGATGGCGGGGATCTGCCTCTTCATTCTCATCGGGTTCCTCACGCATGCGGCGACCGGAATGCCACCGGCCGTCCCGGCCCTG
Organism: Gemmatimonadota bacterium; assembly: GCA_040007995.1. Classification (GTDB taxonomy): domain Bacteria; phylum Gemmatimonadota; class Gemmatimonadetes; order Gemmatimonadales; family Gemmatimonadaceae; genus SCN-70-22. The sequence continues at coordinate 3,482 of JBDTUA010000277.1, read as the reverse complement.
ATCGGTGCTGCCGCCGCCTTGATCGTGCAGGACGTGCTCTACCTCCGACGGCACCAGCCCACGCAGGAGGAACGCACGCACGGCATCCTCCACGTGATCGAACACGAGATCGAGTGGCCGACGCTCTCGTTCTTCTTCTTCCTGTTCATCGTCGTCGGTGCGGCCGTCGAGACGGGGCTCATCGGCACCATCGCGCACGGACTCGAGTCGACCATCAATGGCACGAGTCGTCTGCTAGCGCTCGGTAGCGCGGGCACGTTGCTCTTCGCGGCGCTGCTCATCTGCTGGGTGAGCGCCGTGCTCTCCGCGTTCATCGACAACATCCCGTATGTGGCGGTGAGCATTCCCATCGTGCTCGCACTGACCCGCGTGCTCCCCGGTGATACCCAGGTTCTCTGGTGGGCGCTCTCGCTCGGCGCATGCCTCGGGGGCAACGGGACCGCAGTCGGTGCGTCCGCCAACGTGACGACGATCGGGCTGGCCGAACGCGAAGGGACGCGCATCGGCTTCGCCGAATTCATGCGGTTTGGCTGGCCTGCGATGATGATCAGCGTCGGAATCGCGTCGGCCTTCCTCGCGCTGCACGTCCTGCTCGGCGAAGGGAGTGCGCGCCTGATCGGCTGGAGCGTGGCGATTCCGCTCTTGATCGTCAGCGCGATGACGAGCCGCAGGTCACGTTCAGCTCGCTGACTCGGTTGGCGGCGACTCGTCAGGCGAAGTCTTCATGCTCGAGTCCGCCTGACGAACGGTGTCCTCCATGAAGGAGCACCGCGTCGAGTCACGCGACGGCTGGAGAGAACCGACGCAGAATCCCGCGCTTGCTCGCTACATGTTCGCTGCGGGCACGGTCCACGTTCCGGCCCTAACGTCTGAAAGCTGGAAGGTCCGGAGGTCTCTCCTGGTGTGAATGCTGATTCTCACTCACGGAATCCTTTGGACCTCCAATCAATCGATTGTGCCATCCAACGTGATGCACATGCTCCGTTGAGGAATCGCCACATGTGTCGCCTGCACATGACGGTGGAGCAGTAGGGCGGCGCGAAGCCGCCATGCACTGGCTGCTTTGTGGATCCTCGCGCGCGGCTCATGGCGACCCGCGCCGAGAAAGGCATGCCGTCGACGCGGTGCTCCGCGGCGGGCCATCGTGCCGCTGCGGCGTGGGTTGCGATGCACCCATGCCTACACTCGGACGTTAGGTATTTCGCCTGCGACGACCGATCCACTGCAGGTCTGCGATGACGAAGGCTCGCACGTCCGCTTCACTCGTCGTGCCTCGATTCAGGGCGCCGAACTGTCGCGGCATCGCATTTGCGTGACGTAGATCACAATAACTTCGTGACCTATTCGCCCTTTCAGCAGAGGATCGGGGCTCGGACGCCGACGCTTCCACCAGCGGGAGTGGGCGTGGCATCCGGAAGTTATCGAGGGATGGATGAGCGATTTCTCACCCTAAGCTGTCGCAGACAGAGGTGTCCGACCCGCGCGCATGTCAGCCCTGTGCTCAAGCAATGTCGAAGCGCCGTCGCCCGCGCATCACCTCGCGTTCGCAGGCGCCTCGAAATCGGAACGTCGACGCCGCGTTCGCACTGGGCGTCAGACTGGCCGACGGTTTACCGCTTCGAGTGAAGCGTTTGGTGTCATGAATTCCAGGGAAGGAATCACACATCTCCACGGATGGAGGATCACACCATGAAGCACCAGTCCTTGGCGCGCCTCTCGGCCGCCGTCACGATCGTCGCCCTGCTGTCCGCCTGCAGCGACCCCGCCACCGCTCCCGCTCGCGCGCCGTTGAGCGTCGCTCCGGTTGCCTACATCTCCGGTGGTCCCGACACGACCGACTTCAAGAACTTTTCGGGAGAGGTCTGGGCCTGTCCGGATGTCCCGTACCCGGCCGTCGGCTTCCTGTACCGCTGGAGCATCGTCGACAACGCCACCACGCTCGTTGTCGCTAGCGGCGTCTCGACTAACATCACGGGGGGCGTATGCACGTTGCTGTATACGGGTCCGGCGCTAGGGCACTATGATTACACGGCATGGGTACGCGAAGACCCCGCCGCAAAGTTCAAGATCACCTCGATCACCGCGACGTATGGGATGAACCTGCCGATTGCCCCACCGCCGGCGACGCTGGACATGAACGGGAAAGCCATCTCAGACATGATCACCAACGACTACGGCGTGCTCTTCAGGTTTAATCACTAGCCGAGGCGCGTGAAGGCGTCGCGTTCCACGGAGCGCGACGCCGCCGCGGATGAACGGCACGCTGCACGACAAGATGCGGGGTTCCCACGGGGGGGAATCCCGCATTTTGCGTTGGCAGCACGCCCACCTCGGGCTACATGCGAAGACGGCCCCGGTGCGCTTCCGCACCGGGGCCGTCCTTCCTTCATGGAGCCGCAGCGCTGATCAGCCGATGCTCGGGTTGTTGAAGCGCTCGACGTCCGGGAGCGGGAGGCAGCGCGTGTTGCCGTATGTACCGCCCTTGATCGGATAGGATTCGCCAACCGCAGGACTGAACGGAACGTTGAAGCGCTGCATGTCGTAGTTGCGGAATCCTTCCAGGAAGAGCGCGCGCCGGCGCTCGCCGATGATCAGTGTCTGGATCGCCGCCGCGTCGGTCGCTCCAGTGTAGGGCAGCAACCCGACCGCGGCACGCAGCGCATTGATGATCGTTACGGCTGCCGACCCGCCCTGGGCTTCGGCGAGGATGAGCTGCGCCTCGACATAGCTCGCAATCCGGGTGGGGGCGGCATAGCCCGACGCGTACTTGTTCGGCACGTAGATCACCGACCGCGCATCCGCTGGCCGCGTGACGGTCTGCGTGGATGCCGAGCGCGGATCGAGTTCTCCGTTCTCGGTGCGCAGGTCACGGGACGACCCCTCGATCGTGTAGAAGCCCGACTGGGCCGTGATCGTGAAGATCCGGTTGTAGATGCGGTTGTCAGTCGCGTCGTTCGACGCATTGAAGACGAACCCTGCCGTCACCAGCGCGGCGTCCGCCGCGGCGCCGTTCTTGTTCCCTTGGAACAATCGCACACGGGCGCGTCCGACGTATGCCGCGTTGAGCAGCGAGGTCGACTGCGACGCCTGCGCCGCCGTAATAGCCGCCGTAAAGCGCGCCTCGGCGAGCGGGAAGATCGCCGCCTGCTGCACTTCCGGGCCCAGGTCGAAGGCCGCGGAACACATCGACATGCCGATCAGCGAGTAGGCGAAGCCGCCGTACAGGTTCGCCTTGGCCAGGAGCGCCTGACGATTCGGGACCTGTGCATCCGTCCATCCGGTCAGGTTCTTGACGGCGTGGTCCGCATCCCAGCGCGCCGTGGAGAGCGGATTGTAGATCCCCGGCGTCTGGTTGTTCGAGCAGGGGTTGGTCCCGTACGAGCCGTTGGTCTGCGTATTGGCATCCCGACGGTCGTAGGGCCAGGCAGCGGCGCCGAGTTGTGCGTCGGCGAGTTCGTCGCTGATGATCCCCTCGACCGCAA
>JBDTUA010000276.1:0-7569 GCA_040007995.1 Gemmatimonadota bacterium | reverse complement strand
TTCGGCTACTCGCGCGCGGTGCGAATCGGCAATCGCGTGTTGGTCTCCGGGACGACGGCTACGCACGGCGATCGACCGATCGGCGTTGGCGACGCGGCGGCGCAAACACACTTCGTGATCGACAAGATCGAGGGAGCGCTGCGCTCACTCGGCGCACGACTCGAGGACGTTGTGCGCACCCGGGTCTTCGTGAAGGAGATGCACGACTGGGAAGCGGTAGCGCGTGCGCACGGCGAGCGGTTTGGCGACATCATGCCGGCGAATACCCTCGTGCGGGCGGAGTTGATCGGACCGGAATACCTCGTCGAGATGGAAGCCGAGGCCGTGATCGGTACGGATGAGTGAGGGTGACAGTCCTTCCGTCCGAGCTCGGCGATGGATATGGTCTGCTCATGCGCCGATGCCTCGCTCTTGGAGCCGGATTCTCCCTGTTTGCCGCCGTGGCGGTGTCCGGAGGATCGCTTCGCGCGCAATCAGCGACGGCGTCGAGCGTGGAGAAGCGCGGTGAGGGGCGCGCTGCACCGCACCCGGAACAGGAGAGGGAAGCGATGCTGCGAGTGGCGCGCGAGATCATGCGCGTCGCGCGCTTCTGCGCGCTCGTGACCCGCGATGCAGCAACCGGCACCTCGGCACGCACGATCGATCCGGCGCCACCTGACTCGGCGATGGTAGTGCGTTTCGTGACCAATCCGCGCTCGCGAAAGGTGCGGCAGTTGGCGGCCGATCCGCGGGTCGCCCTCTACTATTTCGACGCGACCGCGCAGCGGTATGCGACGCTGTACGGACGCGCGCGCGCGGTGACGAACGCCGCGGAGAAGGCGCGCCGATGGTACGAAGGGTGGACGCCCTTCTATCCTGAGCGGGACCGCCATGCGACGTTGTACGAGGTAATCCCGGACAAGATCGAAGTCGTGAGCCCTGCCGACGGCTTGGTCGGCGATTCGCTCACGTGGGCCACGCCGACCATCCGTTTTCCGTCGCCGCGCCGTGTCCACTGAACGAGGGGCGGCCGGCACGACACCCATCTCTCACCGCAGGAGCGTTGCATGACCGCAATGGACTGGAGCTACCTCCGCCCCGGTTGAAACACATGCGCCAAGACCCAGGAGTTCCTGGGACGGGAGCACGTGACGTTAGGCGAGATAGTGGACGCGAAGAAGATCCGCTATGACGCGAAGGCGGTCGAAGCGATCCTCAAGGGGGTCGAGACGATCCACGCGATGAAGGGCAAGCGGGTGGTACACCTGGACCTCAAGAAGCGGAAGGTCCCGAAGGCCGAGATACTGGCGGCGATCCTCGGGCCGTTCGGAACGCTGCGCGCGCCGGCGTTTCGGCGCGGACGAACGCTGATCGTGGGTTTTGACGAAGCCACGTATGAAGCGATCCTGAAGTGATGACGATCCCACTCGCCTGACGATGATAAGCGCACGATTCCTGTTTTCCACGTTGACGGTCGTCGTCGGCGCGTGGTGGGTCCAGTCGCCGGCGTTCACGCCGGTGCAGCCGGAGTTGTTTGCGACCGGCGGTACCATGACCAATGCGTGGGCCGACTTCGACGGTGATGGCGATGCGGACTTGTTCGTCGGCTTCAACGGCGCTCCCAATCGGCTGTATCGCAACTCCCCGCAGGGCTTCGAGGATGTTGCCTCTGCCGCCGGGGTGGCCGACGCGCGACCGACGCGAGCCGTGGCGTGGGGCGACTTCGACGCGGATGGCGATCCCGACCTCCTGGTCGGCTTGACCGCGGGCGCAGGTGGCGTGCTTAGGCTCTATCGCAACGACGGTGGGCATTTCACGGACGTGACGCGCGACGCTGGCGTGACGATCGACTCGGGCGCCGTGCGCCAACCGGCCTTCGTCGACGTCGATGGCGACGGGGATCTCGACCTGTACGTGGCATTTCGCGACAAGCCGAATGTGCTCTTCCGGAATGACGGCGGACGGTTCACCGATATCGCCCCCGCGTTAGGCCTGGCCGACCCCCGCAAGAGTGTCGGCGGCGTCTGGTTCGACATGGATGGCGACGGCGACCTGGACCTGTATCAGGGCAACATGGATGGCGATCCGAACGCGCTCTGGCGCAACGACGGTGTGCGTTTCACCGACATCGCCACCGAGGCCGGCGTCGCCTGGGGCGGGCGTGCGCCACACGACAAGGATCAGGGGACGGTTCGGACCTGCGCTGCCGACGTGAACCAGGATGGTCGGCTCGATCTCGTCACCGCGAACTACGGGACGAACGGCCTCTTCCTCAATCGCGGAAATGGTCGATTCGAGGACGCCAGCGCGGCCTGGGGGGCGAACATCGACAGTCATTTCGACAGCTGCGCCCTGGCCGACTTCGACAACGATGGGCGCATCGATCTGTACGTCAACGGGACCGTGACGGGAGGCGTGTCGTATCGCGACTATCTCTTTCGCAATACGGGTACGCGCTTCGAGGACGTGACCCCCGCCACGCTCCAATCGCTCGAAGCGGACCATGGCGTGCAATGGCACGACTATGACAACGATGGGGACGCCGACTTGGCGCTCACCGGATCACAGGCCACGGGCATGCACCGACTGATGCGAAACGATCTCGACTCAGCGAGCCGGGCGCGGTCACTGCACCTGCGCGTACTCGACGCGAAGGGTCGCGCGACGCGCGCAGGTGCCACGGTGCGCATCTCGCGCGGCGGGAAGGCACTCGGCGCATGGGTTGTGGATGGCGGGTCGGGCTACGATTCGCAGAGCGATGTTCCGCTCCTCATCACGCTCGCAACCGGCGCTGCGGTCGACATTGACGTCTCAGCCCCGTCGCGCACGGGGGCTGGCCATGCGCGCCTCACGCGCGTGTCACCGTCCGCATGGACTGGCCGCACACTGGAGATTCGACTGCCATGACCGACGTGCAGATCCTCGTAGGTCCGCTGCGATTCACCGCGCGCTTCGAGGCCGCACTGGCGCCCGAGACGTGCGCGGCGTTCCGCGAACGCCTGCCATTCGAGGGTGACCTGATCCAGGCTCGGTGGAGCGGGGAGGCCGCGTGGTCGCCCCTGGGTACGCTTCGCCTCGGCGTGCCGATGGAGAACGCGACGAGTCATCCGTCCCGTGGCGACATCCTTTTCTATCAGGCGGCGGCCAGCGAGACGGAGATTCTCTTTCCGTACGGCAGCGCGTGCTTTGCAAGCAAGGTCGGGCAGTTGGCGGGCAACCACTTCCTGACGTTGACCTCCGGACACGACCTACTTCCAGAACTCGGACGACTCGTGCTGTGGGGAGGCGCACAGCGGATCCGCTTCGAACTCGCTGACGCCGCGGCTTCATCGACCGTGGGTGCGTAAGAGCCCACGCGCCGACGACAGGCGTAGGACGTGCGAGTCCGGTGCCTGAGCAAGGCGATGCCAACCCTTGGGCCAGGTCGTGTGTCCAACAGCGCGTCCCCGTGTGACCGGGGAATGGTCGACGCATCGTAATTCAGACGTAATGTGCGTCCACTGGCCAACGGTCGGGTGGGGGCGCAATGTGTGCCTCCATCCCAACCGATAGAGTGCCGGATCATGCCAATGCTCCGCAACCGCTGGTTCGTGATCGCCGCCGTCGCGCTGGCCATCGCGATTCCCGGGGCCTGGTTGCTCGCGCGCGACGCCGGGGTCGATGATCCCACCGTCGTCGCGACGGTCAAGCGAGGAGATTTTGCCTCGGTCGTGACGACGTCCGGCGAATTGCGCGCGCGGAAATTCGTGCAGATCCAGGGGCCGGCCAATGCCCAGCAGGCCGAAGCCTACCAGATGAAGATCTCGACCATCGTCCCGGAAGGGACGGTGGTGAAGGAAGGCGACGTGGTCGCCGAGCTCGATCGCTCGACGTTGGCCGCCAAGTTGGCCGAGGTCGCCCTGGCGCTGACGAAGGCCGAGGCGCAGTACGAGCAGGCTATGCTCGATTCCACGTTGAACCTCTCCAAGGCGCGCGAGGAGATGCGCTCGATGGATCTGCAGCTGGAAGAGAAGCGCCTGGCCAAGGAGCAGGCCGTCTACGAGGCGCCGACTGTCCGTCGGCAGGCCGAGATCGACCTCGAGAAAGCCACCCGCGCGCTGGCACAGGCCAAGGTCGACTATAAGACGAAAACCGAGCAGGCGCAGGCCAAGATGCGCGAAGTCGGGGCCGACCAGGATCGACAGCGCAACCGCCTTAATGTCGTGCGCGAGGTCATGGCTGGCTTCACCATCAAGGCCCCCGCCTCGGGGATGGTGATTTACGTCAAGGAGTGGAACGGACGGAAGAAGACGGCTGGATCGCAGATCAATCCATGGGACCCGACCGTTGCCACGCTCCCCGACCTGACCCAGATGGAGTCGATCACTTACGTCAATGAAATCGACGTCCGCAAGATCGCCGCTGGCCAACCTGTCTCCGTCTCGCTCGACGCCGATCCCAGCAAGCGCCTACTGGGGAAGGTCGTGAGCGTTGCCAACGTTGGAGAGCAGCGCCCGAACGCCGATGCCAAGGTGTTCGAGGTGAAGGTGTCGGTCGAACAGGCCGACACGACACTCCGCCCGGGGATGACGACCAGCAATGCTGTCGAGACGCTGGTACTCAAGGACGTGCTCTTCGTGCCGATCGAGGCCGTCGTGAACGATGGCGGAGTGTCGTATGTCTACGCACGATCGGGGAGCGCAGCGCGTCGGATCGAGGTCGAGACTGGGGCGATGAACGACGACGAGGTGGTCGTCACCCGAGGACTCACTGAGGGAACGCGTGTCCTCCTGTCGCCGCCTGCCAACGCCAGTCAACTGGAGACGGTGCGGCTTCCGGGGTCGGGAGGCGTCCCCCCTGAGCGAGCCGGTGACAGTGCCGCCCCGGCGCGTCCGGTACCTGTTCGTCCCGACAGTACGCGTCCGGACTCGGCCACTGCGAAGGCTCCACCGGCCGGCGCCGCATCGGGCGCCGCCGGTCGCAAGGCGCCGAGCGCTGCTCCCGTCCGCCAGGACTGAGCGTCGTGCCGCTTGGACTTTCGACGTGGCGCGACGCGCGCCAGCAACTTGGTGCGCATGCGGTCTTCAGCATGCGCACCGCCGTCGAGGCGGTTGGACACAACAAGCTGCGTGCAGGGTTGACGTCGCTCGGCATCCTCTTCGGCGTCGCCTCGGTGATCGCGATGCTGGCCATCGGCAAGGGCGCGGAGCAGGAGATCCTCGAGCAGATGCGCCTGCTCGGATCCAACAACATCGTCATCACGCCGCTCGTGGAGCAGAAGGAAGAGCAGGCGAAGGACGAGGGCGTGAAGGAGCCGAAGCGGTACTCGCCCGGCCTCACCTTTCGCGACGCCGACGCGATCAAGCGCATGCTCCCCGACGTCGAGACCACGAGTGCTGAAGTGGTCCTCAACACGCTCATCACCCGCGAGGGGCGTCGCCGCTCGGGCAAGGTGGTCGGCGTGGATACGACCTACTTCCGCCTTACCAATCTCGCCCTCGCCACCGGAGCGTGGTTCGCGCCGGCCCAGATCGCGCGAGGGCGACCCGTCGCCATCATCGGGCATGGAGTGCGCACGCGCTTCTTTACGACCGAAGACCCGATCGGCAAGCCAATCAAGGTCGGTGAGAACTGGCTGACCGTCGTTGGCGTCCTCGCCGATCGAAAGGTCAGCGACCAGACGACACAACGCTTGGGAATCCGTGACGCGAACATGGACGTCTATGTGCCGTTGCGCACGATGCTCCTGCGCTACCGCGACCGGGCGCAGCTGACGCAGGCCGAGATCGAGCGCGCGGCGCGCGAGTTCAACGATAATCCGCAGGCGCAGACAGACGCGGAAGATCCGCAGGTGCGCGCCGAACGCACCAACTATCACCAGCTGAACCGGATCGTGGTCCGCGTGCGCGAGCCGGCGATGGTGCCGTCGGTGGCCGAGGTGACGCGGCGCATGCTCACGCGCCGACACAACGGCGTCGTCGACTTCGAGATCACGGTCCCCGAACTCCTGCTCAAGCAGGAGCAGCGAACGAAGAACATCTTCAATGTCGTCCTCGGGGCGATCGCGTCCATCTCGCTGATCGTGGGTGGGATCGGCATCATGAACATCATGCTCGCGTCGGTGCTCGAGCGGATCCGCGAGATCGGCGTGCGCCGCGCGATGGGCGCGACGCAGAAAGACATCCTCGCCCAGTTCCTGAGCGAGGCGGTGCTGATCAGCGTGGCCGGCGGGGTGGCGGGCATCCTGGTCGGGGGCGGAATCTCGATCGGGATCGAACAGTTCGCCGGAATCCGTACAGTCGTCTCCTCGCTCTCGGTCGTGGTCGCCTTCGGCGTCTCGTTCACGGTCGGGATCATCTTCGGCATCGTGCCCGCGCACCGTGCGGCCCAACAGGATCCCGTCGTCTGCCTGAGGTATGAATGATGGTGCGTCTTCGCTCGTCCTCGGCGCTGTTCGTCGTGCTCGTGTCTGTCGCGGGGTGGTGCCGGCCGCTGGTCGCGCAGGCCCCGCGCCCGCTGACTCTCGCCGAGGCAATCACCATCGCCCAGCGCCAGGGACTGCGCGCCCGCGTGGCAACGGGTACGCGCGACGCCGCGCGGCAACGCGACCGGGCCTTCTCGGCGCGGCGACTCCCCCAGCTCTCGTTAGGTGGTAACCTGCCGATCTACACGCGGGCGATCACCCCGGTGGTGCAGCCCGACGGGAGCACGCTCTTCCGCCCGCAGCAACAGACCGACGCGTCGCTCAACCTCACCATGTCGCAGCGACTCCCGGTGACCGGTGGCGACATCTTCGTCTCATCGTCGCTCGCGCGGCTCGACGTCTCGGGTCAGCAGGACTTCCGGAACTGGTCGTCGACGCCGCTCTCGTTCGGGATCCGGCAGCAGATCCTTCGGCCGAACGCCTTCAAGTGGGATGGACGCGAGCAGGAGCTGCGCGCCGACGCAGCCGAGCGACAGTACCTGGAGGCGCGCGAGGACGTGGCGCTCGCGGTGACGGCAGCGTTCTTCGACGTCTACACGGCACGCGTCGGGCTGCAGAACGCAGCGACCAACGCCGCAACCAACGACACACTCTACACCCTCAACAAGGGGCGTTTCGAGGTCGGCAAGATCGGCGAGAACGACCTGCTGCAGAGCGAATTGGCACTCCTGCAGTCGCGCAATTCCGTCGATGGTGCGCGGCTCGAGTACGACCGGGCTATGGCCTCCTTTCGCCTCGCCCTGAACCTCGGCAGCGATGCGCCGGTGGACATCGCGGTTACTTCCGAAGTCCCGGAGGTGGACGCCGACACCGCCGTGGCGGTGCAGCAGGCGCTGCGAAACCGTGCCCAACCGCTCGAGGCGGAATTGCAGGACGTGCAGGCCAGACGCCGGATCAACGAAGCGCGGTTGAACAATGGGGTCGGCGCAACGGTCTCGGCGAGTGTGGGGCTCAATCAGACCGCCCCCGACGTCAATGCCGCCTATCGCGATCTCCTGAACCAGCAGCGGTTCTCACTGAACGTGCAGATGCCCCTGGTACAGTGGGGGGCGCGCAGTGGCGAGGTCCAGGCGGCACGGGCGGACCAGGACCGGGTCGAGGCGGGAATCCGCGCCGACAAGGAGCAG
>JBDTUA010000275.1:0-7574 GCA_040007995.1 Gemmatimonadota bacterium | reverse complement strand
CTGCGCGACCTCGTGCTCCTTGCCGGAGGACTCGAACAGAGTGCCTACCTCAAGGAGGCAGAGCTGGCTCGCCTCCCGTACGATCGTAGCGGCGGCGTAACGGCGACCACGATGCGGGTACCCCTCGACTCGAGCTACCTGTTCGAGCGAGGACCCGATGGGCGGTATCTAGGTCCGCCGGGATTACCCTCTCCCTCCGGGCCCGCACCGGAGCAGACGCTCGTGGCGTACGACAATGTGCTGATTCTCGCGCAGCCGGACTTCCAGCTTCAGCGCAGCGTCACGATTGGCGGTGAGGTCGAGTTTCCCGGGCACTACACGCTTCGAACGAAAGGGGAGAAGTTGCGCGACCTGATTCAGCGCGCGGGTGGGTTGACGACGGAGGGCTATAGTGAAGGGATCCGGTTCTTTCGCACAAGCGACTCGACGGGACGCATCGGTATCGACCTGCCGCGCGTGATGCGCGACGCGCGTGATCGCGACAATCTCGTCCTTGAGCGCGGCGATTCCGTCTATGTCCCGCGCTACAGCCCGGTCGTGAACGTCACGGGGGCCGTGAACGCGCCGGTCGCCGTCTCGTACCAGCCGGGAAAGGGACTGGGCTACTACATCCAGCGCGCGGGTGGGGCGAGCCGCGACGCCGATGCGAAGCGGGCGTTCGTCCAGCAACCCAACGGCGATGTCGAAGGACGGGGACGCACCCTGCTGCTCTTTTCGAGTGAACCGACTCCCCGTGCGGGGAGTGTAGTGACGGTGCCAGAGCGCGACCCCAGGGACCGGCGTGACATGACCGCGATCGTGGGCTCGGTGGCGCAGGTGCTGGCGAGTCTGGTAGCGATCCTCGTGGTCGTGCGGCGCTAGTAGCGCGCTAGCAGCGCAAGACTAGCGGAGCGGCGTCGAAACGCCGCTCCGCTTAGAGAGAAGGGGCGCGCGTCGTGCGCAGCGTGCGCATCGGGCGCCGCCGCTCCACAGCCAGGTAGAGGGCGCTCAGGAGGACAACTCCCGCGAGGCACGCGATCAGGGAAAGCTGCGCCCGCCACGCGGCGAGCGCGGCGAGCGCGCCGAGGGCCACCGTGGTCAGCATTGCGACCACGCTGACGCCGGTGTGGCTCACCCCGGACTGTACCGCGCGCTGGTAGGCATGGGCGCGGTGCGCGACGTGGAGACGCTCGCCCATGACGAGCCGCCGCAGGACCGTCACGAGCGGATCGAAGATGAAGACGCCCAAGATGAGTGCCCAGAGTACGAGCGGAAGGGCGTTGGTCCGCTCGGAGGCGAGGGCGAGCACCGCGAGCATAAAGCCGAGGTATCCCGAGCCGATGTCGCCCATGAAGATGCGCGCCGGTTCCCGGTTCCAGGTGAGGAATCCAAAGCTGGCGGCGGACAGGACGAGGGTGAGGAAGCCGAGGCCGGGCGAGCCGAGCAGGATCAGCAGGGCGCCTGCGACGCCGCCAGCCGCAACTGCCTCTCCCGCCGCCAGCCCGTCGATCCCGTCCATGAAGTTGAAGAAGTTGGTTGCGGCGACGATGCCGAGGATCGCAAGCGGTGGTCCGGCGACGCCAAGTGGAACGCGCATCTCACCGAAGCGAAAAGCGGGGAGGCCATCGAGGAACCAGACTGCCCACGCCGCCGAGGCCACGTGTACCAAGGCGCGCCGCGACGCCGGCACGTCGTGACGATCGTCCATCCAGCCAATCCACGCGACGGGCACTGCGCCGAGCAACGCGATCGCGGTCCTCGGGGCGATCCAGCTGAGCAGCGCAGCAACGAGGGTGCCAGCGAGCGATACCAGAACGATCGCGAGCCCTCCGCCACGCGGTACGGGGCGGTCGTGGGCGCTGCGCTCGTTCGGAATGTCCAGGAGGGCGCTGGCCAACGCGTAGTGTCGCACCCGATCCGTGAGGTACCAGCTCACCACGGCGGCGACGGCGACGAGGGCCACCTGCAGCGCGCTCACGCGTCCTTTCCCGTGAGGTACCAGTGCGCTGTCCGTCGCCAGCCCTCGTCGACACTGACTGGAGGTTCGAATCCGGTCACCTTGCGCAAGCGATCGGTAGCGACGGTGAGCGAACCGGTGAGGCGCGCGACCTCCGCGCTGGACAGCGGCAAGGGGAGCACGTCACCTAGGCGTCCCGCTGCCCGCAGCAACGCAACCGGGACGGACAGAAGTCGTGCGGGCCGACCGATGGCGCGCGCAATCGTCCGGATCAGCGAGGGGGTGGAGAGGTCGACTGCATCGCTCACGAAAAAGACCCCCCGTGCGTCGCTCCCGGCATCGAGCACCGCGATCATCGCGGCGACGGCGTTGTCCCGATAGAGCATGCTGCGTCGGTTGTCGACCGCACCGAGCGGAAGGGGCCAGCCACTCCTGACGAGAGCGAGCAGGCGCAGAACGTTCGCACTCGCCCCGGGACCATACACGAGCGGGAGCCGCAGTACGGTCACCGTGATGCCGTTCTCACCGCCGAACGCCAACGCGAGGCGCTCGGCGGCGAGCTTGCTGCGACCGTACGCATCGACAGGAGAGGGAATCACCGCCTCGGTCCACGACGCGTCGTTCGCTTCGCCGACCGCCTTTACCGAGCTCGCCAGGAGGACGTGCCGCACGCCGCCGGCACGCGCAGCCTCGAGGACAGCGAGCGTTCCATCGACGTTGACCGCCGTGAATCGAGACTCGGCGTCTAGTTCGTCCCGCATGACGTGCACACGGGCGGCGAGGTGCACCACAGCAGTGGCATTCAAGCAGGCTGCCCGCAACGCCGCGTGGTCATGCAGGCCGTCGAAGGGGAACGCTTCGACAAGGGGGTGATGCGGCTCCATCGTGTGCCTGACGAGCGCGCGCACGTGATGACCGCGTTCGGCGAGCGTCGCACACAGCGGCTGCCCCAGAAAGCCGGTTGCTCCGGTCACCACCACGCGGCTCACGGCCGACGGGCCACGGCGACCACCGCTGCGTGACAACCGACCGGAATCACCGGACTCAACCCGACCCTGACGGCCCTGTACATCAAGCAGAGCCATCGAAAGCCGCGCTCGCCGAGCAAGGCGTAGCACTGCGCGTAGAATGGGGGCCACATAATACGGCTTGCGCGTACGTCTTCGACAACGAGTCCCGCAGCCTTCACCAGATTGCCGAGATTGAGGGGGCTCCAGGTGTACAGGTGCTGGTTGACGTCGTCGACCTTGTACCGGGCATCGAGATTCTCCATCGGAACGACGACGATGACCCGCCCGCCGGGTCTCACCTTCGGGACGATCTTTCGCAGTTCGGCAAGCGGATGCTCGACGTGCTCGAGGGCGCTGTTCGAGATGACGACATCGGCCCACGCGTCAGGCAGCAGCTCCGCATACGGCACGGTTGTAATTCCTTGGCGCTCTGCCTCCTGTCGCGCGACGGGGTTGACCTCCACGCCCATCCGATCTGCGCACGCGAGTGCGGCGAGGAGGTATCCGCCACCGCATCCGAAGTCGACCACGCGGTCGGCGGGCGACACATACGGCTGGAAACGAAAACGGTTCGCCTTCGCGGAAAACTCGCCGATCGACCGCTGCCACGCGAAGTAGTCGGCGTCGTAGTGCTGCGCGGAGGGGTCGTCGCGATCGAGCGCGGGGGAGGAGGGAGGTGCGAGCATGCGATCGGTTCCGGTGAGGCGCGGCGTGGCGCGGAAGTCGTACGCGTGAGAGTGACGTCGGTTCCCATTCGCCGGCTGAACCTGCGAACCATTGCGAACCTAGCGATCGGCTGCGCCGGACTCGTCCATGGGGCGAGATCGGCCACGTACTCGCGCTTGAGGCGATATGTAAACCATCGTCTGGCGTCGTGTGGAGTCGTATGCCACATCCTCGGTCGCATGAAGGTTGTTCAGAATTTCTGGCGTATTCCTTAAGAGATAGTCGGGACAACTCTTCGCGGGGGCAGCGGCGCGACCCCCACGCATATTCGTGCGAAAGAACTGCCTTCGGAGCATCCTCACCTGTTACCGTACTACAACAGGCTCGCGCCGATCGGCGGAGCGCACCTGAAAGATTCAATACTCGAGTTCGCCGGCTTCTGCGCACTCGCTAGCGGCAGTACCCTAACGCAATGAGTGCGAGCGGTGGCGTGAAAGGGCCCAACCACGGATCGGGAGACGATGCGGCGATGCTCGCGCGCGATCGACGAGCGTTTGCCGCGCGTAATGTGTGGCAGCCGGCGCTCTGGTGGAACAGCGCCGAGCTGGAGCGTCGCCGTATCGCGGGGCGCCCCCCCCGCCGTGCGGCGCAGGACGTGCTGGGGCGCTTGATGGCGACACATGGTCAGGTCACGAACTCGCCGCAGCAGTCCTTCCAGCGGGAAGGGCTTGAGCGCGACGTCGCCCTGCAGCAGCTGCGGACGGGACTTGTGCAACAGTATGGAGACGCACGACTCCGTGAGGTACGCGACACCATTGTCGTGAGCGTCAACCGGCGTCTGCGCCCCTGTTGTGCGCCGATCCGTGTGGACGCCTCGTGATGATCCCGTCGGGAGACTCGATCGGGCTGCTGCTGGGAATAGCGTGGATCATCGCGCGGGCCGGCGTCCATCGCTCGCTTGCGGTTATCGGTGAGGCTCCCGACCGCGAAGAGGTGGAGCAGTGGCTGCGACGCCGCGGTGCGAAAGTGCCGAGCGAACACGGACCTCCCGCGTGAGACCGTGTCGACTGCCTCAGCCCGCGTGAGTGCGGGCGCATTGACGCGCGCCGTTCCGGCGGCGGTCGCAAGACTGCGGGCCGTCGCATCAACCCAACTCGGGCGACGCCTTGTCACCTCGACCTTCTGGTCGGCGACCTCGGAGTCGCTGTCGCGTGGCCTCCTTTTCGTCGGCATGATCCTGGTCGCACGCACACTCAACACGGCGGCATACGGCGAGTTCGGATTGGTCCGCTCGACGATCAACATGTTCGCGGCCTTTGGCGGAATGGGACTCGGACTGACGGCGAACCGGTTCGTCGCAGAGCACCGGACACGGAATCCTCGCCTCGCTGGCGACATCGCGGGATCGTCGTTGCTCGTGGCGACGATGGCAGGTCTCATCGTCGGCCTGGCCGTCCTTGTCGCTGCTCCGTGGCTCGCGACGGTCGCGCTGCATGCGCCGCAACTCGAGTGGGGACTTCGACTCTCAGCGTTCATGCTGTTGCTTGGAGCCGTGAACGGGGCGCAGATGGGGGTGCTGCAAGGACTGGAGGCGTATCAGCAACTGGCGATCGGCTCGGTGATCCAGGGGATCGTGGCGGTGGTCGGACTCACCGTAGGAGCGAAACTGTACGGCCTCGACGGTGCGTTGCTTGGGCTTCTGTCGTACATGCTCGCGGGTGTCGTGGCGCTGCAGTGGCAGATGCGCGTGGCCCTCGCGCGCGGCGGAATCACGTTGCGATTTCGGGCGATTCGCGCGACGCTCCCGATCTTCTTGGCCTTCAGTCTCCCGGTGATGCTGTCGGGGGTCGCGATCGCGCCGCTGCGGTGGTTCGCCGAGACGCTGGTGGTTCGTACCGTCGGATTCGCGGAACTCGGCCTCTTCCACGCGGCGATGACGATCGCCACGATGCTCACAGCGCTCGTGTCGACGCTTCACGCGCCGCTGCTGAGCGTGACGGCGAACGCGGGAGGGTCGCGGCGCGTGGAGCGTACGAGCCTCTACGGGGGCTGGTACGCGAGTCTGGTGCTCACCCTCCCGCTGCTGCTCTTTCCGTCACTTGCCGCGCTTGTGCTCGGTGCCAAGTTCGACACGCCGGCCTTTCGCGGCGTCGTGGTCCTGCTTGCGGCTTACGTTGCGCTGATGATGTACTACCAGGGAGTGCTCCGCCTGATCGCGTTGCGCGGTTCCATGTGGTTTGCACTGGGGACCAATCTCCTCGAGGGGGCGGCACTGATCGCGGCGTTTGTCTGGCTTGGCAAACGCGGGGCACTGGGGCTTGGAGTTGCCTATGTGGCGTCGTATGTCGTGCGCATCGCGATCACCCTCCCGGTGCTGGCGCGTGGCAGCGTGATCCGGCCCGACCTGCTGTGGGACCGCGGCTTCCTGCTGTCCCTCGCGGCGCTCTGCGTGCTGGTCACCGTCCAACTGCGGGGCGTCTGGTGATCGCGGTGCTGGTGATCAACCTGCTGCTGGTGGCGTCCGCCCTCATGCTTTCGAACGAGTGGCTGATGCTGCACGGCTACCTGCTGTATGCCGCGCAAGCGCTCGTGATGCTCCCCTATCTCGCGTGGCGCGTGTTCTACGCGCACCATTTGTTCATGCCGTCGGTGTTTGCGCTAGCGTACTACCTCGCGAACCTCGCTCTGGGCGGATACCTCGTCCCGCGTGACTATGGGTTGGAATAAGGCGTACGCGGAGGTCGCGCGGGCGATCGAGCACTACCAGGTGATCGTTCCGTATCTCCTGGCCGTAAACGTCATCCTCTTTCTCGTGATAACCATCCTGATGTTCGCCCGCGGAAGCGGGTTGGAGCAGTGGCTGCTCTACTATCTCGTGGCAGCGCCGGTGCTCTGGCTCGCGTCGATCGTCCAGCGCCGTCAGGCGTCGGATGCCAGACCCACTCTGCTTACGGTGTCCCGCTCGGGGATGCCACAGCGCGGCCCGGCATGACGCTCGACAGCACGGCCGTTTCGCACCGCGTCTCGTCGCCCGCGCCCATCCAGGACGCGGACCGTCTGACGATCGTGATCGTGAGCACCTTCTACTCGGAGGGGATGGGCTACTCCGAGAACTGTCTTCCGCGCGCGCTTGCCGCCCTCGGCCACGACGTACACCTCGTCACGTCGACGTTCAACGTGTACGGTAACTCGACGAGCTACAAGGAGACCTACGAGGAGTTCCTGGGTCCGCCGATTGTCGCGCCGGGCGTGTCAACGGTTGACGGCTATCGTGTGCACCGTCTCCGCAGCCACCTGTTCCGTGGCTACGTGCGTATCGAGAAGCTCCTGGCGACCGTGCGTGCGCTCCGGCCGGACATTGTGCACGCGCTCGAAATTGCCTCGATGCAGACGTACGAACTGGCGTTGTACCAGCCGATCGGCGGCTATCAGCTCTTCTGCGAGACGCACCAGCACATGTCGATCGTGCGCCCATTTCTTCGCGAGCCGTCGGGACAGTGGCTGCAACGGGCGATGTACCGACTCACGCGCACCCTCCCCACCTCGCTGGCCAGCCGCCGGGTGCGTCGCGTCTACGCCATCGCACCCGACTGCGCGGAGGTGGCGACACGATTCTATGGCATCCCCGCTGAGAAGATTCGGATTCAATCGCTTGGCGCCGACACGGACCTCTTCCACCCCGTCACCTCGGCTGCTGATCGTGCCGAGCGCGACGCGCTGCGGCAGCGGCTCGGCTTCCGGGTGGACGACGTCGTCTGCGTCTACAGCGGACGCTTCTCCCCCGACAAGAACCCGCTGGCACTCGCCCAGGCCATCGAGTCGCTTGCCAACCGGAACCCGCAGTACAAGGGACTCTTCATCGGCGATGGCGGGCAGCGCGCGGAGATCGAAGGGTGTCGGAACAATTGCGTCGTCCCATTCATGCGTCACGCCGACCTGGCGGCGCACTATCGCGCGTCGGA
>JBDTUA010000274.1:0-7579 GCA_040007995.1 Gemmatimonadota bacterium | reverse complement strand
CGACCGTCGTGCGAAGGTGCCTGGTCGGCTGCAAGGCATCGGTGTAGCGGCCCGAACCTCGATCCTCCATGGCGGCTCGCAGGCGATGTGCGGGGAAGGCGGGCGCTCCGGCTCCATCGAGCGGACCGACAACGAGCACAAGGCCTACCGCGCCGAGGCGTTGACCCGATGACGAATGGGCCAGCGGCACGCGAGGTCGTCGATGGTCAGGGCGCCGCGTCAGGCAGTGGCGCTTCGACCGGCTCGCCACCGGTTGTGCTGGTCGACGAACGGGATCAGGAGATCGGGATCGCGGACAAACTGGCGGCGCATGAGCGCGGCCTCCTGCATCGCGCGGTGTCGGTCTTCGCATTCAATGCCGCCGGCGCACTCTTGCTGCAGCGTCGGGCGGGGCGCAAGTACCACTCCGGCGGCCTCTGGTCCAACAGCGCGTGTACGCACCCACGGCCGCAGGAGACGAACGAGGCGGCCGCGCGTCGATGCATGCTTGAGGAGCTGGGCGTCTCGTGCGCGATACTCGAACCGGCATGCATCTTCACCTACCGTGCCGAGGTATCACCGATCCTGGTTGAGCATGAACTGGACCACGTCTTCGTGGCGCGCGTGACAGAACCACCTTCGCCTAACGCAGATGAGGTCGAGACCTGGCGGGCCGTCTCGCTGGTCGACGCCGAGCGCGAGTGCGCCGACGATTCGTCGCGCTTCTCGGCCTGGTTCCCGTTGGCGCTGGCGCGACTCCTGCCGCTCGAGGTCACGGCGCGCGCGACGCGGGTGCTCGGGGCAATCGGGTAGGGCGCCACGTCGGGTCCTCGTCGTCGAGGCGCTCCTGGGGGCGCGGACCGGGGCCTGGTGCAACCGAAGCGTCCCGTCGGTCGTCAGGCAAGACACCCGCGCGCACGACGCTCTCCACGCCCTGCCCTCACGACGCCATGCTCGGCAACCTGTTCAAGCGCTTTCGTTCGACGACGGTCCCTGACGTTGCGGCTGTCGGGCGCCCTCCGGTTCCGCGTCCGGCCACGCCCGCGGTCGTCCCGCCCTCCGTCGCGGCAATGCCGACGCACGGTGCGGATGTCGACGCGCGCGAGATGCAGGGGTGGCTCGAACTGGAAGTGCGCACGCGCGTCGCTGAGTTGCACAACGTGCTGCCGCGCGTGGACCGAGCGTCTGACGCGCCGCGCTTCCTGGACGCGCTTCTGGAGTCGTTCGACGCCGTCGTGCGGCAACCGCCGCTGGCGGCACAGCGGGCACTCGCCGTCACGCGCGATACCACCGCGCCGACCACTCGGCTCGTCTCGCTGGTCGAGGGGGACCCGGGACTCGGTCAGGCGCTGCTGCGCTACGCCAATTCCGCCTATTACGCGACGGGTGGAGGGCGCGTCGTCTCTCTGCACGGCGCCGTCCAGCGGGTTGGCACTGCCGGCGTGCACAACGTCGTCCTCAAAACGATGGTCGACGGCATCCTCTGCCGTCCAGGAAGCGCGTATCAGGAATACGTCACTCTCGTCTGGCAGCACATGATCCGCGTCGCGCCGATCGCTCGTGTGCTGGCCCCGGCGTTTCGCGCATCGCCTGACGAATCGTTCGCACTTGGCCTGCTGCACGATGTCGGGAAACTGGTGATCTTCGATCGATTGGGAGAGCTTCGTAAATCGCTGCGACGCGATGCCGCCTTCCCGCTGCCGGTGCTGTCGGTGGTCCTGCGGTCGCTGCACGAGCCCCTCGGCGGCCTGGCCGCGCTGCAGTGGGGACTGGGCTCGGCGGTCGCGCACGCAATCGCGACCCACCATCGGTCGCCTGTGCCCGAGATGTACGATGCTCGTGGTGAACTGCTCTACGTCGCGGAGCGCGTGGACCTGGCTCGCGCCGCCACTCGAACGCTCGACGTCGAGGGATGGTGGAGAGACGGGCTGCTGGCGACGCCGCGCGATGTGGTTGAGGCCGCGCTGGGGGCACTGCCTGAGGGGGCGGAGGAAGAGGCGCGGACGTAGTCACCCCTGCGGGTTCGCAGGGCACACGTGAAGCGGCGTGAAGCGGCGTGAAGCGGCGTGAAGCGGCGTGAAGCGGCGCGCAGGGGCGCCCAGGGGTGCGTGTGGCGGGAGTGGGCGGTGGGCACCGAAGCAGGCGCACGCATCGTCGCGGGGGCTCGCTGCGGTTGCGGGACGACGCGTCCCGTCGTGTGATGACGGAACGCCGCTGGCAGCGTCTCGGGTTGAACGCTTGCCATTCGGCGCGCCGTGGGTGTTAAACTTCCGGTCCACTTTCCCTGGCGACCCTGCATGCCGAAGTCGACTCGTCCCCCCGCGAACTCAGGCGACCATGCTGCCATTGCGACGCCGCGTACCCAGGCCGATCGGATGTATCGGGCCGCACAGGAGTGCGTGCGCCAGCGCCAGCGCTATGCGCGCTTAGTTGAACGCGTGGCAGAGGACGAGGAGCAGGTTGGCGCGTTGCGCATCGCGTGCATCTGCGACGAGGTGCTCTCGACGAGCGCGGCTTCCTATGAAAAGATCGCTGCGACGGCCTCGATGCATCGGGAGGAGGACTGGTGGCACAAGGCCAACGCGCTGTGGCACGTCGCGCGCGAATATCATCGCCGACACCAGGGGTGTGACCAGGACAGCCGCAAGTTCAGCGATCACTCGCCGGCCCGGTTGGCCGAACTCACGATGGAGTACGATCTCGAGGCTTCCGCGCTGCTCGCGCTGCATCATGCGGTGACCGCGTACCGCAAGGTCGCGCCCGAGGCAGAGTTCGACGCCAACGGGGCCGCGCGCGTCGCCTGATCTGACCGCGGCCACGGCGTGCGCCGTCCGCGTCTTGAGGAACGTCTTCAGGAACGTCCCACGTTTCTGATCCGTTTGGCGGGTACGACCACCCGGGACTCATGCCGACGCACGTCTTTCGCGAATCGCTCCATCTCCCGTTACCGATCGAGCGGGTCTTCCCGTTCTTCTCACGGGCCGAGAATCTGGCGAAGATCACGCCGCCCGAACTGGGCTTCGTGATCCGGACGCCGACTCCAGTCACAATGCGTGAAGGAGCGTTGATCGACTACACGATCCGCCTCTATGGCATTCCGATGGGATGGCGCACGCTGATCTCGCGCTGGAATCCGCCGCACGAATTCGTCGATCAGCAGTTGAAAGGCCCGTACGCGCTGTGGCACCACACGCACCGGTTTCGATCGGATGGAGTCGGGGGGACGTACATCGACGACGAGGTGAGGTACCGGCTCCCGTTGTCGCCGATCGGAGATCTTGCGCTCCCGCTGGTGAAGCGCCAGCTGAACCGGATCTTTTCCTATCGCACCGAGACGGTGCGGCGCCTGCTCACGGACGGCGCGCCCGGCGGAGCCGCCTAACGCCGACCGCATGGCGCCACGGGTGCGCGCGGGCCGTGCCGGCGACCCGTCGCAGGCGAACGGGCGACGTTTCGTCCCCGGGGCGCTGCCGGATCGCGGTCCATCGGTCACGTTGATAGGGGGGCGAGCCGTGCGGCGACGTCGGGCCGTCGGAGCTGGCGTTCCGGTGTCCCCCCAGCGGAACGTAGCTCCGATTCGTACGTACACGGTTCATCGAGCGTACGCACAATCGCCGAGGGCGAGGGGGAGCGGGATTGGATCGACTGGTCGAACTGCTATTCAAGTTTCGTCCCGCCGCGTTCACTCGCGGGGGAGTCGCGTTCGATGGTCCGATTTCACCTTGGGTCGTGGCGCTGCTTGCCGTGCTCGCGATCGCCGTTGCCGGCGTCACGTACGCCCGACATCCTGGGGCGCTGTCGCGCGGCAGCAGGATTGCGCTCGCCACGTTGCGAGCGATCGCGATCGTGGTGGTGGCGGTGGCGCTGGTCCGTCCGGTGCTCGTGCTCAGCACCTCGATCCAGCAGCGAAACGTCGTCGCCGTCGTGGTCGACGACTCGCGGAGCATGCTGGTGCAGGACACGGAGTGGGGGTCGCGAGGCGACGTTGTCACTCGGCTCGCCGGAGGTGCCGATTCGGCGCTGTTGAAGGCGCTGTCCGAACGATACCAGCTCCGCATCTTTCGCCTTGGAAGTGGCGGTCGTCAAGGCGACGCTTCGGGCATCCGGTACGATGCGACGCGCACGCGCCTCGCCGCCTCGCTCCTGCGCATCGAGGACGACCTCACCGGCGTCCCCACCGCCGGGGTCGTGCTCTTGAGCGACGGGGCCGACAACTCGTCGGCGACCGCCGACGCGGAGCCGGTCGCCGACCAGATGCTCTCGCTGCGCGCCCGGCAGGTCCCCGTCTATACGGTGGGGATCGGGCGCGAACGATTCGATCGGGATCTCGAGGTAGCCCGAGTGGAGGCCCCGCGCACGCTCCTGCGCAACGCCTCCCTGTTCGTACAGGTCGTCCTGATGCAACGCGGCTACGGCGGCGCGCGCGTGCCGATCGTAGTGGAGGATTCCGGTCGCATCGTCGGGACCGCGACGGCCCTCCTGCCACGGGATGGCGAAGCGGTCTCGGTGCGCATCCGTATCCCGGCGACGGAGGTGGGGGCGCGACTCCTTGAGGTGAAAGTCCCGCTGCAGGCGGGAGAAATGATTGCGGAAAACAATTCGCGTTCGATGCTGGTCGTGGTGCGGGATCGGCGGGAGAAGATTCTCTACGTCGAGGGGGAACCGCGTTTCGAGCTCAAGTTCCTGCGTAAGGCCGTCGAGGCAGACGGCAACGTCCAGCTGGTGTCGCTACTGCGATCGGCGAAAGACAAGTTTCTTCGGATGGGCGTGGACGATTCGCTCGAGTTAGCGGCCGGCTTCCCGCGTACGCGTGAGGAGCTCTTCGCCTACCGCGCCGTGATATTGGGCAGCGTGGAGGCGGCATTCTTCACGGCTGACCAGCTTCGGATGCTCGGGGACTTCGTCAGCGAGCGTGGTGGCGGACTCCTCATGCTGGGTGGTCGAGACGCGTTCGGCGAGGGCGGATACGGCGGAACGGCGGTGAGCGACGCACTCCCCGTTGAGCTGCAAGGAGTTGCTGGCGACGCGCCTCCGCTCGCGACGCTGCGAGCGACGCCGACCGCCGCCGGTGGGGGACATCCAGCGCTTCAACTCGCAGCGACTGACAGTCTGTCGAAAGCGCGATGGGCGACGCTCCCGCCGCTCACGTCGGTCAATCGACTTGGACGAGCCAAACCGGGAGCGACGATCCTGCTCAACGGAGTGACGGCGGATAGCGTCACGTCGCACGCATTGCTGGCGTTCCAGCGCTATGGCCGCGGCAAGGCGATTGTCTTCGGGGCGCAGGACTCGTGGCTCTGGCAGATGGAGGCCTCGATTCCGGTCGATGACCAGACGCACGAGACGTTCTGGCGTCAGATGCTACGCTGGCTGGTGAGCGATGTACCTGATCGGGCGGAGACGCTGGTCGCGGAGGAGAGCGGGCCGGGTGAGGGGATCGCGCTGCGCGCGACGGTCAGCGATTCGGGCTTCCTCAAGGCGAACGGAGCCACGGTGCAGGGGACCGTCACGACCCCCAGTGGTGTCACACAGGATGTGGCGCTGGAGTGGGCGGTGGAGCGGGACGGGGAGTATCGCACGACCTACGTCCCCCAGGGAACCGGCGTGCATGAGGTGCGCCTGCACGCCGTGCTCGGGCACGACACGGTGGCGAGCGAGGCGGCCTTCGTGCGCGTGGCCCCGCCGACGAACGAATATTTCGGCGCCGAAATGCGGCCGGCGATGCTACGGCGGATCGCCGAAGAGACCGGTGGGCGCTATTACCCGGCGGAGCGTGCGCTGGAGGTGGCCAAGGACATGGTGTACAGCCCAAGTGGAGCGACGGTCGTAGAGAAGAAGGATCTGTGGGACATGCCTGTCCTGCTCGTCCTGCTGCTGGCTACGCTGGGGGCGGAGTGGGCGCTGCGGCGTCGGGAGGGGGTGGCGTGATGAGGAGCCGGCGCGCGCTGGAATGGTACCGAGTGGGGCTGAGCGGGGCGGTAGCGTTGTTGTTGGGGGGGGACCCCCACGCCCTCGTTGCGCAATCGCGGCCACCACGCACCGCCTTTCTCATCGTCGCCGGAGTCGGGGGCGAAAAGCGCCTTTCGGATCAGTTCCTGGGCTGGTCACGTGGCGTCGCCTCAGCCGCCACAACGCGATTCGGCGTTCCTGATTCCCTCGTCGTGGTGCTCGCGGAGGACGCGACGCAACCGCGAGTGACGGCCCGCTCGTCGCGCGAGAACATCATGGCGCAGATCTCTCGATTGTCAGGGACGTCGCGCGCCGGCGACCGACTGGTGGTCATCCTCTTCGGCCACGGCAGCACGCAGGGTGATGTCTCGCGTTTCAACGTCCCCGGGCCAGACATGACCCCCGACGATTTCCGACTCGCCCTCGCGCCGATGCGTGACGCCTCCCTCGTCTTCGTGAACACCACGAGCGCGAGCGGCGACTTCGTCAAGGCGCTTGCTGGACCGAACCGAACCATCATCACCGCCACCCGCTCCGGGCGGGAACAGAACGAGACACTCTTTCCCGAGTATTTCGTGGCAGCACTGACGACGGACGTGGCCGACGGCGACAAGGACGGACGCGCCAACCTGCTCGAAGCCTTCACGTACGCCCGGCGCGAAGTCGAGCGTGTGTTCGAGCAGGGCAACCGCATCGCGACCGAGCATCCGATGCTGGAGGACGACGGCGATGGTGTAGGCCACAGCGACGCGAGCGAGAAGGGGCCCGACGGGTTGCGTGCGCGCGCCGTCTTCCTCGAACCGCTTGGTGGATCGACCGTGGCGGCAGACCCGCGAGCCGCGAAGCTGCTGGCGGAACGACGCGACGTCGAATCGAGGATCGAAGCGGTGCGGGCGAAGCGCGCGTCGATGTCCGAGGAGGAGTACCAGCGGGCGATCGAACCGCTGATGGTGCAGCTCGCCGAGACGACGCGCGCGTTGCGCGCCCTCGATGGGAAGAAGCCGTGAAGCGCTTCGGGCGACTCTTCCTCACGCTCGCGGCCGCGCTCCTTCCCCCGGTGGCGTGCGCCCAGGATTCCAACTCGGCGCAGCTGACCAGCCGTGCGAAGGAGGCGCGACACGTGGGGCGGTACGACGAGGCGATTACACTCGGCCGTCAGGCGCTGGCACGCGACAGCAGCAACGCGAATGCCGCTCGCGTGCTCATCCACGCACTCTCCGACGTCGGGCGCTACGACGAAGCGACCACCGCCGGGGAGGGCTATCGCAACGCCACGCATGGCGCGACGGACGCGGACGTGTTGCTGGGCGACGTGCTGCGATCCCGTGGACTGGGGCAGCAGGCCCGCGCGGCGTACGAACGAGCTCTCAAAGGGCCGGATTCGCTGACCGCCAGATTACAACTGGCGACACTCGCCATCGAGCGGGGCGACCGCGACGAGGCGATGCGCGCCTTCGACGGGTTCATCGACGTCTATCGTGTGCAACGCGCACGCCTGTCTGCCGACGAGCTGAGGGCCGTTGCGGTCGCATGCCGTTACCTGGGTCGCGACAACCCGCAGCTCTACAAGGACGCGCTGCGCGTCTATGACGAAGCAATCGCGCGCGACTCGAGCAATCTCGACACCCGAACGGAGCTCGGCTTCCTCTTC
>JBDTUA010000273.1:0-7654 GCA_040007995.1 Gemmatimonadota bacterium | reverse complement strand
CGATGCCGCCGATGCCGCCGATGCCGCCGATGCCGACGGCGCGACGCTCGGCGACCCGGCGATGCTTCGGCGTGCCCTGCTCAACCTGGTCGACAACGCGATCAAGTACTCGCCCGCAGGGGGAGAGGTACGGCTTTCCCTCTGCCGGGCGTATGGTACGTGGCAGGTGCGCGTTCGTGACCAGGGATCCGGAGTCTCCACCGACGACTTGGAACGCATCTTCGACCGCTTCTACCGCGGCGATGCCGCGCGCACGCGTGTCCGTGAGACCGTCACTTCCGGCGCCGGCCTCGGACTGGCGATTGCCCGATACATCGCCCTCCTGCACGACGGAGCGCTGTCGATCGAGGCGACTGGGGACGGCGGAACGACCTTCCTGCTCACCATACCCGTCCGCACTTAACGAACGTTCAGGTTCGGGTCGCTAGGTTCGCGAGTTCATCCCCACCGCTCGCGAATGCTCATAGTCTCGTTCCTCCTCGTCGTCCAGCAGGGTGTGGCCGGCGGCGACTCGCTCACGCTCGACCAGGCGCTCGCCGCGGCGCGCGCGCAGCGCAGCACCGTGGCGCTTCTCTCCGCGCAGGTCGAGGAACGCCGGGCGCAGCGTCGCGTCGCCTCACGCCCCTCCAACCCGACGGCCGAGTTCTCTCGCGTCGACGTGGAGCCGGCGCGCCGCCTGGTGATCAACCAGTCCCTGGCTTCGCTCGTCCGACTCCCACTGGAGCGCTCGTCGGCCACGCATTACGTCGATGCTGCGACGGCCGACTCGGCGCAACGGAGTGTAAATCTCGAGCGCGACGTCGCGCGCGCCTACTTCGCTGTGGTCGCGGCCGAGCGTCGCGTGGCCTTCGTGCGAGACCTCGCCCAGATCGCCGACTCGCTCTCGATCCTGGCCAGTCGGCGCGCCGTAGCCGGTGACATCTCGGACCTGGATCGCGCGCAGTTCGCGCTCGAGGCTACGCGTGTGCGGCTGCAACTCTCGCGGGCAGAAGAGCAGCTGGCGTCGCAGCGCGCCTCGCTCGCGCGAGAGCTGGCCATGCCAGCTGACGCCATTCCGCCGACCGCCGATCGGCTCGACGCCGGACTGGAAGTGGATGCACTCCCGATGATGGCGACGACCGCGGGAGACACGCCCGAGGTGCGACGCGCGCGCGCGGCCGCGCGTGGGGCAGAAGTCAGCGAGCGATCACTCCGGTGGGCGCGCCTTCCGGTCCCATCGCTCTTCGTGCAGCGCGACTGGGGCCGTTCGGCGGACGTCGCCTCGTCCACGCGACTGGGCCTCGCCGTTCCGATCCCTCTCTTTTCGCAGGGGAACGAGCAGCTCGACGTGCGCGCCGCCCAGGCCCGCGCAGCATCCGCGCAGGCGCGCGAGGTGGAACTCGATATAGCCCGCGCGCTCTCCGAGGCGCGCACGCGCCTGGAGGCGTCGGTCATGCGGGCGCGGCTCGCCAACGACTCGCTCGTCCCCGGGGCGACGCGGCTCAGGGTCGGAGCGGTGCGCCTCTATGAAGCGGGGCGCAGCACCGTCCTGCAGGTGCTCGAGTCGCTGCGCGCCGAGCGCGACGCGCAGCTTTGGGCGCTCGACGAGACGCTCGCGTATCAGCAGGCGCGGGCCGATCTCGCCGCACTGGCGGGGCGCTCCTCCTCACTCTCCGCTCGTTAGGTGGTCATGCCCAAATTCGTCGCTCGCCGCTGTCCGGCGCTTCTCGCCCTCCTGCTCAGCGCCACGGGGCTCGCCTGCGGCGGAGGCGCGGATGCAGACGCACCGCCAAAGCCGGTGAGCATCAGCAATCCAGTGACCGAGGCATCGCTTACCACCGTCACCCTGTCGGCCGAGGCCGAACGGCGGCTCGCAATCGCCGTGGATACCGTCGCCGTTCGTCCGATGGAGGCGTCTCGCTCGCTCCCGGGCGAGGTCATGGCCGCCCCCGGAATGTCGCAGCAGCTGGTGGCGCCGGTCGCGGGACGGGTGACGCGCGCCGGCGGCGCAGCGCCGCCACCGAGCGGAGCCAGGGTCAGCGGCGGTGCCCAACTGCTCGCCCTCATCCCCATCGCAACCGACTTGGGTACCGCCAGCACAACCGAAGCACTGCAGATCGCTGAGGCCCGGCTCACGCGCGCTCGGCTCGAGGCCGAGCGCGTCACGACGCTCTGGAGAGATCGACTCGTCTCGGCGCGCGACCGCGAGGTCGCCGAGGCCGAACTGGCGATAGCGCAGGCCGCGCGCGACGCTGCGGAGGGGCGCGCCATGCTCACCGACGGGACGCGCGGAACGCCCGACGGTGTCACTCCGCTGGTGGTGCGGGCGCCGTTCGATGGCGTCGTGCGGGCATTGCTCGTGGGCGAAGGACAGCTCGTCGCAGCCGGGACCCCGCTGCTCGAAGTTGTCCGGCTCGCCTCCGTCTGGGTGCGCGTCGCGGCCTACGTCGGCGATATCGGGCGCCTCGACACGCGCGCGCGCGCGAGCATTCAGCCGTTAGGCGCTCCCGACGGTGCCCGTGTGCTCCCTGCCATGCCGGTCGCCGCTCCTCCGTCCGCCGATCCGCTCAGTGCCAGCGCTGACCTGTACTACGAGGTCGCGAACGTGGGTGTCGGCCTGCGCCCCGGCGAGCGCGTGCAGGTCGCAGTCCCACTGCGTGGCGCGCGCTCGGAACGGCTCACAGTGCCCTGGGCATCCGTCGTCTTCGACCACGAGGGAGGGAGCTGGGTCTACGAGCGACTCGGCGACCATCAGTACGCACGCCGGCGCATTGTGCTCGGAGAGGTGGTGCGGGAGTGGGCTGAGGTGCGGAGCGGGATCGCCGCG
The DNA here is from genome assembly GCA_040007995.1 of Gemmatimonadota bacterium. Classification (GTDB taxonomy): domain Bacteria; phylum Gemmatimonadota; class Gemmatimonadetes; order Gemmatimonadales; family Gemmatimonadaceae; genus SCN-70-22. Next base: position 4,848 of record JBDTUA010000273.1, on the reverse strand, counting down.
GGGGCGCTCGTCGTGACCGCCGGCGCCGCCGAGTTGCTGGGGACCGAGTTCGGCGCGGGGAAGTGATGATGCGCTGGCTCATCGCCACTGCGCTCCGCCAGCGCGTCGCCGTTGTCGCCGTCACCCTGCTTCTGCTGATCGTCGGCATCGCGACCGTGCGCGGTGCCCCGTTCGATGTCTTCCCGGAGTTCGCCCCGCCCAAGGTCGAGATCCAGACCGAGGCCCCGGGGCTCTCGACGGAAGAGGTGGAGTCGCTCATCTCTGTACCGCTGGAGAACGCCCTCAGCGGGACGCCGTACGTCACCACGGTGCGCTCGAAGTCGGTGCTAGGCTTGTCCAGCGTCGTCCTCCTCTTCGAGCCTGCGACCGACCTCTTCGCCGCGCGCCAGTTCGTCGCCGAGCGCATGGCGCGAGTGGCGCCGCAGCTCCCGGCGGTGGCGCGCGCGCCGGTGATGCTATCGCCGCACTCGTCGCTGGCCCGCGTGCTGAAAGTCGGGATGACCAGCGACTCGCTCTCGATGACCGAGCTGTCGATGCTGGCCCGCTGGACGATCCGGCCACGTCTGATGGCCGTTCCCGGTGTCGCCAACGTCGCCATCTGGGGGGAGCGCTCCCGCCAGCTGCAGGTGCTGGTCGACCCGGATCGCCTGCGCGCGAGCGGGGTCACGCTCGACGCGGTGACGCGCGCGGCTGGTGAGGCGGTGCACGTGGAAGGGGGAGGATTCCTCGACACCCCGCAGCAGCGCTTGGCCGTTACGCAGCGTACGCGCGTGCTCGACGCGGCCGGGCTCGCGCGTGCCCCGATCGCACGACCGGGGTACAGTGTCATCACGCTCGGTGACGTCGCCGAGGTGCGAGATGGGCACCCGCCGCTCATCGGCGAGGCGGTGATCGATTCGCGCGACGGGTTGCTGCTCATCGTCGAGAAGCAGCCGTGGGGGAATACGCTCGAGGTGACACGCGGCGTGGACAAGGCGCTCGCCGCCCTCGCGCCCGCGATGGGCGGCGTGAAGGTCGATGCGACGATTTTTCGTCCTGCCACCTTCATCGAGATGGCACTCGAGAACCTCAACCGTGCTCTGCTCATCGGGTGCGTACTGGTGGTGCTGGTCCTGCTCCTCTTCCTGCGCGATTGGCGCACCGCCCTCATCTCGCTCACTGCCATCCCGACATCGCTCGTCGCTGCGGCGGTTGTTATGCACTACCGCGGCGGAACGCTCGACACGATGGTCCTCGCCGGTCTCGTCATCGCGTTAGGCGAGGTCGTCGACGACGCGATCATCGACGTCGAGAACATCGTGCGGCGCCTGCGAGAGAACCGGACGCTGGGACACCCGCGCGGCGCCATGGCGGTAGTGCTCGACGCCTCACTGGAAGTCAGGAGTGCGGTCGTCTATGCCAGCGTGATCGTGGCGCTGATGTTCCTCCCTGTCTTCTTCCTCGACGGGCTGGCCGGAGCCTTCTTCCGGCCGTTGGCGCAGGCGTACGTCGTCGCCATCCTCGCCTCGTTGGCCACGGCGCTGATCCTCACTCCGGCGCTCTCGCTCATCCTGCTCGGCAAGCGCGCGGAGGACGATCGTGGTGATCCACCGCTGGCCCGGGTGATCAAGAGGTGGTATGGACGGCTGCTGCCGCGCGTACTCGCTCGCCCGCGCGGCGTGATGTGGGGGGTGGTTGGCAGCTTCGTCGCCGCGCTCGTGGCGCTCCCGTTCTTCGCCCAGGAATTCCTTCCGAAGTTCAAGGAGTACGACTTCCTGATGCACTTCGTGGAGAAGCCGGCGACGTCGCTGGCGGCGATGAAGCGCGTAACGATCCTCGCGTCCCAGGAGCTGATGTCGATCGACGGCGTCCGCAACTTCGGCGCGCACATCGGACGCGCCGAGGTGGCCGACGAGGTCGTGGGGCCGAACTTCACCGAGCTCTGGATCAGCATCGATCCCGAGGTGCCGTACGAGGCGACCGTCGACCATATCCAGCGATCGATCGACCAGTATCCCGGTTTGTATCGCGACGTCCTCACGTATCTACGCGAGCGGGTGAAGGAGGTACTGACCGGGGCGAGTGCGAGCATCGTCGTACGCGTCTACGGTGACGACCTGACCGAGTTGCGCCGCGTGACGGCCGAGGTGGGGAAGGTCGTGACCGGTGTTCAGGGGACGACCGACCTCAAGGTGCAACCGCTCGTGCTCGTCCCGCAGGTCGAGGTTGACCTTCGCCCGGAGGCGCTGGCGCAGTTCGGCCTCACCGCGGGGGAAGTACGTCGTCAGGTAGCGACGCTGGTGCGTGGGACGAAGGTCGGCGAGGTCTACGACCGGCAGACGATATATGACGTGGCGGTCTGGGGGACTGAGGCGGTGCGTCACTCGCCGGGTGCGCTGCGCTCGCTCGTCCTCACCACCTCGGGCGGTGCGGGTGTACCGCTGCGCGACGTGGCCGACGTGCGCATCGTCCCCACACCTAACGAGATCACCCGCGAGGGACAGTCGCGCCGGCTCGATGTGACCGCGAACGTCGCCGGTGGTGACCTCGCGGGGGTGACGCGTGCCGTCGAGCGCGCCGTGCTCAGCGTGACGATGCCGACTGGCTTCCACGCCGAGGTGCTGGGCGAGTGGGCGGCGCAGCGCTCGGCCAGCCGACGCCTGCTGCTGCTCGGAGTGCTGGCACTGGCCGGGATCCTGCTCGTCCTCTTCGCCGATTTCCAGAGCGTGCGCACCACCGCGATCGTCGTCTCCTCGCTCCCGCTGGCCCTGGTCGGCGCCGTCGCGGCCGCCGCGATTGGCGGGGCGACGCTGTCGTTAGGGTCGCTGGTCGGCTTCGTGACCGTCATCGGCATCGCGGCGCGCAACGGGATCATGCTGATCTCCCACTACCGCCACCTGCAACAGGAGGAGGGGATGGCGTTCGGGGAGGCGTTGGTGTTGCGCGGTGCGCAGGAACGCCTCGTCCCGATCCTGATGACCGCGACGGTGACGGCGCTGGCACTGCTGCCGTTGATCGTTGGGGGGAATCGTCCCGGGCACGAGATCGAGTATCCGATGGCCGTGGTGATCCTGGGCGGGCTCGTCTCGTCGACCGTGCTGAACCTGTTCGTGATGCCCGGGGTGTTTTGGCGGTGGGGAGGACGAACGAGCGAGGGAGCGCGCGCGCTCGGCGGACAAGCGTTCAGAGCATGATCGGAGCGCGGGAGGGAGGACGCGGTGCGTACCGACGTCACCCGCGACTGAGGCAAGGCGTGCGATACCCGGAATGATCGACAGAGCGCATGTCTTGTGGTCGGCTCGACCCACATCGCATCATTCACTCTCGAGTCACACTGCCTCCTCGCTCCGACCCCATGCGCGCTCCCCTCCGCCCGTTCCTCCTGCGCGTCCTCGCGCTCACCAGCGGGCTCGCCATTGTCGGCGCCGCCCTCCCGGCGCGCGCCGAGTCGCAGCTCCCATCATCGAACTTCTCGAAGGCTCCGCCGCTCCCCGACATGCGCGGAAAGGTCGTGCTGGTCACCGGCTCCACCGACGGATTGGGCCGTGACGTGGCACGACGCCTCGCCGCTGCCGGCGCGCACGTCCTCGTTACCGGGCGTAGCGTCGAGCGCGGCGATTCGCTGGTCGAGGAGATCACGAAACTCGGCTTGGGTGGAGCGAAGTTCTATCGAGCCGACCTCGCCTCGCTCGATCAGGTGCGATTGCTCGCGGCGGCGGTCCGTCGCGACAATGCGCGACTCGACCTGCTCGTCAACAACGCCGGGGTCGGCTTCATCCTAGACACGACGCGAAAGTTCAGCGTTGATGGCTACGAGATACACTTCGCGGTGAACTACCTCGCGCACTACCTCCTGACCAAGGAGCTGCTCCCTCTTATCGCGTCCAGCGCGCCATCGCGCATCATCAACGTCTCGTCGGGGTCGCAGGAGCCGATCGACTTCGACGACGTGATGATGACGAAGGGGTTCAACGGCGAACGCGGCTATGCGCAAAGCAAGCTCGCGCAGGTGATGATGACCATCGACATGGCCCCAGCCCTCGAGAAGCAGGGGATCCTCACGTACTCGTTGCATCCGGCGACGACCATGGCCACCACGATGGCGCGCGCCCTCAACGCGACCCCGCGTTCGACGATTGCGGAGGGGGTGGAGTCGGTGGTCAACGCCATCGTGACCACGGAACCGAGCGGGACGTACTTCAACCGGCAGAAGCCCGTGCAGGCGCTCGCGCAGGCGTATGACGAACAGGCGCGGGAGAAGCTGCGCCTCCTCAGCGAAAAGCTGATCGCACCAAGGTGAGCTGGCGACGCACCTTCTGTACGCGAGGCCCAACGTGGGCCGGCGACCTTAACGAGCGAACGACCGTGAAGCACGCGAACCGCTGGTACCTGCCGGCCGTCCTCCTCTTGCTGCAGGGATGCGGTGGCGCCGAACGCCGGTTGGATGAGGAGGCACGTGCCTGGCAGGCGGCCGCGCCGTCGTCCTATGCCTTCGAGTACGCGCGAAGCTGCTTCTGTCCGGGCGCGGGCACCTGGTGGCGCGTCGACGTCGCCGACGGCAACGTCGTCCAGGCAGCGCCGGTAGATTCGACCTACATCGGAAAGGGAGGACCTGTCCCCCCGCCGAACGGGCAACCGACGATCGATTCGATTTTCGCCATGGCACGACGCGCCCTGACGGGGGGGAACGACTCCGTCGCGGTCGCGTACGACTCGGCGTATCACTTCCCACGCGAGATCAACGTCGACCACGATCGCCGGGCGGTGGACGACGAGTGGAGCCTGAGGGTGCGTGCGTTCAGGCCGGTGGGGCGCTAGCGGGCACTTCGTACCGCAGCTCCGCGAATCCCTCGCCGAACCGCTGAACCG
>JBDTUA010000272.1:0-7709 GCA_040007995.1 Gemmatimonadota bacterium | reverse complement strand
ATGCGGCGACGGGGAAGATGACCGAGAAGTACGATGTGCTCGACGCGAATCGTTCTGCGGGGGGCGGCGAGTATCCCACGCAGGACGGCTTCGGGTGGACCAACGGCGTCGCGCTCGCGCTGTCGGCGCAGGCGGCGCGGATCCAGTAACGCCGCGAGCGCCTCCCGGACCTACGGGACAATCACCGCGACTATCCCCGGACCGACGCCGTCGACGTACACCTCGATCCGGGTGATGCCGCGCTGAGGCCCGCCTGTCGCCAGCCCCGAACTGTCGACGGTGACGAGCTTGGTGTCGGCCGACTTCCAGGCCGGGGCGCGTCCACCTAACGGGTTCCCGTTCGCCGTCCCGACCTGGTTGCCCGCCGAGTCGAGCGCGGCCACCGAGAGCTGCTGCGTCGCCTTGTGCGTAATCGTGATGAGGAGCGGCGAGGCGACTACCCTGGTGATCGGCACGAGGTCTGTCGTGATGGTCAACGTGTCGGCGACGGGTGTGACCGAACCGGCCCTCGCGATGAGCAACAGGCCGGCCGCCGGCGAGCCGGCGGCGCCGACCGCCGCCGCTGTCGTCGGATTCCTGGGAAGGACGACCAGGCGAGTCGGGTCGCTCGTGGTCCAGGTGACCGTTTCGTTAGGCATCAGCGCGCCCGACGCGTCGAAGACCTGCGCCGAGACCTGGCGGGCGTAGAGCGAGCCGACGTGAACCGTTCCGCTGATCGGAGCCAGCACGATCCGCGCCGGCCCCTGTACCGCGGGGGCAGTCACGGAGAGCTTGACGGACTGGCTCACCGGGGGCGACTGACCCGCCGACGCGCCGGAGACGGTGATCGTTGCACTACCGGCCGCGACGCCGCTGACTGACCCGGTCTGCGACACCGTGGCAACCGCCGTGTTGCTCGAGCTCCAGTTCAGGACGCGTCCGCTCAGCACGTTCCCCTTGGCATCCGTCGGCGTCGCCGCAAGGGTGATCGATGCGCCGGCCGTGATCGACGGGGTGTTCGGCGAGACGCTGATGTTGGCGATGGGAACTTCGGTCACGTTGACGTTCGAGGTGCCGCGCGCTCCCTCGACCGTGACGGTGAGCAGCGCCGATCCCACACCGACGGCTGTCACCAGGCCATTCGCGTTGATCGTGGCAACCGACGGACTACCGGAACTCCATACGGTCGGCCGACCGGTGACAATGCTCCCGGTTCCGTCGCGGGCGGTCACCGTGAGCTGCACGGTCCCACCGACAGTCAGGTTCGTGCTCGTCGGGGAGACGCTCGCCGAGATAACCGGCGCGTTTGTCACGGTGATGGTCGCGGCGGCGGTCACGCCGTCGATCGTCACCGAGATCACGCTGCTGCCGGCACTCACCGCAGACACAAGACCGCTCCCGTTGATGCTGGCGACCGCGGGCGCTCCCGAGCTCCAGCTGGTCGTGCGACCGATGAGCACATTCCCGGCGGCGTCCTTCGCCGTCGCCGTCAGCTGCAGAGTTCCGCCCGCCGCGATCGACGCGCTTCCGGGCGTCACGCTCACTGATGCGACGGGGACAGCGGTCACTGTCATCGTCGCGGATGCGGTGACCCCACCGATCGACACCGAGATCACCGCACTACCGGCGCTCACCGCCGAGACGAGTCCCGAACCGTTCACCGTGGCCACCGACAGCGCTCCCGTGCTCCACGTCGTCGGGCGCCCGGTCAGCACATTGCCCGCGGCGTCCTTCGCGGTCGCCGTCAACTGCACCGACCCGCCGACCGCAAGCGATGCAGTGGTCGGGGTCACGCTCACCGAAGCCACGGCCACCGAGGTCACCGTGATGGTGGCGCTGGCCGAGACGCCATCGATCGTGGCCGTAACCAGGCTGGTCCCGGCGCCGACGGCGGAGACCAGTCCGTTCGCGTCGATCGTGGCGACGGCCGGGGTCGCGGACGACCAGGAGACCGCGCGACCTAACAGGATGTTGCCGGCAACGTCACTCGCTGCCGCCGCCAGCTGCACCGTACCTCCCACGACGATCGAGGCACTCCCCGGCGTCACAGCGACCGACGCCACCGAGACCGCCGCGACCGTCACCGTCGCGCTTCCCGCCACGCCACCGATCGTCGCCGTGAGCTGCACCGTCCCCGGGGAGAGCGCCGAGACGAGTCCCGAGCTGCTGACGCTCGCCACTCCCGGATCGCTCGAGCTCCAGCTCACCGATCGCCCGGTGAGCACGAGTCCGCCCGCGTCGAGCGCCGTTGCCGTGAACTGCGCCGAGCTCCCCGCCGTCAGCTGCGTCGTCCCGGGAGAGACGCTCACCGAACTCACCGGTGCATCGCTGACGACGATCGAAGAGATTCCCGTCTTGCCATCGACATCGGCACGCACCGTGGCGCTACCGGCCGATGTCCCGGTCACCACTCCCGTCGCGCCGACTGTGGCGATGGAAGGGGCGTTGGAGCTCCAGGTGATCAAGCGACCGTTCAGCGGCAGCGACCTTCCGGCCGCGTCCGTGAGGACTACCGTCAGCTGCACCGTCCGCCCGGTCGTCACCGCGGCCGTCGGAGGGGTGAGCGCCACATTGGCGATCGGAACGAGCACGACCGTGATCGTCGAGCTGCCAATGATCCCGTCGCTCCGCGCCGAGATGCCGGCGCTTCCCGGCGCTATCGCCTGAACGAGTCCGGTGGACGAAACGGTGGCCACGGACAGGTTGCTGCTAATCCATGTTGCGACCTTTCCCGCCATCGGTCTCCCGCGCGCATCCATGATCGACGCCGAAAGCTGCACGGTCGTCCCTTCCTGGATCGTGGCGTTCGCCGGAGACGTGACCACCGCAGCGACGGTCGCCGCCGCGACCGTGATGGAGATCGTGGTACGCACGCCTTCGCTCGACGCGATGATGAGCGCGGTCCCCGGGCCGATCGCCGTCACGTGCCCGCGAGAATCGACCGAGGCGATCATCGGCGCGCCGCTGATCCACGAGACCACGCGGCCAGTCAGTACGCGCCCCTGCGCGTCCAGCAGACGCGCCGACAGCAGCAACGTGTCGCCCTGAACCAGCGCCCCGCTGGTGGGGGTGACCTCGATGCTCGCGACCGGGATCGGCGTGACGATCACGACCGCAGACCCCGACTTCCCCTCCGCCGTCGCTGTCACGCGTGCCTGACCCGTCGCCACAGCCGTCACGACTCCATTCCCGTCGACCGTGACCGCACTCGGCGTGTCGCTGGACCAGGTGAGAAGGCGCGCATCGAGCAGCGATCCCGTGGAATCCGTCACGCGGGCGATGAGCTGCGCGGTCTGGTGTACCGAGACCGTTGCCGAGTCCGGGATGATAGTCACGGCGGCCACCGGCACTGCTGACACGGTCACGCGCGCGATCGACGAGCGCCCCTCACTGTGGGCCGTGATCGTCGCCGAGCCGGGGGCGAGGGCGATCACGAGTCCGGTGGAGGAGACATTGGCAACTGCGGGGGCGCTCGTGCTCCACGCGACGGCGCGCGCGGTAAGTGGCGCGCCAGCGCTGTCCAGCGTCTGCGCGATCAGCTGCAACGACTGGCCGGCCAGCATCGCCGACGTCGTCGGCGACACACTGACGCTGGCGACCGGTACCGGGAGAACTTGTACGACCGCGCTCCCGCCGATGCTGCCACCGGTTCCCGTCGTCACGGTCGCTGTCACGGTGGCGCTCCCCGCCGCGATCCCGGTGACCACGCCGGTCGCCCCGACGGATACGATCGCCGAGTTCGCAGTCGTCCACGTCACCGTGCTGCCCTCGACAACGGCGCCCGACGCGTCGAGTACCGTCACCTGCAGCGACGTGGATGCTCCGACCATGATGGTGGAGGCCGCCGGCGCCAGACGGACGAGCGATGCTTCGCGCGCCGAGACGACCACGGGAATGCGCAACGACGCCCCACCGCTGCTGACAGCGACTTCTGCCGTGCCTGCCGCAACGCTCGTCACGACGCCGTTCTGCGTGACCGTGGCAACGGAGGCGTTCGACGTCGACCAGAACAGCTTGCGGGACACGGTGTTGCCACCGGCATCCAAGGCCCGCGCCGTCACCCCCTTCGTCTCGCCGATCGACAGATCCAGCCTGAGCGGCGAGACTTCGAGCTTGGAGACGACGGGGCCGTTGGACGTGCTCGAGTCGCCGCATGAGAGTGCGACGAGTACACAAGCAGCAGAAAGCCATCCAGAACGTGCGGCGAACAAGGAACGGGCCATGCCAACTCTGTGGATCGGGGAGGGAAGAATAATGCACGATGTTGCTAGCAGGACCCGAGGGCAAGGGCCGAGATCACGGACGGACTTGAACTCCAACTCTGGGGCCGTGACGGGCTACTCCTTTCGAGAGAACGAGCATCAAGGAAGCCCACGGATGCGTTCGGCACCGCTGCGCACGCGACGGCATCCTGCGCACGCGCCGCTACTCTGAGCACGCGCCGCCACCCTGCTCGCGCCGAACGCGCGTCTCCGAAAGATGAGTCAACAAGATGGGGTAACATGACCGATCCCCCCTCCGACGGCCGAGCACGTTTCCCGCGTACCTGAAGACACCCAATGGAGCAACGATCTGGTTGATCGATACGATGAGACGGCCACTGTGCGTCGCGGTCATGCTCAGCCCTGAGCCTCGCCTGTGGACCGTCCGAGAGCACGAGCGTGTCTGTCGACCCGAAGCCGGGCACTCCCACACACCCTCCTCGTCCAAGCCCGGCGTGGTGAGCGGGACTACCGTCCATGCCCACGGCGTACCGACCGCCGGCCGCATCGTCACGTGCGACGCCTGGGAGCACGACCTCCTCCTCAAGGGTGTCCCGGAGGGCTCGAGCGCCGGTGGGCCTGACCGTGCGTATCTCTGGCTGCGCATCGCGGGCGCGGAGTAGCGGGGCCAGATAGCATCGGCGGGCGGCGCGCGCCGAGGCGTGCCAGCCGCCGATTGCTTCTGCCGTTCGAACCCTCCCTCCGCCCGAACGCTACTCCCGTTCGAACGCCGCGTCGAAGCGCACCGCGCTCGGCGCGAAGTCCTTCGCCTTGATCAGCGCACACGCCTCGCGCGCCCCGAACTCGCGGTCCATTCCGATGTCTTCCCACTCGACCGAGAGCGGGCCGTCGTAGTTGATGCGATTCAGCGCGCGCACGATCTCCTCGAAGTCCACGCGTCCGCGTCCGATCGACCGGAACTCCCAGTGACGATCGGGGTGTCCGAACTCGAGGTGCCCCCCAAACACGCCGCTGCGAGTCGGGACAGGGCTCCACCAGACGTCCTTCATGTGCGCGTGGTAGATCCGGTCGCCGAAGGCGTTGAGGAAGGCGATGTAGTCCACCCCCTGATAGGCGAAGTGCGACGGATCGTAGTTGAAGCCGAAGGCCGGCCGACGTCCGACCGCCTCCAGCGTGCGCCGGGCACTCGAGATGTCGAAGGCGATCTCCGTCGGGTGCACCTCGAGGGCGAAGCGCACGCCGACCTCGTCGAAGGTGTCGAGGATCGGATTCCAGCGGTCGGCAAAGTCGCGATAGCCGGCGCCGATCAAGTCCGACGGCACCGGCGGGAACGAGTAGAGCAGCGGCCAGATGCTCGACCCCGTGAAGCCGGGGACGACCTTCACCCCGAGCCGAGCGGCCGCCCGCGCGGTCGCCCGCATCTCCTCGGCGGCGCGGCGCTGCACCCCGTCCCCCACACCATCGCCCCAGACGCGTGGCGGCACGATCGCCTTGTGCCGGGCATCGATCCGGTCGCAGACGGCCTGGCCGACCAGGTGGTTGCTGATGGCGTGCAGCTGCAAGCCGTACCGAGCCAGGAGGTCGCGACGCGCCTGGCAGTAGCCGTCCTCTTCAAGCGCGCGCACGACGTCGAAGTGGTCTCCCCAGCAGGCCAGCTCCAATCCGTCGTAGCCCCAGCTGGCGGCCTTGGCGGCGAGCGTTTCAAGCGGCAAGTCGGCCCACTGGCCGGTGAACAACGTGACGGGACGAGGCATCGTTAGGCTCCGTGGGGGCGGCTGTGTTGATCGAGGTGATGAGCGAAGCGAGCATCAGGAAGACGGTCGGCACCGTCCTCGTCAGCTTCAACTCTGTGTCCTCTGTGGTTCAAAAGCTTATAATCACAGAGGACACAGAGGACACAGAGGAAGGCTCGGCAGGTCGTTGCCTAACGGGAAGTACCGGGAGGCGTGTACCGCGCGTCGACCCACGCGCTCCCCTCGCGCCCGCTGCGCAGCGCGGTCTCGATGAAGTGCACGCCGCGCGCGCCGTCCTGCACGGTCGGGAAATCGAGGTCCGCCGGATCGGGGTCGTCCCCGCATACGCGCGCCGCAATCGTGCGGAGCGCATTGCCGTAGAGATTGCCGAACGCCTCGAAAAAGGCCTCCGGATGGCCCGAGGGCAGGCGTGTCGCCCGTTGCGCTTCGGGGCTCAGGTGCCCGTGTCCAGGCTTGAAGACCTGCATCGGACCATCGGCGTGCCGCATCACGAGTCGGTTCGGCTCCTCCTGCAACCATTCGAGCGAGGCGGTGGCGCCATACACACGCAGCGAGATCCGGTTCTCCTCGCCGACCGCGATCTGCGAGCAGTGCAGGACGCCGCGCGCTCCACCCTCGAAATGCAGAAAGAGATTCGCATCGTCATCGATCTTTCGCCCGGGGACCACCGTCGCGACGTCGGCCGCCAGGCGCTCGATCTCGAGCCCTGTGACGTAACGCGCCAACTGCTCGGCGTCGGAGCCGACGTCACCCAGCACGCCAGCTCCCGCGCGCGCAGGGTCGGTCCGCCAGTCTGCCTGCTTCTGGCCGCTTTCCTCGAGTAACGTCGAGAGCCATCCCTGCGAGTACTCGACGACGACCTTGCGCAGCTCGCCCAAGGCACCACGAGCGACGAGCGCGCGCGCCTCCTTCACCAGCGGATAGCCGGAGTAGTTGTGCGTGAGCGCGAAGACGACCCCCTGCTTGTCCACCAGCCGACAGAGCGCCTCCGCGTCGGTCAGCGTCGTCGTCATCGGCTTGTCGCAGATCACATGGAAACCGCGCTCCAAAAAGGAGACCGCCGCCGCGTAGTGCAGATGATTGGGGGTGACGATGACCACCACATCGATACGGTCGCCGACCGGGCGCTCTGCCTCGCCCGCGGCCATCTCCTCGTAGCTGGCGTAGCTCCGCGCCGGGTCGAGGTGCAGGACGACCCCCTGCGCGCGCGACTTCGCCGCGTCCGAGGAGAAGGCTCCGGCCACCAGCTCCGCCAACCCGTCGAGTTCCGCCGCCCGTCGGTGCACGGCGCCGATGAACGCCCCCGGCCCTCCCCCCACCATCCCATATCGCAGCTTTCGATGCAGCGTCATCTCTCGTTCACCCGTGAAGTTGCGTCGCCCTCTCGTTCTCTCGCCTTCTCGTCTTCTGCCGCCTGCTGTCCTCCGCCATAGCCGTGCTCCGCCATCCGCACCCCCGACATCGCGTACGCCGCCGCCGGCATGTCGCTGACGCCGGTGGCATCGATCCACTTGTTGTAGAAGTTGAAGAGCGCGCAAACGGTGATCGCGTCGTACAGCGCCTCGTCGCTCCAACCCGCCGCCTTCGCTTCGTCGAGATCCTGCTGCTGCAGGCGGCTCGATGCGTCGCTGTTCATCTTCTCGATGAACGCGAACAGCGCCCTGTCCTGCGCGTCGATCGGCGCGGTGCGATAGTCGTCGAGCACCGCATCCACGAGCGTTCGGTTGCCGAGCAATGACGCCGCGACCGCGGC
>JBDTUA010000271.1:0-7720 GCA_040007995.1 Gemmatimonadota bacterium | reverse complement strand
ACCAGCAGCATCTGCTGGTTGGACTCGGCGATCGCCTCCTCCTCGCCCCCGAAGACCACGCCGTAGTTGTCCGGCAGCTGCAGGCCGTCGAGCCGCGCGCGCATCGAGTCGGCGACGGCGGTGATCGGCACCTGCTCGGTGAGCACGTCGCCGTTCAGGCTCAGGACGCGGTTCTGGTTCTCGCGCTTGATCGAGGTCGGCCCGAGTGTCGGACGGACCGTGGCCACGTCCCGCAGCATCACCGGGGCGGTGCCGCCGATTCCCGGAAAGAGCAGGACGCTCCCCAGGTCATCGGCCGAGCTGAAGCGATTGCGCGGAAAGCGCACGCGCACGTCGTATTCGAAGTTGCCATCGGCATACTGCGTCGCGATGGTGCCGTCGAGGGCGGTGCGCACCGTCTGTCCGACCGTTGCAACGTCGAGCCCGAGGGCTCGGGCGCGCTCGCGATCGAGCTCGATCGAGAGGAGCGGGACGGGCTCGTCGCTGCCGACCTGGAAGTTCTCCAGCCCGGGAACGCCACGCATCCGCCGTACGATCTCCTGCCCGATCTGGTTCAGTCGGGCCAGGTCGTCCCCAACAATGCGCAGCGACACGTCTTCTCCCGACGAGTTGGTGCGGAGCCCGGGAATCCGCGGGGGGCGCACGCCGACGCGTGCGCCGGCAAAACCCCGCGCGTCGATCCGGTCCTGCAACGTGCGCACCCACTGGTCGGCCGACATCCCGTCCCGCTTGTCGGGAGAGCCGAGCATGATGTCGATCGAGCCGCGACCGGCATTGCCGGCGGTGCTTCCGGAGGTCAGCCATCCCCCCGCCGTGGCGAAGACCGATTCGACTCCCGGCATCTCGCCGACCATCGCCTCCACTTCCTTCGTGATGCGATCGGTCTGCACGGGCGACGACCCCGGTCCGAGGCGGACGTATGCCGAGACGTTGCCATTGTCGACCTGCGGCAGGAACTCGGATTCGAAGCTCTCGAAGAGGAATCCGGCTCCGACGAGGGAGGCAAGCGCCCCACCCATCACCCACCAGCGCCGTCGCACCGCGGCGCGCGCGGCGCGGCGATAGCGCTGCGTGAGCCGCGAGAACGCGCGGTCGAAGGCGACTAACGGGCGGAAGCGTTCCAGTCCGCTCGTGAAGCGCACCTTGCCCAGCTGCGCCGCCAGCATGGGGACGAGCGTGAGCGCCAGCGGGAGCGACGCGAGGATGGCGAACGAAATGGTCAGGATCAACTCGCGGAAGATCAGCGAGGTCATGCCCGTGATCAGCAGGAAGGGGGCGACCGACGCGAGGTTCGTTGTCGTCGACGCGACCACCGCGCTCGTCACCTCCCCAGCGCCGGCGTGCGCCCCGTCCACCGCATCCAGCCCGCCATCCTCGCGGCGCCGGTAGATGTTCTCCAACATCACGATCGCGTTGTCCAGGAGAAGGCCGGTCCCCAGCGCCAGCCCTCCCAGCGACATGATATTGAGCGTCAGGTCCGACATCCCCATCATCACGAAGGTCGCGAGGATGGCGAGCGGGATCGAGACGCCGATGATGAACGTCTTCCGGAACGAGCGCAGGAAGACGATCACGATCAGCATCGCGAGGATCGCCCCGGTCACCGCCGCGCTCTTCACCGAGTTGAGCGCGTCGCGGATGAAGCCCGACTGGTCGAAGGTCACGCGATACGTGACGTCCGGCGGAAGGAAGCCCGAGGCTTGCAGCTGGTCGAGACGGCTGCGGATCCCGTCGGCCACGTCGACCGTGTTGGCCTCCGGCTGCTTGCGCATCTGCAGCCGTACGGCCGGGACGCCATCCAGGCGGGTCCACATGCGCTGTTCGGCGCTCGTGTCGCGCACCGCCGCCACGTCGCGCAGCGCGACCCGCCCGCCGCGCGTCGCCAGCAGCACGCCGGCGATCTGGTCCACCGAGCGGAATCGTCCCGCGGTCTTGCCGATGACTTCGCGATCATCCGAGCTGATGCGCCCGGCGGCCACGTCCTGGTTCTCGGCGCGAAGCGCTGCGATCACCTGTGAGACCGAGAGACCATATCCGCGCAGCCGCTCGGGATCGAGCTCGATGAGGATCTCGCGCACCAAGCCGCCAGACAAATCGACGGCAGCCACTCCGGGCACGCTCAGCAACTGCGGCCCGAGGCGCTGGTCGACCCACTGCCGCAACGCAACGAGAGAGCGCGTCTTGGAGGAGAAGGCGATCGAGAAGATCGGCGTCGCCGTCGGCTCGGACTTGCTGATCACCGGCGGATCAGACTCCTCGGGCAGCTGCGACCGCACACGCTCGACGTTCTTCGCCGCGTCCTGCAGGGCAAAGTCGATGTTCGTCCCGTATTCGAAGTCGAGGGAGATCGAGACACGCCCCTCGCTGACGTCGGTCTGCAGCCGCGAGAGGTTCTCCGTCGTCGCCAGCGCCGATTCGAGCGGCTTGGCGATCGTCTCCTCGAGGACGAGCGGTTCCACGCCCGCATTGTTCACGGACACGCGCACCTGCGGATACACGATGCGCGGAAGAAGGTCGACCGGTACTCGCCCGATGTAGACGACGCCGAGCACGAGCAGGGTGAGGGTGAGCATCACCGTGCCGATCGGGTGCGAGATCGCCCAGCTGGAGATTCCGCGCCGAGTTGCGACTCCGTCATCCTTCGCGTCGCCGCTCCGTGGTTCGCTCATCGCTTTTCCTGTCCCGACGTCGTGGTATCACGCAGCGGCGCGACACGCGCTGGCGTGCCGCGCGCCGCCTCCTCAGGGGCCAGCGGCTGCACGATGCGGATCGCCCCGCCTTCGTGCACTTCGGTCGCGCCGGCCACGATCACCGTGTCTCCCTTCGACAGCCCCTCGACTATCTCCACCCGTCCATCTACCTCGGCACCGGTCCGGACGATCTGGCGCGCCGGCTTCCCGTCGCGAATCAGCCAAACCGCGAGACTCCCTGCCCCGCCCTGCACCGCACGCACCGGAATCAGCAGCGCATCTTCGCGCGACGCGAGATGGAAGGTGCTCCGTGCCGTGTACCCCGGGCGGAGCCGCGCGTTGGACGCGCCGGTCAGCGCCACCTCGACGGGGATCATGCGCGTGGTGGAATCCGCCGTGGGGAAGATGCGGCGAATCCGGCCGGTGAACTGCTCCTCAGGAAAGGCGTCGACCGTCAGCTGGACGGTCTCTCCAGGGGCGAGCGACCCGACCTGAAGCTCCGACACCTGCACCCGGGTGAGCAGGGTGGAGACGTCGGCGATGGTGAAGAGGCGCTGGTTAGGGGAGACGATGTCACCACTTTCGACCTGCCGCTCGGTGATCACTCCCGCCATCGGTGCGCGGATGATGGCGTAGGAGAGTCGCGCGAGTAGCGCTTCGCGGGTTGATTTGGCGGCACTGAGCGCCGCCCGGTCCCGTTCGACCTCGGTGGCGGTGATGATGCGCTGCTTGAACAGCGCTTCCGAACGCTCGGCCGTGGAGCGAGCAAAATCGAGCGCCGCCTCGCTGCTCTGGAGCTGGGCGTCCAGTTCCGGGACGACGATCGACGCCAGTGTATCGCCCTCCGCGACGCGCGCTCCCTCCAGCACACGAACCCTGCCGAGCGCGCCCGCGAGCTGGGCGTTCACCCCTACGACGCGGAATGGTTCGATGATGCCGGCCACGGTCGTCGTGCGAGAGACGCGCCCGAACTCGGCGAGCGCAATCTCCACCGGGGTCGTTGACGGCCCCCTTCCAGGGCGCCCCTTGGTCGTCGGGCGCGCTTCGCCTGAACCCCCGCAAGCAACCAGCGGAGTCAACAGGCAAAGAGAGATCAACGCGCGACCACGCACGCGGGTCGGTACCGGCATCGGATCCTGGGAAATGGGTCATCGGACGCGACCCGCTCCCGCTACCGCGCCCACCTGACTCTACGCTCGGCGGGGGCGTGGTGTTTGAACTTGGCCTGCCTCCGCGATGAACTGGCGTGCGGACGGGGCCGGTGACGGGGACGCGATGTAAGATGAACGGGAGCGCGGCCGGTCTGGTTCGCGTCGCCTCGGACGCGATTCCACCGCGTCTTCATCCAGGCTCCGGGAGTCCAACGATGGTCAAGATCGAGGTCGAGGGCGACGTGCTCGACATCCAGGTGCAGGGGTCGCACAAGCTCTGGGCGCTCACGTCTTCTCTCCGCATCCCGCTCGCCGACGTGCGATCCGTTCGCTACGATCCTGAGCGCGCATCGAGCGCCTGGCCGGGGCTCCGGATGCCGGGAACACACATTCCGTTCGTGTACACGGCCGGGACGTATTACCAGTCCGACTTTCGCCCTGACTTCTGGTCAGTTCGACACGCCGAGAAGGCGATCGTGATCCAGTGCCGATCCGAGGCGGCATACGACGAGATCATCGTCGAGGTGGAGGATCCGATCGCGACGGTGGCACGCATTCAGGCCGCCCTGTCCACGAACGCGCCGGATGGCGGCGCCGCTCCATCGCCGTAAGGCCTCGATTGGACCGCGGATGCTCTCCCCGGCTAGGCACCCATCTGCACGGGCAGTCGGACCGCGGTCACGCGTCCGCGCGCGACTTCGACGTCGCTCGCGGTGACGCTCACCTCGACGAGCACCTTGCGCTCCCCGACCTCGGACGCATGCGCGCGCAGCTCCAGTTCGACGCCAATCGGAGTGGGCTTGAGGAAGTCGACGTGCAGCGAGCCCGTGACGAACCGACGGGTCTCGTCGCGCCCCGGCACCTCGCCAGCCGCAACCATGGCCGCTCCGGCGGCCGTGGCCATCGCGTGGCAGTCGATGAGCGACGCGATCAGCCCGCCGTAGACATAGCCCGGCATCGACAGATGATCGGGCGCGGGCGAGAAGTGCGCGAGCGCCACTCCATCTTGCCACACGCTCTTCACGTGCAGCCCGTGTTCATTGAGGCGCCCACATCCGTGACAGTGCGCGTAGGAGTCGGGGTAGAGATCCTGGAGGGCAGTCATGGGGCAGGTTCAGGGGAACCAGCGCGGAGCGCGTTCGCCACGCGGCGTGGGATAGGGTAACGCGGTGACCGGATCGGTGCCCGCTATATCTTGCATCTGCATTCAACTCGAGCCACCGCGACCACAGTACTGCGATTGGGAGGGGCCTGATGTCACGCGCATTCCTGAGAGACGATGCGGAGGGGGAGATGCCGCGCCGCCACTACGACCTGCCACCGCGGGACGATCCCGGGTTCGATCGCGCCGCCGCGCGTGCGTTGCTCGAAGCAGCGCGAGTCAACGAGACGCAACTCGCGGAGCGCGCCACCGGCTATCACTGGGGCGAACCCAACCTGCGCCCGTACGTGGCGGAAGTCCTGGCCGAGGCGGAGAAGGCCAACGACGAACGGCTGGAGCAGGTCGCGCGACGGTACCTGCGCTGAAGCTGCCGGATGTCGTGACGACGAACTCAATTCCACCGCGGCCCAAGGGTCGGCCAGAGCGACTCGATCGACACCCGAGGATGGCGGGCCACATAGATGCGCACGTCCTGCTCCTCCGGGACTGCGCGCGGATCCTGCAGGCGATCGACCTGTCGCACCTCGCCGAAGATCTGCTGCAGTTTTTCGAGCGCATCGGGACGATCGACAAGGATCGTCACCTCACCCGAACGTCCGTACGTCCCCCAGGCGTGGAAGTCGCCACTCGCGCTGACGGGATACGGGAGGCCGAGGCGTTGGCGATACATGGCGAGCGCACCGGCCTTCCCGTAGTTGCTCCCGGCGAGCAGCACTTGGCGCTGCTCCTCTGGCGGGAGCGCGTGGTACGCCCGCGCCGCCGCCTCTGCCATCGCGCGCCAGCCGAGCATGTCGGCGTAGTCCTGCGGCAGCGGAAGGACCTCGCCCCGATTGGTGCGCACCGCGGCGCTCACCCCGGTAGCGACGGCGTACCGCGCCATCGCCGGCGGTGCGAGCAATGGAACGCCTAACGGGAGGAGCAGGGCCGCGATGCAGGCAACCAGAAGCGGGAGGGCAATCCTCGCAGCGCGGGGCGAGGTCGCCGCGCGCCGTTCGGACATCCACCGCTCGAACCAGACCACACCGGCCACAAGGAAGGCCGGGTAGCCGGGCGCCGCGTAGTAGCCCTTGCCGTGCAGGACGATCATGAGGGCGAGCAGCGAGACGAGGATGGTACCGGTGACGCGCGCTGCGACGTCGCGACGAGCGGCCGCGACGATGCCCAGCGCGAGCAGGAGCGCCGCCCCCCCCAGCATGAACGGCTGTTCGCTGAGGAAGGTCAATGCGGAGACGCGCTCGAGCTGGCCACCACGCAACGACTGCATCTGCAGCAGGAAGGGCCAGCCGTGCGCGACCTGGCCAGCGACCGAGGGAATGGCCAGCACCACCGCCACGACCCCACCCAGCCAAGGCCAGCGTGTCGCCAGCTGTCGCCGGAGTGCGGGGACGGTGAGTACCGCGACCGTTGCACTCGCGACGTAGAACGCGACGCTGAACTTGGTGAGCGCGCCGAGTCCAAACGCGACCCCGACCAGCAGCCACCAACGCGGTCGCGCTTCCACGGCCGCCAACACCAGCGCGGTGATCGCCAGCGTGGCCCACAACTGGTCGAAGATGACGGGATGCATCAGGACCGAAGTACGCAGGAAGACCGGGGCGGCGACGCTCGTGAGGGCAATGAGCACCAGTGCCCAGGCGCCAGCGCCTAGCCGGCGCGCAAGCCAGAGCATCGTGGCGAGCAGCGCCGCACCTGCCAATGCCGCAGGGACGCGCGCGGCGAGGACCGAGTCGCCAAAGATGGCGCGCCCCACGTGCGCAACCACCGCGATGAGCGGTGGAAACTGCATGCGCAGCCACTCGAGATGATCGCCCATCGCGAAGTACAGGAACTCGTCGCGGTGGAACTCCCACGCCGGGTTGATGAGCAGCAGCGGGAGCGCGACGCGAAGTGCGACGAGGGCGATCGCGATCGCCAGAAGGCGGCGGGGAGGCGCGGGCTGTGAAGTAGTAGTCACGCCAGATTCAAACGGCGCCGGCGGGAGGCGGGTTTCACCGCAGTCAGGTGCAACGCGCTGGCGGCCTGGCGTTTCGCCCAGCGCGCTCGAGGCCCCTCCCGGTCCGGTATCCATCCTAGGCATCCAGTCCGGACGTGTCGCCGAGCGACGTACGCTGTCGCCCCGCGGCGTCAAAGTTCGAGGGGGCGAGCCACCGTTCGAACCGTGCCTTGCGATCGGGCCATTCGTGGTCGAGCATCGCGTACCACGCGGTATCGCGATTGCGCCCCTTGACCAGCATGTGCTGGCGAAAGGTCCCTTCGTACGTGAAGCCGAAACGCTCCGCAGCCCGGCGCGACGGCGCGTTGAGGGCGTCGCACTTCCACTCGAAACGCCGGTAGCCGAGACTGTCGAAGACGTACCGGGCGAGCAGGTACTGCGTCTCAGTCGCAAGGGCGGTGCGTTGCATCGCCGGCGTGTAGAGGATGGATCCGACTTCGATGACCCGATGCGATGGCTCGATGCGCATCAAGGAGAGCCAGCCGACCGCCTCGTCGTCTTGATCGGCGATGGCCCAGTACACGGGGTCGGTCGTCCCGGCGGCGATCCTCGTTAGGTGCGCGTCGAAGTCGCGCCGATCGGGATACGGCCCGGTGAACAGGTACGCCCACTGCGCCTCCGCCTCGTCGCCGTGCGAGAGCGCGTACAACTGGTCGCCGTCGCGCGCGGGTTCGAGCGGGCGCAGGCGTCCGAAGCGCCCCTCGAGCACGACGTGGCTCGGGCG
>JBDTUA010000270.1:0-7734 GCA_040007995.1 Gemmatimonadota bacterium | reverse complement strand
CGCGCAAGGATTCGGCGACTGATACCACGACGGTCGCGTCGACGTCCAAGCTGGCGGCACGCACCGAACTCACCGAACGCGCCGCCGACTCGCTCCAAGTGGCCGGCGTTCCGTCCGCCGTCGCCGACGTGGGCACCCACGGGGAGGATCTCTATGACGTCGCCAAGGCGTCGAGCTGGACCAAGGCCAGCGCGATCATGGATTCGCTCGACACATCAGCGGCAGCGCTCACGACAGGGGAGCGCACGCAGTTGACCAGCGTGCTCGGCCCCCTTCGACAGGCGGCTGCCTCGCACGATCGCCAGGGAGCGATCGACGCGGCAAACCAGGTCGCGTTCATCGCGGCGAATCTCACGGAAGCGTATCATCCGAAGATGCCGGCCGACATCGTGCGACTCGACTACTACGGCCGCGAGCTCGAGATCTGGGCGGCTCGAAAGGACATGATCCGGTTGTCCTCGACCGCGGCGGATCTACGACGGACGTGGGAGCGGGTGCGGCCAAGTGTGCTCGCGCACGGCGGGAGGGCGGCGGCGGCGAAGACGGACGCGCTCGTCGCGCAGCTCGCCGCGGCGAAGACGCCAGCGGACTATGCCCGCGTCTCACCGCCATTTCTCGACGTCGTGGACGAGCTGGAACAGCCGTTCGAGAAGTGACTGGGCGCGCTCCGTGCCGCCCCGTGTTTCACTCCGTGGTGCGATCCCGCAACATGGTGTTAGTCAGGCACAGGGACACGCTGACGCGTGATCCCAGACGTCGTGGAGATCCCGGCATTGAGGAACAGTACGCGCTCTAAAAGTGGGCACCACGCCACGGCCAACCGGGAGAGTCGAGCCACACTGATCCACCTGCGGTGAGACACATCAACGTCACTGCGAACCGTTGGCGATGCTGCTCGAGGCAATCGTACCTTCGCGTCCTCACGTACCCGACACTTCAGCTCCCGACGCGCGGCCTGCGAGCGTCGGTGTGCGGGACCGAATCCCTCTCTCATGATGCACCTCACATCGACGACGAGAAGAATGCGCAATCGCTACGCGTGGTGCAGGGACACCTTGAGACGGCCCCTTTCAAAGAAAGACGTGGTGGTTACTGCATGCTCCTCGATGGAATGGACGAACGACGCGGTCGGTTCACGCAGGACTCTCGATTTCTTCATGGGGCCCCTCGACGCGGCCACGCGGCCTGTGGAGCACTGAAAAGAACACGGGTAGGGCGACGAGCACGAGCGGCATTTGCGCGAAGAGTCCGGCAATGATGCTGATGGCCAGCGGCTGCAACATCCCCGAGCCCTGGCCAATACCGAGCGCCAGGGGCAACAATGCCAGCATTGCAGCGACCGTCGTCATCGCGATGGGCCGCGCGCGGTTCTTGCCGGCCGCAAGGTACTGCAGCGAACCCTTGGAGTCGACACCCAGTTCGCGAAGTTCGGAGAAGTAGAAGATCGATACTTCCGTGACGATCCCGACGACCATCGTGAGTCCCATCATCGACGCGATGTTGAGCTCCGTGTGAGTGACCCACAGTCCGAACATCACGGCTGGAATGGCGAGCATGGTGGTGAGCAGCATTGCTCCAGCCACCAGAAAGCGCTCATACATGACCAACAGGAGGAGAAAGACCAAAACGAGTGCTGCGACGAAAACGGACAGCAGGCCCTTGAACGCGATGCGCTGCTGCTCGTACGTGCCGCCGAGTTCGTACGACACGCCATTCGGGATGACGCCGGGGCGATTGAGGCGAGCTGTCACGTCGCGGATCGTCGAGCCCAGGTCACGGCCGCTGATGCGCCCCGTCACGGCTACCATGCGCTTCAAGTCGTCCCTCGTGATCTGAGGCTGGCCCGATACAGTTTCAACCGACGCGATCCGGCTGGCCCGAAACCGATGCCCGTCCGGTGCGCTCAACATCAGCTTCCCCACGTCGTCGATCCGGCCGCGCGCGGTTCGCGGAATCCAGACCCGCACACCGACCACGCGCTCGCCGCTCTGAATAGTTGTCGTCACGGTCCCGCCAATGAATCCCAAGAGCCGACGCGCTACGGCATCCGGATTCACTCCCTCGAGAGCCGCACGCTCTCGGTCGATGCGGACGATCAGCGCGTCTCCGGCGAACTTCACACCGTCTCGTACATCGACGACACCGGGAATCGAGTCGATGATCGACGCCACGAGCGGGCCCAGCGAGTCGAGCACCGCCGCGCTCTCCGAAAACACCTTCACTTCGATGGGCTGTGGCACGGCCGTGAGGTCACCGATGAGATCCTCCATCAGCTGGGCCATCTCGACACTCAGGCCGGGTACCGTCGTCTCGATGCGCCGACGCACGTCGTCGATCACGGCGTCGATCGGGCGCCGCGGGGGTGGAATGAGGCGGACGAAGAAATCGCCTTCGTTCGCCTCCGTGATCCCTCCACCCAGCTGAAGACCGGTCCGTCTGGAATAGGTCTGGACTTCGGGCGTCGTGCGCAGGACGTCTTCCGCCTGCCGCAGCAGGCGATCGGTTTCGGTGAGTGACGTCCCCGCTGGTGCCCGGTAGTCGAGAATGAAGCCGCCCTCGTCCGACGCCGGCATGAATCCCGAGCCCGTCCGACGATATCCCGCATAGCCCAACAGGAGCAGCGGCCCGAGTCCGAGAAGAACGAGCACGGGCCGCCGCATCAGGCGTCCAATCAAACGTTCATACCAGGAGTGGAGACGGATCGTCAATCGTCCCTCGACGACCGTACTTTCGCCGCGTTGCAGGAGCCATCCCGCAAGGACCGGCACCGCGAGCCAGGCCACCAGGAACGAGATGATCAGGGCCGAGGCCATTGTCAGCGACAACGCCTTGAAGAACGCGCCGGTCACCCCGCCGAGGAACGCGAGGGGGACGAAGATGACGATGGTGGAGAGGGAAGAGCCCACGAGCGGCGTCGAAAATTCCCTGGCGGCCGCCAGCGCGCGGTCGAGGCGCGCCTCCGCACCACGCGTTTTTGCCTCTGAGATCCGGCGCACGATGTGTTCGACCACGACTATCGCGTCGTCGATCACCAGTCCCACGGCGGCTGCCATGCCGCCAAGGGTCATCAGGTTGAATCCCATTCCGGACACGGAGATCATCAGCATCGTCGCGGCCAGGACCGCTGGCACTACGATCACTGCGATGAGCGTGATCCTCAGGTCGCGCAGGAAGGCAAGGAGCACGAGCGCCGCCAGAACAATCCCGATCAGCACCGAATCCCGCACGCTGCTCACCGACGCGGTGATCAGGTCGCTCTGGTCGTACCAGCTCGACAGATGCACGTCGCCCGGCACCAGGTTGCCCGCGCCGCTCAGCGCGTTTCGCACGTCTCGCGCGATCTGGACCGTGTTGGCGCCCGGCTGCTGGTAGACCTGGAAGAGCACCGCCGTCCGCCCATCGGCCGTCACCCGGGTGCGGCTCGGCACCGATGAGCGAACCACCGACGCCACGTCGGCAACCCGGACGAACCCCTCCGCGCCCGTACGCACGGTCGTTTCACCGATCTCGTCGATGGTGCGGTATCGGCTGTCGGTCAGCACCAGGTATTGCTTGTACCGATCCTCGAGTGGCCCGGCCGCGACAACCACGTTTGCGGCGCGGAGGGAATTGGCCACGTCGTCGATCGAGAGTCCGAAGCGCTCGAGTTGGGACGGATCGACGAACACCTGAATTTCCTCAGGCGCCCCGCCAAGCACCGCCACGCGCGCGACGCCGCTGATTCGTGCCAACAGCGGGCGGATTCCATAAAACGCGAGGTTGTACAGGTCTGCATCGCTGCGCAGCGACGACACCAGGCTGTAGGCGATTACGGGAAACACTGTCGGGTCCATGCGCTTCGCATCGGCCCGCGCTCCCGGCGGAAGTTCGGGCAGTGTCTTGGCGAGTGCTGCGTCGACCTGGAGCGTCGCAATCGTCATGTCCGTCCCCCAGTCGAACGTCACGGAGATCTCGGCACTTCCCCGGCTGGTGACTGAACGCACCGAACGCGCCGCTGGCACCGCGCGCAGCACTTGCTCAATCGGAGCGGTGACGAGCGCCATCATCTCCTCAGCCGGACGATCACCCGCCTCCAGCGACGCGACCACGCGTGGAAACTGGATGTGGGGAAAGAGTGCCACCGGCGTCTGGAACGCAGACGCCAGTCCGGCAACGGTCAACACGCCGACGGTAAACAGGATCGAGCGGCGATGCGCGCGAACCCACCGTTCGAAGTTCACCGTCCTCCCCGAGCAGGCACGGTCGACCGCGGGATCGGTGCGGACGTCGAGTCGCCTGGCAGGCGCACCCGCATGCTGTCCGCGAGTTCGTAGTTACCCAGCACCACAACGGAATCGGCCTCGTGCACGTCGGGACTCGTGACTTGCACCAGAGAGTCCGTCTCGAGCCCGACCGTCACGAACCGCTGGAGAGCGACGCGGCCACGCACCACGAACACCACCGTTCGTCCCTCCTGCTGCAGAATCGCGGACCTCGGGACGACCAATCCGACGCCGCTGCGCACCGGAATGACGGCCCGGACGAACTCTCCCAGCAGGAGCCGGTTAGTGCCGGCGCGGGGTACGGCGAGCGCCGAGATCAGCCGCGTCGCCGAATCCACGGCGAGCGAGACGCTGCGGACCGTTGCCACGATGGGGTGCGCCGGCGCCGCCCCCCCGAGTTGTTCGATCGATAGCTCCTGACCTTGCTTGACCAGGGCGGCGTCTTCCGGTTCAAGCCCCAGTGCCACTTCGAAGCGGCCCTCCGAGACGACCGACACCAGGAGATCACCGGCGGGAATGCGTTGACCCTCGGACACCGGCATTCGATCCACGACCCCGCCGGCAACGGCGGCGAGCTTCAGCCCATCCCTCCATTGTGAATACGTCGCCCACTTCGCCTCGGCGTCCGCTTGCAGTTGTTCCTGCAGGAGCACTTCGTCGCGGGTGATCAGACCCAACTCCAAGCGCGCCTGCGCGTCGACCATGCGTCCCCGCGCCAGACGCAGCGCGGATCGGGCACTCTCAATGAGGAGCCTGGCCTCCGGGCTTGGCACGACATCCATCAGCGGCTGGCCTGCCGTGACGCGCTGCCCACGGGTGATGTGGAGCCTGCCGACCACGGCCTCGAACGGGGCGTTGAACGCTCGGACCGATCCGGGCGCGGGAACCACCGCGCCATACGCGATGAGCGGCTCAGTGAGCGACGCCGAACGGACCGATGCGACATGCACAAGCGCAGAGATCTCTGTTGCGGTCGTCGGTCCTCCGCTCTGTGTCCCGTCGCATGCTACGGCTGCGACCAGTGCAACCGTCGCCACGGTCCCGGGCAGGCATGCCCGATGCATGCTGCAGTGCGCCAAGCGCCGGGGAGCATCCACTCGATGCTTGAACAGTTGAAGCATGATGTTTGTTTATCGGGTCGAGGAGGTGAACCGGGTACCCGTCTCCGTTTCCAGCGCGATGGCGAGTTCGACGAGGTTTCTCAGCGTGGCAACGACTTCCAGTTGACGGTTCATCAGGTCGCTCCGCACGGTGTAGTACGTGAGCACGTCCGCATTTCCGCCCTGCAGTGCGCGACGGTACAGTTCGACAGTTTGTTGTTGCACGCCCACGCTTGCCCGCAGATTCTGGAGCCGCTTCACCGTGCTCGAAAGTTCCGCGAGGAGAATCTGGACCGTGGCTCGCGTGTCGAACACGCGCGCGTCGTACTCCGCCTTTAGCTGGCTCCGCGTGGCACGGGCGACCGCGATCTCGCCCTGATTTCGGTTGAAGAGCGGAAAGAACAGCGTTGCGGCAGGTCCGAGCGTGAGCAGATTGCCCGTGTCCCGAATTCGATTCACGCCGACGTTAATCTGCGGAAACTGGCGAATCACTGCCGCGCGGACTCTGGCCTCCTGGCTGAGATATCCGAACCGCAATCCCTGCAGGTCGAGCCGACGAGAACCGAACTCCTTCATAAGCTCCTGCAGCGTCGGCACCTCCTGCGCGAACGCGAGAGATGAATCGCCATCGAACGGCACGGGCGTCTCCTGGATCGGTGGAAGCGACGCCTCATCCACACCGACCGCGCGCGCCAGCGACACCCGTGCCGTGTCGCGTTGCATGTCCAGCGTGATACGGGCACTGATGACGGTACGATAGGCCACTTCGGCAGCGCCGAGTTCCACGCGGGTGGCAACCTGCTTCGCAACCGCCGCCCGCAGCGTGGTGACCGTCGCCTCCAGTCCTCGTTCCTGCTGCATCGAGAGCGTCCGCGCCCGTTCCACCAGCATCACGTCGTAGACGCGCAACCGAACGGATTGCGCGACCTGCCACTCCAGCCACGCCACCCCCAGATCGACCGATTGCAGGCCTCGGCGAGCCGCGTCCTGCTCCGCGCCTCGCGTTGCGATGCCGAGCAAGTCGATGGCCGCACCGAGCGAGACGGCGTCGACGGTATTCGCGGTATGCCGCACCGGCACGTCCACCGCGCCGGAGATTTGGGGGTTGGGGAGGATGCCCGCTGCCACGAGTTGGGCCTCGGCCACTCCGCGTGCTGCGCGAGCCGCGCGCAGGTCGGGGTTGGCGGCCACAGCCAGCAGCGCAGCCTCGTCAGGCGTAAGCCCGTCGGCGACGTTCACCGTCATCGGCGCCAACAACGGGTGCTTGAGAGTCGCAGCACTGACCGCCACCTGAACCAGATCCGCGCTGGCAGAGGCGCCAATCGCATCGGCAGGTGCAAGCGGACGCGCGTGATAGGCGGTGCACGAGGCCAGCAGGAAAGGCACCACTGCTGCGCCAAGCCATCCCCACCAGCGCGGCGACCGCGTACGCCTTCCGCGCGCGGCGTTCACCGATGCCGCCATCAGCGGATCGCGGATTAGGTGTGACAATCCAACCGTTCGAGTTGCGATCCTGACGCTCCGGGTGTGTGCTCGTGCATGCAACCTAGCGGCGTCACGCCTATCCGTCGCCGCTGAAGCCGTGCCGATGACACGCCTCACGTTGAGCCCATACCATCGACCGCGGCGGCTCAGTGAAGCCGACTCAACGATGCCATCCGCGAAGCTGGTTGATCCGGACCCGCAACAGATCCACTGGCATGCTGAGCGAGCACGGTGCAAACCGGACTGTTGGCAGAGACGTGCGTCCCTTCCGGAAAGTACTCGCGCAAGAGGCCGTTGGTGATGTCGATCAGGCCGCGCTGTCACGGGCTTTTCGGGTCGCGGAAGAAGACGGGCACCTGCGTCTCGGTCGTGAGGCGCGCGTGGTCGGCCATCTCCGGCCCGCGGTTCAGGTGCAGCCTCCTGGAGTGTGCGGTCCCGAGCGCCGGATCGCCCTGCCAGATATCCGCCCTTTGCATCAGCGTCGCCATCCCTTAGACCGGTCGGGCGCAGGACGGCCAACCGCCGCGGCACCTATACTTCGAGTTTGAGGCGCAGATGCGCGCGCAGCTCATCTCCGATTCCACCGTCTCACCGCGTCCGCGCATCCCAGAGCCTGGCGGAGCGGGTGCACAAGCCGCAGTCGTCCAATTCGTCGTCGACTCCCTCGGCGTGCCGGACCCTGCGAGATACACGGCGCTCGTCACCCGCGACCGCGCGCTCGAGGCGGCGGGGCAAGGTGATTGGGAGTCACTCCTATGGCGGCCCGCCCTGCCGGGACGCCACGCGTGCATAGTTTCGCAACAGGAACGTTAGGCGTCAAGACGAATGGATCAAGACTGATGCAAACACAATCTGGAATCGTTGACATACCTGAGCTCAATGTGGCG
>JBDTUA010000269.1:0-7740 GCA_040007995.1 Gemmatimonadota bacterium | reverse complement strand
ATTTTTAATTTCAAACTAACTTCTAAACCGATGAATATTGTTCTAGCCGAAATAGTTGCGGGCGGGCAGATGAAGCCCGAAAAATCGTTTGGCGGAAACGCGGTGCGAATCGGGCGCGATCCCGTCGAAGAGCGGTGTGGAGAGATAGCGCTCCCCGGTATCCGGCAGCATGCACAGGAGGACGCTGCCGGGCGCGGCCTGCTCCGCCAGCTGCATGGTGACGGCGAACGTCCCGCCGCCGGAGATGCCCGTGAAGATTCCCTCCCGCTGCGCGAGCTTGCGCGACCATTCCATCGCCGCCGGACCCGCCACCGGTATCAGCTGGTCAAAGGCCTTCGCGTCGATCGCTTCCTGGAGCACGAATGGAATGAAGTCGGGAGTCCAGCCCTGGATCGGGTGCGGTTCCCACTTCGGGTGACTTCCCGCCGGTCCATGATCGGCCGTACGCTCCTGGGGAATGCCGCTGCCCACCAGTGCGGCGTTCGTCGGTTCGGTCAGCACGATCTTCGTCTCAGGGCGCTCGCGGCGCAGCACTCGCGACACGCCGGTGACCGTGCCGCCCGTCCCGTAGCCGCTGACCCAATAGTCGAGACGATCGCCGGCAAAGTCGGCGATGATTTCTCGCGCGGTGGTGTTCTCGTGGATCGTGGCGTTGTCGGGGGTCTCGAACTGCCTTGCCAGGAACCATCCATTGGCGTCGGCCAGTTCCTTCGCTTTCTCGTACATCCCGAAGCCCTTCGCGGCGCGTGGGGTGAGGATGACCTTGGCGCCGAGGAAACGCATGAGCTTCCGTCGCTCGATCGAAAAACTGTCGGCCATGGTGACAACCAACGGATAACCTTTGGCCGCGCACACCATCGCCAGGCCGATTCCCGTATTGCCACTGGTCGCCTCGACGACGGTCTGGCCCGGCTTGAGGTCGCCCCGACGCTCCGCTTCCTCGATGATGCTGATGGCCAGGCGGTCCTTCACCGAGGCCGCCGGATTGAAGTATTCCGCCTTCACGTAGAGTCGCACGTGATC
Organism: Gemmatimonadota bacterium; assembly: GCA_040007995.1. Taxonomy (GTDB): domain Bacteria; phylum Gemmatimonadota; class Gemmatimonadetes; order Gemmatimonadales; family Gemmatimonadaceae; genus SCN-70-22. Next base: position 6,717 of record JBDTUA010000269.1, on the reverse strand, counting down.
CGGCGCGAGGTGATTGATGCGGATGCACGGTGTGTCGCCGATGGTGTCGACGACGCTGTCGTACAGGCGGCCGCGTCCATTCGTGCGGCGAGAGTCGTGAGAGGTCATGACGGGTCCTCGGGTCGGGGCATCGGATCCTGACGAAGTGGGGACGCTGGTCGGCGGCGTCACCGCGGAGCTTCAGGCGTGCGGCGGCAGGCGTGGCGACTTCGTGCGTGGCGCACCGCATGCCCGTTGGTAGACTAAGAGGTCGCGGGGCGCCGTCAATGCTCCGACTGCGGCGGTGATGCCGACGCGTCGCCCGCGTCGCCTGCGCCGCCCCCCCTCACTCTCCACGCCGGCCCTCTACCGGGCGACCATCCGGCGTCGCGCCTCGAGGACCTTGTCGAGCGCCTCTTGGGCCGTCGCGGCGACGGCGGACAGGTGTCCCATCTTGCGCCCGGGGCGCGCCGATGCCTTGCCATACAGGTGCAGCCGCACGTCGGCCACCTCGAGCGCCGCCGCAAAGTCCGGACGCTCTCCCTCCACCCACAGGTCGCCGAGGAGGTTGGCGATGGCCGCCGGCGTGACCACCTCGACCGTGCCTAACGGCAGTCCGCAGACCGCCCGCACCAGCTGCTCGAACTGCGACGTGGGATGTCCGCGCTCCGAGTGGTGGTAGGTGTTGTGCGGGCGTGGCGCCAACTCGTTCACGAGCAGGCGGCCATCCCGTGTCAGGAAGAGTTCGATGGCGAGCAGGCCGACGATTCCCATCGTGTCGGCGATTGCGTGCGCAATCTGCTGCGCGTGATGAATGAGCGGCGCGGGGAGTGCACCGGGAGTGATCGCCCAGTCGAGCACCCCATGCACGTGATGATTGACCGAGGGCGGATATACGGCGGAGACCCCGTCCTCACGGCGGGCGACCAGCACCGAGAGTTCCAGGTCGAGGTCGAGGAACTGCTCCACGATGACCCGGCCGCTGCCTAACGCCGACCAGGCCTCGCGCCCTTCCTCCGGTGTTTGCACGCGACGCTGTCCGCGACCGTCGTAGCCGCCCATCGGGGCCTTGCAGATCGAAGGCCCGAGGGCGGCGATCGCCTCGGCGCAGGCCTCCGCGCTCCCGACCGCGCGATAGGGCCCCACAGGGAAGCCGTGCGTATCGAGCCAGGCACGTTGGCGGATGCGGTCCTGCACCGTGTGGATCGCATCGGCACGGGGAAAGAGCGGGACGAGGGCGGCCACGGCGTCGAGCGCGGGGCGGGCGATCTGCTCGATCTCGAGCGTGACGACGTCGCAATCCCGCGCGAGGTCGGCGGCGGCATCGGCATCGTCGAAGCGGGCGGTGATGGTCCGTGAAGCGATCGCCCGCGCGGGACAGTCCGGGTCGGGGTCGAGCACCTGCACGTCGTAGCCTAACGAGCGCGCGGCCATCCCGGTCATGCGTCCCAACTGCCCGCCGCCGAGGATCCCGATCGTCGCCCCGGGAAGTATGACGGTCATGGAAGTACCTGCCCGAGGACCTCATCACGCCGGGACGCACGCCATGCGCGCAGGCGCTCGCGTACGTCCGGAAAACGTCCGGCGACAATCTCGGCGGCCAGGATGGCGGCGTTGATCGCCCCAGGCTTCCCGATCGCCATGGTTCCGACCGGGACGCCGGCCGGCATCTGCACGATCGAGTAGAGCGCGTCCTGTCCATTGAGCAGCGTCGCCGGGATCGGCACGCCGAGGACCGGGACCAGCGTCTTCGCCGCCAGCATGCCGGGGAGGTGGGCTGCACCGCCCGCGGCCGCGATAATCGTGAGCAGGCCACGCGACTCCGCCGACTCGGCGTACTCGAACATCCAGTCCGGGGTGCGATGCGCGGAGACGATCCGTGCCTCATACGGGAGCTGCAACTCGTCGAGCATGGCGCAGCAGTGCTGCATGTACTCGTAGTCGGACTTCGATCCCATCACGACCCCGACGAGGGGGGTGGGCGATTGCGGCATGAGGCGGGGGGACGCGAGACGGAAACGAGCAGGGCCCGAGGCGTGAGCGTCGCGGCACTGGCGAGTGTGATGGCGCACGATCGCTGCAACGACCGCTGCGGGCCAACGGCGGTCGCAGGGCGCTGACGCGAAACTTTGCGCCTGCCGGCACGCACCCGGCGCACGCGCGTCGCGCCGACCGGTTGGCCCGCAAGCTTTCGCCTCGGACGCCGTCGGAGGAAATATGCGGTTGGTCGCTGGGCGTGCGAAGGGGAGGGGCGAGGGAATCTGCGGGTGCGCTCAGCCGGCGTGTGTTAAACGGGACTGCGCGAGAGTCGCCGCAGGGGGCGCTACGGTTCGCGCGCGTGTCGCGAGACGCCTCGCCAGCGGCGAGCACCGTTGCCAGATTGGCGCAGCGACGCTTCCCGACCTTTCTCCTGACCCGATCCACGGTCCCAATGGTGATCTCCAAGTTGGCCTTCCTCCCTCACGATGCTCCTCACGGCGTGCGCGCCTGCCCCTGCTCGACACGGCAGCTCGCCTCGCAGCGGATTACACGGCATCGTGCGCGGCAGTTCGGCGGCGCTCCCTGTCTGGTCCTGTCGGCCCTCTGCGTGATCGGGGAACCGGTGTCGGCGCAGGCAGCGGGGGGCGCGCCGCTCACGATCGAAGGTCTCCTCTCCACTCCCTTTCCGACGACCATCGCGGCGGCGCCGAGCGGCGGTGCGGTCGCCTGGGTGCTCAACGAGCGGGGGGCGCGCAACATCTGGGTGGCCACCCCGCCGGCATACGCGGGGCGTCGCCTAACGAACTGGGCGGAGGATGACGGGCAGGAGATCACGTCATTGACGTGGGAGCCGGATGGCGCCTCGCTCGTCTTCGTGCGCGGGGGACCGCGTAACCGCGCGGGCGAGAGCCCTAATCCCGCGCAGCAAGTCGGGGGTGCGGAGAGCGCGGTATACCGGGTGGCGCTGGCTGGGGGGGCGCCACGACGTCTGGGGGGCGGCTTCGCCCCGAGTATCTCACCCGACGGTGGCACGCTCCTGGTCAATCGCGGGAAGCTCTGGGCACGCGCGCTGCGTGATAGCGCGGCCGACTTCACCGAACTGCTCAACGTGCGCGGGGGACAGGGGAACGTGCGCTGGTCGCCGGACGGGGCCCGCTTCGCGTTCGTGAGTGAACGCGGAGATCACGCCTTCATCGGGATCTACGACGTCGCGTCGCGCACGGTGCGGTATCTTGCGCCAAGCGTGGACAGCGACGGTGCGCCCGTCTGGTCGCCCGACGGGCGACGCCTGGCCTTCATCCGTGTGCCGGCGTCGAGTCGTCTGACGTTGTTCGAGGCGGTCCGCACGGGACGTCCATGGTCGATCCTCGTCGCCGACGTCGCCACGGGAGCGGTACGTCCCGTCTGGACCGCTGACGAGGGAGACGGCAGCGTGCTGCACGAAGTCGTTGGCGACGACCAACTGCTGTGGGCCGATGGCGACCGCCTGGTCTTCCCGTGGGAAAAGGATGGCTGGACGCACCTCTACAGCATCGCGCTGTCGGGTGGTCGTCCACTCCTGCTTACGCCCGGCGACGGCGAGGTGGAAGACGTGGCGCTCAGCCGCGACCGTCGCACCGTGTATTACAACGGCAACCAGCGGGACATCGATCGTCGGCACCTCTGGCGCGTTCCGGTCGCTGGAGGGGCGCCCGTTGCGATCACGAGTGGTGAGGGGATCGAATGGGCCCCCGCGGAACTGAGTGACGGCTCGCTGGCCTACCTGCGCTCCGATGCGCGCACTCCGGCGCATGCCGTGCGGTTGGTGACCGGCCGCCAGGCGAGTCCGCTCGCGGCCAACATCCCGTCGGACTTTCCGTCGGCGCGACTCGTACAGCCGCAACCAGTGATGGTGAGTGCGGCGGACGGGATGCAGATCCACGCGCAGCTGTTCCTGCCGCCTGGACACAAGGCGGGCGACCGTCATCCCGCCGCGATCTTCTTCCACGGCGGATCGCGTCGGCAGATGCTGCTGGGCTACAACTACGGCGAGTACTACCACAACGCGTACGCGCTCAACCAGTACCTCGCGAGCCGCGGCTTCGTCGTGCTGGTGGTGAACTATCGCAGCGGCATCGGCTATGGGCTCGCGTTCCGCGAAGCCGAGCGATACGGAGCCGGTGGAGCGAGCGAGTTCAACGATGTCGTCGGCGCAGGGCTGTACTTGCGGGGACGCGACGATGTGGACCCCGCGAAGATCGCGCTCTGGGGCGGTTCATATGGTGGATTCCTCACCGCGATGGGCCTGGCGCGTGCGCCCGAGCTCTTCGCGGCTGGGGTGGACCTGCACGGCGTGCACGATTGGAACGTCGGGATCCGCACCTTCGTGCCGAACTTCAACACGTTGCTCGATCCCGCGCGGACGCGACTCGCGCTCGAGTCCTCGCCGTTGGTATCACTCGATCGGTGGAAGGCGCCGGTGCTGGTGATCCATGGCGACGACGACCGCAACGTATCGTTTGCCGAAACGATCACGCTGGTGGAACGCTTGCGCGAGCGACACGTGGAGGTTGAGCAACTCATCTTTCCGGACGAGGTGCACTCGTTCCTGCGCTACGCGTCGTGGACGGCGGCGTACTCGGCGGCAGCGGAGTTCCTGGAGCGACGCCTGAGATAATGAGTGACGCTTAATGTAGCGAGCGACGCCCGAGAGAGCGGTTGGGCGTCACCGCGGGCGCGGACCAATCGCAACCACACAGCGGCAGCTGATACCCAGCCGATTCATCGTTGACGCCTTCTTTTCGACACCTTAACGTGGCGAATCCTCGAAGGTGATTTTCGGACGCACGCCGGCATTGGTGCGCGTCTCGCTGGGTCGGTCTTGCGGCGGCGCGACGTCGTCCGGGTCTCCTTCGGTTGGATCCTCCCCCCCAATCGCGGAGTCCAGGGAATGAGTACTGTCTCGTTCGGACGCGTCTTGCGAACGGCCGGCCTAGCGCTGGCCGTCGGCGTCAGTGCGCTGGGCGCACAGACCACGCAGGGCAGTATCAACGTGCGGGTCACCGAGGCCGGTGGCAGCCAACCGCTCGACCAGGTGCAAGTCGTCATTGTGGGCACGACGCTCGGTGGGCTCACCAATGCCGACGGACGGTTTGTCTTCCGGAGCGTTGCGCCTGGCGAGTTCATCCTGCGCGTGCTGCGCGTCGGCTTCTCGGAGCAGAAGAAGTCGGTGACGGTCACCAGCGGGCAGGCGACGACTGTGGAGTTCAGCTTGTCCTCGGTGGCGCTCACGCTCCAGCCGGTCGTCACGACGGCGACGGGCGAAACGCGTCGCGTGGAACTCGGCAGTTCCGTCGCGTCGATCGACGCCGCGAAGGTGACGGAGTCCTCGCCGGTGCAGAACGTGAACGACCTGCTCAACGCGCGCACAGCCGGTGTCACGGTCACCAGCGGGACGCAGACCGGGGCCGGTGCGCGCATCCGCATCCGCGGGCAGAACTCGCTGTCGCTGTCGAACGACCCGATCTTCATCATCGACGGCGTTCGCCTGTCGAGCAATGTCAATTCCTCGAACCTCTTCACCGGCGGGGCGCAGCCGAGCCGTATCGGCGACCTGAACCCGGAAGAGATCGAGAGCATGGAGATCGTGAAGGGGCCGTCGGCGGCGACGCTGTACGGCACCGACGCGGCCAACGGCGTGGTGCTCATCACCACGAAGCGTGGCCGGGCGGGGGCGGCGCGCTGGACAGCGTACGGTGAGCGGGGGCTGATCCAGGACCAGAATACCTACATGACCAACTACACGATCTTCGGCACGCGCGCGTCGAACGGGTCGGCGCTCGCGATCAACGGCTGCAACCTGCCGTTGGTTTCGTCGGGATTCTGCACCATCGACTCGGTGGCGCACTACAACCTGTTCGACGACGCCGATGCGACGCCGCTGGGTACGGGCAACCGGCAGCAGTACGGATTGCAGCTATCGGGCGGGACCGACGCGGTCCGCTACTTCGTCTCCGGCGAGCGTGAAGACGAGACCGGGCTGCTCGAGCTCCCCAAGTTCGAGTACCGGCGCTTTGCGGAGCAGAACCTCCCGCTGCACGACTACACCAAGCGCCCGAACGTGCTCGGCAAGAACAGCGTGCGCGCGAACCTCAACGCGGCGGTGAGCCCGAAGCTCGACCTCTCGGCGTCTACCGGCTTCATCAACCTGGCCCAGCGATTCTCGCTCGAGTCCAACGCGACGGCGGGGCTTGGCTCGCAGGCGTTCGGCGGCCCGGGGTGCAAGATCTGCAACCCGAATCGACTGGTCGGCGGCGGCCTGGGCACACCGCTCAACGGCTATCGCGCCTGGACGCCGGGCTATACCTGGCAGGAGAAGTCGGGACAGAGCGTGAACCGTTTTATCGGGGCCTTCAATGCAAACTGGCGGCCGACGAGCTGGCTGCAGAACCGCGCCACGGTCGGCAACGACTACACGAACCGCGTCGACGACAACCTGCTGCTGCGCGGCGAGGGGCCGCCGATCAACGCGAACTACCGACTTGGCTTCAAGCAGAATACGCGCACCGACATCCGCAACTTCACGATCGACCTCGGATCGACCGCCAGCTACACGATGCGTCCGTGGCTGAACCTGAAGACCACCGCGGGCGTGCAGTACATCAACTACCTCTTCGCGCTCGGATCGGCGACCGGGACGCAGCTCGCCCCGGGCGCTCAGACGGCGAGCGGTGGCGCGGTGCCCACGGCAGACGAGGCGACCACGCTGCAGAAAACCTT
>JBDTUA010000268.1:0-7741 GCA_040007995.1 Gemmatimonadota bacterium | reverse complement strand
CTCGACCGACGCGAAGGCGATGGGCGTGTTCGGCCTCGCCGCCGGCCTGTCCGCGGACGTCGCCGGCTACCTGGCGCGGACCCCGGACCCGGGCGGGTCCGGGACGCTGGCGGACCGGCTCGGCGAATTCCTGGCCGTACTCGACCCGGACGCGGACTGACCGGCGTCGGTCGAATCCCCCTTGAAGGCGGCGACAGTCCCGTGCACGATCCAGCGCTGCCCGCTCTCAACCGCCGTCGTCACGTTGCGCACCACGCCGCGCCGGCTGCTGACGTCGTAGCGGATGCTTCCGAGGGCGATGATGTCGTCCTGGCCCTGCGAGGGGTCACGCAGCAGCAACGTGTCGCCGCGCGCGATCACCATGTTCGTGGAGTCGTTGAACTGGATCGTATCGCCGATGAGTGTCGCCGAGTCGCGCTGCACCGCAGCGCGCTTCCCGATGAGGTTCATGGTGTGCTCCAGCGCCTTGAACACGACCACGTTGCCCTGATAGCGCGTCACGTTGTAGCCGGGACGGCGCAGCAGCGCATCCATCGCCGAATCAGGGGTCGCCCACTTCACCTCGAGCCGGGCGCTGGCCGAGTCGAGGGCGCTGCGGCCGATCGCTTCGCGCCCACGTGTCGTGTCGCCAGTCGCGGGCGGACGAATCGTGTCGCCGCGCGCCCGGGCGATCGAGTCGGCCCGAGCGCGGGCGCGGGCCACCGAATCGGCGTGGGCGCGCGCGCCGACCGATTGCGGACGCTGCGCCGCGCCGACGCGTGACACTCCGAAGAGACTGACGATCAGCGCCGCCACACAGGACAGCGCACGTGCCCACCGATTCACTCGACCGCTCCGGACTCCTCAGCCAGCAGGGCTTCCTCCTTTCGCTTCTTGCGTCGGTACACCACAACCGAGCAGATGACGCTCAGCTCATACAGGAGATAGAGGGGGATCGCGATGGCGAAGAGCGAGAAGGGGTCCTGCCCCGGTGTGATGAAAGCCGCCGCCACGAGGCAGACCACCGTGGCGTGACGGCGATACTTGCTCAGGAAGCTCGGAGTGACGATGCCGAGCGCCGTGAGCGCGAGCACGGCGATCGGTAGCTCGAAGACGGCCCCGAGGACGAGCGACAGCGAGACCGTGAAGTCGAAATACTCCCCCGCCGTGATCATCGGCGTAAGCGAGGCGGTCTGGATGCTGTAGAACATCTGGAGCGTGATCGGGATGATCCCGAAGAACGCGAGCGAGACGCCGGCGAGGAAGAGCAGCGCGCCCAAGACCAGCACGGGGATGATGACCTTCTTCTCGTGCTTGTAGAGCGCGGGCGAGAGAAAGCCCCACACCTGCCACACGATCACCGGCGACGCGAAGATGGCGCCGAGGGCGAACGCCATGCTCATCGTGATCTTGAACGGGTCCGCCGGGTGCGTATACACCAGCTGGTGCCCGTTGAGATACGGCAGGATGGGGCGCTCGAGTATCAGGATGACGTCGTACTTGAGCAGCAGCGAGAAGGCGATGATCACACCGACGACGAGCGCCACCAGCCCCCAGAGAATGCGCCACCGCAGCTCCTCGAGATGGTCGAGGAACGGCATTTCCGCTTGTTGCCCTACCTGTGCCATCGACGGGTGTTTCGGGAGGCCTAACGATTCGTGCGCAACCACTCGCGGGCGAGGTCCGCTTCGTCCGAGGTCGGATACTCACGCACGACGCGATCCATCGTGGTGCGTGCGTCGGGGCGACGACCCTGACGTGCCATGGAAAGCGCCATCTTGTAGAGCGCCGTGGCGGCGCGCGGTGACCTCGGGTACCTGGCGACCACCGCCGCGTACGCGGAATCGGCGGACGCTGCTGTCCCCTCGGCCGCGAACGCCTCGGCGATGTTGATCTGCGCGTCGGGCGCGAGTTCCGAGGTGGGATACAACCGCAACAGCTCCTCGAAGGCGGCCCGCGCCGAGGAATAGCTCCCACGGCGAAGCTGATCATACGCCAGTTGGTACAATTGGTTCGGCCCGGGCGTCGACTGCACGGGGGCTGGCGCCAGCGAATCGCCCGGTAGCGGGGTGGTCGTTGGCATCACGGGCTGCTCGGAGCGCGATTCCAGGCCGGCCCGCATCTCCTGCAGCCGGCGCTGGCTCTGGCCAGTCAGCTCCTGCACCTGCAGCAACTGCTGCTGGATCGCTCGCAAGTCTCCCTTCGTATCGCCCTGAAAGCGCGTCAGCCGGTCGCTGGTCGCGCGAATCGAGTCGGAGACCGAGCCTAACGTAGCGGCCACGACAGCGATCTGGCGCGCGCGCGCCGAATCGGCGCGCGCGCTCTCGGTCCGGAAGTTCAGGATGTCACCCTGGATCACCCGCATGTCGCTGCGCGTGGCGAAACATCCCCCCGTCACGACGAGGGAGAGCGTCGCCATCGCGCGTCCCGCTCGCCGCCCGCTCATCGCGGCGCGACGAGCATGTCGCCGCCCGCGATGATCTCGAACTCCGCGCGACGGTTCATGCGCCAGGCCTCTTCGCTCGACTCGGTGATGGCCGGACGCTCCTCGCCGTACGAGATGATCTCCATCCGCTCGCCATCGATCCCCTGATCCGAGAGATAGCGCTTCACCGCGGCGGCTCGACGCTGCCCGAGGGCGAGGTTGTACTCATCCGAACCGCGTTCGTCGGTATTTCCCGCAATGCGCAAGCGGAGCCCCGGATTGGCGCGAAGGATCGGCAGCTTGGCATCGAGGGCCGAGCGGGCATCGCCGGACAGTTCGTCGGAGTCGTACTCGAAATAGACCGCCGCTGCCAGCGTCGCCTTCGTCGCTGCCATCGCCCGCTCACGGGCGGTTGCCTCGGCCGCAGCAGCGGCCGCGGCGACGGAGTCGGCCCGCCGCTTCTCGAACGCCGATATGCTGTCACGGCAGCGCTGGTCGCAGGTCGGCGTAGGCGTCGGCGTTGCCGTTACCGGCGCAGTTTCCGGCTTCTTCTTGCAAGCGGAAATGGCGGCTAGGGCTAAGACCGAGAGGGCGAGTACGCGATGTCCACGATTCATGACGAGTTCCTTGCGCTTGGGGCGGGGGAATGAGGGTAAAGCTACACGAGCGGGTTCAACGACTACGAAGCGGGGGCGACCAGGCACCGAAGCGCGCGCCCCCTGTGGCGTGGGTCAACTGACGGACCGTATTCGACTCCACATCGAGCACCCAGAGCTGCCGGGACCCGCCGCGATTCGACGTAAAAACGAGGTGCCGCGAATCGGGCGCCCACGAGGGTTGTTCGTTCACCCCCTCGCTGGTATGGCGCTTCACGACGCGGTCGCGCAGTCCGATGCTCATGACCTGCAGACGACCACCCACCTGCGCCTCGAATGCAATGAGGCGCCCGTCCGGCGACCAATCCGGATTCGCGCGATACGGCTGGTCGACGTAGTCCCGCGTGAGCAGATCCGCGTTCGTCCCATCCGCATCGGAAATATACACTTCGGGATGCCCCAACCGCCCGGATGTGAATGCCAGTCGGCGCCCGTCGGGCGAATAACTGGGCTGCGTATTGTCGCTCCCGCGCCCCACGGTGATACGTCGGGCCGGTTCGGTCCCGAAGGCATTGGTGGCATACAGGTCGGTCCCCGACTCCGCACCGTGTGCGTAGACGATGGTGTTGCCGTCCGGCGCAAACGTGGGGGTCATGTTCAGCCCGTCCCGCGTCGGGAGGATTCGCGTCGCCCCCCCGACCTCGCGAATCACGATCTGCTGGCCCGTCGATCCCATCGTCATGTACGCGATGTGCGACGCGGCCGGATTCCAGACCGGCGACATCGCGATGCCGCTGCTGGTGAGCGCCACCGCATTCGCACCGTCGCTATCGACCTGGTACACGCGCCCCCCCGCAACGTACAGGATCCGCGTCGCCGAAATCCCGCGCACGCCGGTGATCCACTGCTCGATCTCGTCGGCGACGTCGTGCAGCGCCAGCCGCCAGTTGGGCGAGAGCGCCCCGGCGGGAAGCGGGAAGGCTTTCGTGCGTTCCACGATCCCCTTCCCCGCGTTATGCACGTCGACCTGGATGCCGAACGACGTCGGAGTCACCTGCAGGAGGGCGGCCGCTCCCAGCCGCGTGAACAGCGGATAGTTTGGCTTGGTGTTCCCATCGCCGAACGGCGGGATCGCCGCCGCCTCGAGGGCGATGACGTTGAGGCGGTCGCCGTTCGTGAAGTCGCGCTCAATTATCGCCTTGATGGAATCGCCGGCGGTCCCGCTCACTGGGAGGACGAGCACGCCCGGGCGCGTTCCCGGCGCGTAGACAATGCCCAGCCGAACCCCGGTGACCGTGGTGTCCTGGCCCAGTGCGGGGACCGCGACCGATATGACCACGGCAAGTCCGGCGAGCAGCGTGAGCGCGCAGCGGCGCAGAATTGTCATCAGCGGATGAGTTGCGGATCGAAGCTGAAAATAACAGTCAGCACGTCATCCCCGAACCCGTCGGGAAGCGCGCCGAAGGAGCCGGAGCGTGCAGCCGCCTCGACGGCTCCCTGCGCCTCGAGGTCGAACTCATAGGCGCCGGATCGCCTCCGGAACGAGAATCCGGTCATCGATCCATCGCGGCGGATGAGGAAGACGACTTCGGCGACCAGCGCCTGCCCCGTGCGCGGCTTGAAACGAAGTGCGATCTGCCGGACGATGTTCTCGAGATAGGCGGGATACGGAAACTGGATCCCCTGGATGCTGACGTTGGCGACGTCGGCCCCCTTTCCTCCCTCTGGCCCCCCCCCCGCCTTGGCCGCAGGGGTGTCCTTGGGAATGGTCTTGGTGGCGTTAGGCACCGGCGTCGTGGGCGTCACCTTCTTCGCCACCGGGGGCGGCTTCTGCTTGACCGGTACGGGTACCGGCGACTCGACCGGTGCCGCTGCGCGCTTGGGCGGTGGCGCGGGCTCCGGCACGGGCGGCGGCGGGGTGGCGGCCTCGGTGACCTGACCGATGGCGCGCGGGCCCGCTGGGGCGGCCACGAGATCCACCTGGTACACCGGGGGCAGCACCACCTCGTGCCCGTGCGCCAGCACGAACGCCGTCACGATGATCGACGCGTGCAGGACCAACGACAGCGTGACCGGAAGTCCGAGGCGCGCGCGAGGGTCACGCACCTGTCGCGTGGTCACAATGCCCCTCGTTCCGCGCGCCCGCGCTGCACTGCACTGCGTTGGATCACGGCTTCTCCGGCTCGACGATCATCCCCACGCCGCTCGTCCCGGCATTTACCATCACGCCGAGCACCCGGACGACCGAGCCATAGGGGACGGAAGCATCTGCACGCAGGTAGACCCCGCGCTTCGCGCGCTGTTCCGAGAGCGCCTTGTAGGCGGCGCGGAACTCCTCGAAGGTCATCTGCGTCTCGTCGACAAAGACCGCGCCCTTTCGATCGATCGTCACCACCAGCCCGCTCTTCGGTTCGAGCGCCTGGGCCTGTCCCTTCGGCAGCTGCACGTCAACGCCGCCCTGCATCATGGGAGCCGTGATCATGAAGATCACCAGGAGGAGCATCATCACGTCGATGAGGCTCACCACGTTGATCTCGGCGTTGAGCGGCGTGCGCTCGCCCCGTCGGCGTCTCATCGCCCGCTAGATCCGTTCTTCGCGCACGAGCAGCGCGATCAGTTCGGACCCGAACCCCTCGAGCTCCCCCTCGATGCGATTCAGCCGGTTGGCAAAGATGTTGTAAGCGAAGACCGCCGGAATCGCGACGGCGAGCGCGGCGGCCGTCGCCGTGAGTGCCGCGGCCACGCCGGGCGCCACTGAGGAGACGCTCCCCGATCCGCTGGTGGCGATGCCGACAAACGACTGGATGATACCGAGTACGGTACCGAAGAGCCCGATCAGCGGCGACGCCGATCCGATCGTCGCGAGCCACGGCACATAGTGCGACAGCGCATCGCGCTCGGCATCGGCCTGCGAATCGAGCAGCAGGCGCAGCACCTCCACCTGTGAGGCACTGAAGCGCGCCGTCCGGTCGGCTGTCGCCGCCATGGCCGGGCGTGTGTCGGTCAGGAATCGCTCGGCGCGGGTGACCACATGGGCGAGGGGGCTCGTCCCGCCCATCCGCGCTAGCGCCGCGACATCGGCGAGCCCCGCGGCCTTGCCGAAGCCCTGCAGGAAGACCCGCGACGACTTCGACACCCTGGCGAATTCGCGCCACTTCGCGAGGACGATGGTCCAGCTGATCACCGAGAGCACCCCCAGGAGCGCGAGCACCGCTTTGGTCACCGGATCGGTGGAGAGCAGCAGTTCCCACGCCGTGCCGGGCGTCGCGCGCCCCACCTGCGCCAGCATCGCCCAGGTCACGCCGAGCCCCCGCGCAGCTTGGCGGCGAAGAAGTCGAACGTGCGCCGCGTCCCCTCGGCGAGTGTCATCTCCGGGCGCCAGCCCAGTTCGCGTTGCGCCTTCTCGATGTTGACCACCGAGTTGAGCTGCTCACCGGGGCGCGCCGCCGCGTGCTGCACCGCGACGTTGGACCCCGCCCCCGACTGCAGCGCGGACGCCAGCCCGAGCACCGAGGTCTGGATCCCTGTTCCCACGTTGTAGGCCCGGACGTCGAGCTGCGCGGGCTTCGGGAGCTGCGCCTCGGCGGCGGCAAGGTTCGCGCGCGCCACGTCACCCGCGTAGACATAGTCACGCGTCTGCAGTCCCTCACCGAAGACGGTCAGTGCTTCCCCCTTGAGGATGCGATTGCAGAAGATGGCCACCACGCCGGCTTCGCCGTGCGGATCCTGTCGCGGGCCGTACACGTTGGAGTAGCGCAGGGCGACGGTGTCGAGTCCATGGATGCGCGCGTAGTACCCGAGGTAGTACTCCACCGACAACTTGGCGATCCCGTACGGCGACTCGGGATCCTTGGGCATCGATTCGACGGTCGGGACGGGAACGAAGTCGCCGTAGATGGCCCCGCCCGTCGAGGAGAAGATGAAGCGCGTCGCATGACGCGAGGCACGCACCGCTTCGAGCAGGTTGAGCGACCCGACGATGTTGATCGTCGCATCGAACATCGGGTCGTTGACGCTTTTGCGCACATCGATCTGGGCGGCCAAGTGACAGACTACGTCGTACTTGCCGTCACGCACCAGCGACGCCGCCTCCGGCGATCCGATGTCGGCGACATGCAACGTGGCACCTGCCGGGACGTTCTCGCGCTTCCCCGACGACAGGTTGTCGACGATGTCGACATGGTAATCTCGGCTCAGCATCAGGTCGGCGACGTGCGATCCGATGAAACCCGCACCTCCGGTCACCAGCGCCCGGCGGCTCATGTCGTCCTCCGCGCATCGCGGGACCCGTCGAATCCGACCGGTGACGTTGCGCGCGCCGGCCGGTGCGCCAGGGACGGCGAAGACGCTGTCGCGAGCTCGCGCGGCAGAAGGGACCGGACGCGGCGCGACGAGGCGCGCCGGGGTAAGGACCCCGAGGAAACCGGCGATGAGTGGCGGAGGCGTTGCGTCACGGAGAGGCGTTCCTCTGGAATTCGAGACGGGTTAGGTGATCGGCACGACGATCGCGCCACACCACGGGCCGGCGGCTCGACCTAGACAAACGGCGCCGGGGATTCCCCAGGCGCCGTGGCCTACCGTCTCGTCGTCGGCGTTCGTGGGACGCGACGTACGTGCACAATGTAACTGATCCGCCGTCGCTCGGGCGAGCCATTCCGTGTCCGCCGACTACGGCGCCGAAGCAAGTTGGCGGCCGTGGCGCAATGCGCAGCACGTCAGGCTGCCTGACGATGACGCGAGC
>JBDTUA010000267.1:0-7752 GCA_040007995.1 Gemmatimonadota bacterium | reverse complement strand
GGCCGGCGGCGTGCGCCTTGCAGCACCAGCACAGGTCACGAGCACATCCACCGGCCCGCCTGCAGCTTCGGCCTCGTCAATCGCCTGCTCGGCGCGCGCGGCATCGCGCAGGTCGGCGGTGATCAGCGCGATGCGCCTCTGCGCATCTACCTCCACAAGGGGCCGTGACGCGGGAGAGCGGCTGAACAGGCGAGAGCAGGAGGGGGCGGGCGATCCGGCGCTTTGTGAAGCGGATCGCCTGTCCTCGCTTTCCCCGGCCGAGCGATCAGTCCCCGTTTTGGGTCAACGGTCGACGGCGGCGGACGTGACCGCCCGTTGCGACGGTTCTCGCGCGCTGCCACATTCGCGCGCGTGTCTTCTGCCGACAATCCGCGCCCGCACCGCTACCCGGAGTCGCCGGTCTTCTACCGCTCGCTGACCCGCGAGTATCCACTGGCCGTGTGCGGCGACGGTTGCTGGATCGAGGACGCCGAGGGGAGGCGCTACCTGGATGGCGTCGGAGGGGCGTACGTGGCGAACATCGGCCACGGCGTGCGCGAAATCGGTGAGGCGATGGCGAGGCAGGCCTCCACGCTCGCCTATGTGAACGGGACGGCCTTCACGAACGAGGCGGTGGAAGGACTCGCCCGACGCCTGGTCGCTCGATCTCCCGCACTGGCATACGCGTACATCCTGGGGAGCGGATCTGAGGCAGTCGAGGCGGCGCTCAAGCTGGCCCGGCAGTACTGGATCGAACGCGGCGAGCGGCAGCGCGACCGCGTCATCGCCCTCTCCCCTGGCTATCACGGCAACACGATCCTCGCGCTCTCGGCGTCGTCGCGAGAACACTATCGCGCCATGTGGGGAGACTGGCTGATCGACGTGCGCCGGATCCCGGCCCCCTTCGCCTATCGCTGCCCCTGTCGCGGCGACGCGTCATGTCCGGCATGCTCGGGGACCGCGCTCGAGGCGGCGATCCTCGCCGAGGGGCGCGATCGCGTGGCAGCCTTCATCCTCGAACCGGTGGGGGGAAGCTCGACTGGGGGGAGTGTTCCGCGCGATGACTACCTGCGCAACGTACGCAAGATCTGCGACCGCTATGGCGTCCTGCTCATCGCCGATGAGATCCTCTGCGGGGCCGGACGGACAGGGACCTGGACGGCGATCGAGCAGTGGGACGTCACGCCCGACATACTGACGTTAGGCAAGGGGATCGGAGGCGGCTACGCGCCGGTGAGCGCGGTGCTGGCACGCGCCGCGGTCGTCGACGTCATTGCCGCAGGCAGCGGTGCGCTGCTGCACGCGCAGACCTTCTCGCACCACGCCGTCACCTGTGCCGCCGCGGTGGCGACGCTCGACCACCTCGCACAGCACCAGCTCGTCGAACGCTGCGCGCGTCTGGCCCCCATCTTTCACCAGAAGCTGCAACGCCTCCGCACGCTCCCCGGCGTGGGCGACGTGCGCGGCCGCGGCCTCCTCGCCGGCGTGGAGTTTGTCGCCGATGTCGAGACGCGCGCCCCCTTTCCCCGGGCGACGCGCGTCGCCGAGCGCTTCACCCGCGCGGCACAGGACGCGGGACTCATCGTCTGGCCTAACGTGGGGCAGGCAGACGGGACCAACGGCGACCTGGCGATGCTCGCCCCGCCGTTCATCATCACCGAGGGGGAGATCGACCAACTCGTCGAACGCTTCGCTCTCGCGTGCCACGCGATCTTTGACTGAGTGAACCGAGTCATGACCCAGCGCGACTACCCGCATATCGTCGTCCCCCCGCCGGGCCCCAAGGCCAAGGCCATCGTCGATCGCGACGCCGAGTGGACGTCGCACTGCTACATCAAGGAATACCCGCTGGCGATCGCGCGCGGGTCAGGGGTGATGGTCGAGGACATCGACGGCAATCGCTTCCTCGACTTCATGGCTGGCATTGCGGTCGCCTCGACCGGGTACGGGCATCCGCACGTGGTGAAGGCGGTGCAGGAGGCCGCGGGAAACTTCCTGCACATCTGCGGGAGTGACTTCTATTACGAAGGCATGGCCAACCTCTGCGAGCGACTGGCCAAGGTTGCCCCGGGGCCGACGAAGAAGCGTGTCTTCCTCTCCAACTCGGGAACGGAGGCGGTCGAGGGGGCGATCAAGCTGGCGCGCTACGCCACGCGTCGCACGGCAATCGTCGCCTTCAAGGGTGCCTTCCACGGACGTAGCACGGGGGCGGTCTCGCTGACGTCGAGCAAGGCGCGCCAGCACGCCGGCTTTGGGCCGCTCCTCCCCGACGTACACCACGTCGACTATGCGTATCGCTATCGCTGCCGCCACTGCGCCGACCTCCCCGCGTGCACGAAAGGCTGCGTCACGTCGATCGAGCAGGACCTGTTCGCCCGTCACCTCGATCCGCACGACGTGGCAGCGATCTTTGTGGAGCCTGTGCAGGGTGAGGGAGGCTACGTGATTCCCCCGGACGGCTTTCTGTCGGACCTGCGCGCGCTGTGCGATCGCTACGGCATCCTCCTGGTCTTCGACGAGGTGCAGAGCGGCATCGGGCGCACGGGGAAGATGTTCGCCTGCGAGCACGAAGGGGTTGAGCCGGACATCCTGCTCACCGCCAAGGGGCTGGGGTCGGGGATGCCCATCGGGGCGATGATCGTACGCGAATCGATCGACAAGTGGCAGAATGGAGCGCATGGCTCCACGTTCGGCGGGAATCCGGTCTGCTGCGCCGCGGCCCTGGCGACGCTCGACGTGGTCGAGCAGGGAGCGATGGCCAACGCGGCCGTGCAGGGCGAACGACTGCTCGCGGGGGCCCGCGCGTTGATGGCGAAGCATGCCTGCATCGGCGACGTGCGCGGCGTCGGGCTGATGGTGGGTCTGGAGTTCGTGAAGGATCGCACCACGCGAGAACCCGACCCCGACCTGGTGCACCGCATCGTGGAGCTGGCATTCACGCGCGGTCTTCTGCTGCTTGGCGCGGGGAAGAGTTCGTTGCGGCTGGCGCCGCCGCTGATCATCGATGCGATCGACATCGATCGCGGGCTGGTCATGATCGAGCAGTGCATCGCCGACTGCGCCAAGGACACGGGCGCCACGTGAGCAAGGTCGTCAGCATGCGTGAGGCAATCGCCCGGCACGTGAACGATGGCGACGTGCTGGTCATCGAGGGCTTCACGCACCTGATCTGCTTTGCTGCCGCGCATGAGATCATCCGGCAGCGGCGGCGCGACCTCACGATCTGCCGCCTGACGCCGGACGTGGTCTATGACCAGATGATCGCCGCCGGGTGCGCGACGACGCTTGTCTTTTCATGGGCGGGGAATCCCGGCGCTGGATCGCTGCATGCCTTTCGACGGGCGGTGGAGTCGACACCGCCCACGCTGGCGATCGAGGAGTACTCGCACTTCGGGATGGTGGCGCGCTTCTGCGCCGGCGCCGCCCGGCTCCCCTTCTGGTCGCTCAACAACTACCAGGGGACCGACCTCCCCGCGGCCAATCCGCAGATCCGGTCGGTGACCTGTCCCTACACTGGGAGAACGTTCGCTACCGTGCCGGCGCTCAACCCCGACGTCACGATCGTGCATGCGCAGCGCGCCGACGCCGAGGGGAACGCGCAGGTCTGGGGACTGCTCGGCGTGCAGAAGGAAGCAGCCTTCGCGTCGCAGCGGGTGATTGTGGTGGTCGAGGAGTTGGTCGACTCGGCGGTGATCCGCGCCGATCCGAATCGCACGATCATTCCGGGACTCATCGTCGATGCGGTGGTGGTAGAGCCATGGGGGGCGCACCCGTCGTACGCGCAGGGCTTCTACGATCGCGACAACGCCTTCTACCTCGCATGGGAGGGGATCTCACGCGACCCCGCCAAGCTGGAGGCGTATCTCGCGCAGTGGGTGTATGGGATCGCCGATCGCGAGGAGTACCTGCGGCGACAGCCGGAGCTGGTTGCGCGGCTGACGGCGCGGCCGGCGATGAGCGGGGAAGTGTCGTATGGGTACTGAAAAGCAGAGGGGGGACGGGGGAGGGGGGACGGGGGGGCGCTACGCGCCCGCCGAGCTGATGGCGTGTGTGGCGGCGCGGGAGCTGTGTGACGGGGAGGTCGTCTTCGTCGGGATCGGGTTGCCGAATCTGGCGTGCAACCTGGCGCGCGCGACGCATGCGCCGGGGCTCGTCCTCATTTACGAGTCGGGAGCGATCGGGGCGCAGCCGGAGCGGTTGCCGGTGTCGATCGGCGATCCGTCTTTAGTCACCGGGTCGCTCATGATCTGCGGGATGGCCGATGTCTTTCAGTTCTTCCTCCAGAACGGGCGGATCGAGGTCGGCTTCCTCGGCGGCGCGCAGGTGGATCGCTGGGGAAACATCAACACCACCGTGATCGGTGACTACGCGTCGCCGACGGTGCGATTGCCGGGGGGCGGTGGGGCGACGGAGATTGCGATCCATGCGCGGCGTACCCTGATCATCGCCCGGTTGGATCCGCGCGCCTTTCGCGAGCGGGTCGACTTCATCACCTCGCCGGGGCACCGAGCCCGAGGCGGTGGGCGCGAGGCGCTCGGCATTCCGGGGGCGGGGCCAACGCGCGTGGTGACGGACAAGGCCATTCTCGCGGCGAACGTCGAGACGGGGGAATTGGAGCTGGCGGCGCTCTATCCTGGGCGGACGGTGGACGAGGTACGAGCAGGGGTCGGTTGGGCGCTTCGGGTGCGCGATACGCTCGAGAAGGTGCCGGAGCCCACGGACGACGACTTGCGCGTGTTGCGCGAACAGGTGGTGGGGGCGCGGCGGGGACGCGGTGCAGACGAATGATCGGGGAGGCGATGCTATGGTGAAGGCGAACAGGGCGGGGGGATCGAAATTGTGTTTGGGGGGGGCCCCCAACGCCGCTCCCCGCGTGCACCCAACAGTACTCACGTGCCCGCCGCGCCCGCCGCGCCCGTCCCCCGATTTCCTTCCGTCCCGCCCCCCGCACCCTTCGCGAACCGAAGCGCGCTCCCGAGCGCGCCTCGCGCGACTCGACGGCACCCCACCACTGGTCCTCCTCGCCTTCCTCCTCCTGCTATTCGTCCCGCGCCTAACGATCGCCCAACGTGCCCCCGTCCTCCCCCAGATTCACGAGCCGCACCCCTACTACTACCGCGAACTCTACCTCCCGCAGCTGACCAGCGGCCCGAGCGCCGCGGCTTGGTCCCCCGATGGCACCGAGCTGGTGTACAGCCGGCGTGGGACGCTCTGGCGCCAGCGGGTCGACAGCGACCGCGCCGTGCAGCTGACGGACAGCGGCGGCTACGACTACCAACCCGACTGGTCGCCCGATGGCTCGCGCGTCGCCTTCGTGCGCTACACCGGTACGACCATCCAGCTCTGCCTCCTCGACCTCGCCAGCGGCGTCACCCGCGTCCTGCGCGATGATGGCGCCGTGCACCTCGAGCCCCGCTGGTCCCCCGACGGTACCCGCCTCGCGTGGGTCGCCACGTCGTTCGAGGGACGCTTCCACGTCTTCGTTGCTCCCGTCATAGGCGACTCGTTAGGTGCGCCGCGGCGGATAACCGAGGATCGCGACTCGGGGCTCCCTCGCTATTACTACTCGCCCTTCGATCACTACCTCTCCCCCACCTGGTCCCCCGACGGGCGCGAGCTCCTCCTTGTCTCCAACCGGGGACGGATCTGGGGGACCGGGGGAATCTGGCGACTCCCCGTCGATCGCGCGTCCGGTGATACAACCGCCACCGGCGTCGCGATGCGCCTCGTCTTCGACGAGGAGACGATGTGGAAGGCGCGCCCCGACTGGTCACGCGACGGACGCCGGGTGGTCTACGCGTCGTATGCCGGTCGTCAGTGGCACCAGCTCTGGCTCACGACGGCCGACCCACGGACCGATGGCGCCACCACCCCGCTCGGCGGCGAGCCGTTGCAGCTCACCTACGGCGACTTCGACGCCACCAATCCGCGCTGGTCTCCAGATGGGCGCCACATCGCCTACATCTCGAATGAAAGCGGGAACACGGCCCTGTGGATCATCGATCTCCCCGGTGGCAGGCGGCGCCCGCTCAACATACGCCACACCACCTGGCGTGCCCCCACCGGCGCACTGCGCCTCGTCGTCACCAATGCCGCGACCGGTGCAAGCGTTCCCGCCCGCGCATCGGTGCGGGGTGACGATGGCCGGCACGCCGCGCCCGACGACGCGTGGATGCAGGGCGACGATGGCTTTGATCGCACGCAGCGCCGATTCGAGTTCGACTACTTCCATCTCGACGCCCCGGTCATCGTTGCGTTGCGCGCAGGAGAGGCAACGGTCGAAGTCATGCGCGGCCTCGAGTATGCCCACGTCGTCCGGCGAATCGCCGTCCGGGCCGGCGAGACGACCACCGTGCGCGTCGCCCTCAGGCGCATCGACGATCTCTCGGCGCACGGGTGGGTCAGTGGCGACCTGCACGTGCACATGAACTACGGCGGGATGTATCGCAACACGCCGGCACGCCTCGTCCGCCAGGCGCGCGCTGAGGACCTGCGCGTCGTCGAGAACCTCATCGTCAACAAGGAGGAGCGGGTCCCCGACATCGGCTACTTCACCGGGGCGAACGATCCCGCCTCGACGCGCGATGTGCTGCTGCGACACGACCAGGAATTCCACACCTCGGTCTGGGGTCACCACGCCCTCCTCGGACTCTCCGGGCACGTCCGCCTGCCGGGCTACGCCGCCTACACGAATACAGCAGCCCAGTCTCTCGTGCCGATGAATGCCGACGTCATGAGTGAGGCACGCGCCGAAGGCGCGCTCGCCGGCTGGGTGCATCCCTTCGAGGCGTGGCCCGAGCCGAGCGACACGACGAGCCCCCTCACCAACGAGTTCCCGGTCGACCTTGCCCTGGGGCTGTTGGACTACTACGAGGCGCTCGGCTTCGTCGAGGACCTGATGGTCAATCAGCGCGTCTGGTACGCGGCGCTTAGCGCCGGCTTCCGGCTCCCTGCCGGCGCCGGCACCGATGCGATGGCGAACTATGCGTCGTTGCGCGGGCCGGTAGGAATGAACCGTGTCTACGCGAAGGTCAACGGACCGCTGACGCACCAGCGATTCCTCGACGCCATCCGTGCTGGCCGCACCTTCGCGACGAACGGACCGCTGCTCCGCTTTGCCATTGCGAGACAGGAAGCGGGAGGCGAGGTCACGCTCCCGGCGGGGATGCACCGCTTGCGTGCGACGGTCTCGCTGCGCTCGTTCGTCGGCATCGACTCGCTGCAGGTCGTGCGGAACGGGGTGGTGGTGGCCAGCCTGCGCGTGGGGGCCGGCGGCACACGCGCCGATACCACGCTGACGCTAACGACCGACGCGAGTGGCTGGTACCTGCTGCGCGCCTGGAGCATCGGCGGTCGCCACCCGGTGCTCGACGTGCAGCCGCTCGCCACCACCAGTCCGATCTACGTCACCGTGGCTGGCGTGCCGATGCAATCGACGGCCGACGCGCGCTACTTCCTCGCATGGACCGAGCGATTGCGCGCGAATGCGGTGGCCTTCACCGCATGGAACGACGCGCGCGAACGTACCGACGTTCTCGCGCGCATCGATGCGGCATTGCGCGTGTGGCGTGAACGCGCGCGCTGACGCCGAATGCACGATGTAGTTGGAGTCCTCTCATGAACCTCGGACGCGACTCGGCCGGCGCCGACGTATGTCCCATCAGGTTAGGCCGTTAACCGAGCGCGCAGGGCAGGCGCCCTGATTCACACGGCCGCACGCGAGAAGCCCTCCCGCCACGTCGCCGCAGTCGCTGCGATAGCTCCCAGCCGACG